>JAIRPL010000043.1 GCA_031256995.1 Puniceicoccales bacterium
CTGATCACCACCTACGCCATCCCCTTCGTCCCCGAACCCTCCACCTACGCCCTCTGCGGCGCCCTTGCCACCCTCACCCTGGCCCTCCTGCGCAACCGCAAACGCCAAAACCACCGCCAAGGCCGCCAAGGCCAACCCCGCCAAAACGGCCAAGGCCGCTAAAGCCAAAACCGCCAAAGCCAACCCCGCCAAAAACGGCTAAAACGTCCAAAACCAAAGCCGCCAAGGCCAGCACCAAAAGTAACACCAGCAGCCGCGCCGGGCGCCGCCGGAAACGCCGGCGCCCGGCGCTGTGCGGAACCAACGACGCCAAGCGCCAGGCGCGGCGGCGCCCCTTCGCGCGCCCGGCGCGCTTCAACGCCGGCGCCAACAGCAGCGCCAGCGGCAGTTCCGTGGTGGGGCGGTTTCGCCGAAACCGCCGCGCTCCAGCGCCAGCATCAGCGCTGGCGCCACCGGAAACAGCAGCGCCAACGGCAATGATGTTTTCCTTCGCGTGTCGGCAGGGTTCAATGGCAGCGTCAACGAAAACGCCAATGCCAGGTGCGGCAAAAGATCGCTCAAAACCGCCGCCCGCCCCAACCCAACGGCCGCGCCAACATCAGGCGCCTCGGAAAGGCCAACGCGGGCACCGACGGAAACGTCGTTCCTTCGCGCACCCAACGCGCTTCAACGTCAGCGCCAACGGCAGCGTCAGTGCCAATGGAAACATCAACGCCATTGGCGATAGCATTCCCGCGCCAACGCCAACGTCAACGCTGGCGCCAACGGGAACGCCAGCACCAGACACCGGCGGAAACGCCGGGCGCCAGACGCGGCAGAAACGTCAGGCGCACCGCCGGCGGACGCGGCAACGTCAGGGGCGGCGGCATTCAAGTGGGGCGTTCCACGCTGCCTTTTCCAAAACGGCGCAGGGGTGCCGCTCTCCAAGGTTGCTTTCGGTGGCAATAATTTCCGTATCCGATGATGCGCTTCAACGTCCGGCGATAGCCCATTGTGAAAGGCCCCGTGCGTTCGTTTTTTTTCGGAATCACGCAATTCCCACAAAACGGGTCAATACCTGCGGGGAACTTTGGGCAAAAGGAGGTGGCCCCTCCATGATGCCGTGTGCAGCGGGACTATATCTCCGGTGCCCAGACGCGGCTGAGTTTGTGGAAATGATGGTCCATGTTGAAGGCGGGGAGGTCGCAGGAATCAACATCCTCGACGGGCTGTGCCGGAACGCCCACGACGGTGGTGTGGGGCGGGACGCTGTCGAGCACAACGCTGCCCGCGCCAATTTTCGCCCCTTCGTTGATCTCGATGTTTCCGAGGATTTTTGCCCCTGCGCCGATAAGCACGCCGCGCCGCACCTTGGGATGACGGTCTCCACGCTCCTTGCCTGTCCCGCCGAGGGTGACGGCATGGAGGAGCGAAACGTCGTCCTCGATGATGGCGGTTTCGCCGACGACGAATCCCGTGGCGTGATCAAGCAGGATTCCGCGGCCGATCCTTGCCGCTGGATGGATATCCACGGCGAACACTTCGGAGACGAGGGATTGGATGTGCAGCGCGAAGAGGCAGCGTCCGCGCCTCCAGAGCCAGTGGGCGACGCGATGGCAGGTGATGGCTTGAAAGCCTTTGAACCACAGGAAGGGGATGAGGACGGAGTCGCAGGCGGGGTCGCGTTCGACGATGGCGTTCAGGTCCGCGGCGATCTGGGCAAGGATCGCGGGATCGTCAAGGAAGGCCTCCCGGAAAACTTCGTCGAGATGCCCCCCCCGTTTGGAGTGGTAGACGAGTTTTGCGCCGAGGCGATAGGCGATGGCGTGGCTGAAGGAGGGCTGGTCGAGGACAAATTCCCGAAGCATCGGGGCGAGGGCTTGTTCGACGTCGATGGCGCGCGTGGCGCTTGCAAGGATCTCTCCCCAAACGGTCGCAACCAACTTCTCATCGCGGGACATGTCGGACATGGATGGCTGGGGGGGTGGCATGGTGGCTGTGGGAGGGGGGGGGCAAGAACGCTTTGACCGGCCCCGCACGCATCCTTTGCGCAGGGGATCGACGGGCGATCAGGAATCGGATTCGGTTGTCGTTTTATGCACGCGGGTCTTCCGGCGCGCATCAAGTTTTGCCAGGTTTATTCTCGATGACGTGATCCACTATGCCGTAATCGCGGGCCTCAATGGCGCTCAGGTAATAGTCACGGTCGGAGTCTTTTTGCACTTGCTCAAAGGTCTTGCCTGTGTGGCGGGCGATTGCCTTGTTAAGGGTGTCGCGCCAGCGGAGGATCTCCTTGGCGGCGATGGAGATGTCGGAGGTCTGGCCGGTGGCGCCGCCGGAGGGCTGGTGGATCATCACGCGGCTGTTGGGCAGGGCGTAGCGCTTGCCCTTGGTGCCGGCGGCGAGGAGGACCGTGGCCATGCTTGCGGCCTGGCCGACACAGTAAGTGACGATGTCACAATGCAGAAAATTCATTGTGTCGTAAATCGCCATGCCCGCCGTGACACTTCCGCCGGGCGAGTTGATGTAAAGATGGATGTCCTTCTTGGAGTCCTCCATCTGCAAAAACAACAATTGTGCGATGACGGCATTGGCGACCTCGTCAAAGATGGGCGCGCCGAGGAAAATAATGCGATCCTTGAGGAGTCGCGAATAAATATCCCACGAACGCTCACCGCGTCCGTCGCGCTCCACGACACTGGGTATGATGTAGCTCATTGCGAATAGGGGAGGGAGGATGGGAAGTTTGCGCGATGGCGCAAATGCGAAACGAGGGGATGTGATCGGGGAGGCGTGCGGAAAAAAACGCACGGCGCCGCCGCATGCCGGAACCCTGTTGCGCGGAGTATGTCTCATTATTTTTTCCTAAATATGAACGTGCGTTTTGTGCCCTTGGCCGGTGTTTTGCTCTTTGCCGCTGCCACAACAATGTCTGCCGCGCCGGAGAAATCGGGCGCTTTGGACACTTCCGCTCCTGTGTCAGATGTCGGCCCGGTGAAGGCAGCGCCACCCGCCGCCCAATTCAGCGTCGCATCGCCCAAAGGCACCGCCGTGTTTCAAGCCGATTGGAAGAATTTTGCGGAACACTACCAGATTCCCGATTGGTTCAGGGACGCCAAGTTCGGCATTTTCATCCACTGGGGCGTTTATTCCGTCCCCGCCTTTGGCTCGGAGTGGTATCCCCGCAACATGTACGTTGAGGGCAGCTCGGTTTACAAACATCACCTCAAAACTTACGGACCCCAGACAAAATTTGGTTACAAGGATTTCGTGCCGTTGTTCAAGGCGGAGAAATTTGATGCCTCGGAATGGGCCGCGCTTTTCAAGGCATCCGGCGCGAAATACGTCGTTCCCGTCGCCGAACACCACGACGGGTTCTCCATGTATGCCAGCGACCGAAATCCCTGGAATGCCGTGGCCATGGGGCCAAAGCGCGACATTCTCGGCGAACTGAAGAAATCCATCGAGGGCGCCGGGCTTGTTTTCGGCCTTTCCAGCCATCGCCTTGAAAACAGTTTCTTCTTCAACGGCGGCCTGAAATTCCCCAGTGATGTGCAGGACCGCTCCATCAGTCTCTACGGTTTTCGTCTGCCCGGCGGCACCCGCGACGCCCCCTACGATGATGCGGTTGAGGCCGATTTTCTTGCCCACACCAAGGAACTTATCGACAAGTACCAACCCGCGCTCATCTGGTTTGACTGGTCGGTTGACCGTATCATGCCGTCATTCAACAAGTTCCTCGCCTACTACTACAACAATGCCCGCGACTGGGGGCGGGGTGTTGTCGTGAACACCAAGAAAGGCTTTCCCAACAATGTGCAGGTTTCGGATGTCGAGCGCGGCAGTCGCGACGTGCTCCAAAAATACCCGTGGCAGACGGACACCTCCATCGGGCGCCGGTCATGGTCCCATGTCAAGGGAGAGAGCAACAAATCCGCCGGCCAGATCATTCACAGCCTGGTGGATATCGTTTCCAAAAATGGAAACCTGCTTCTCAACATCGGCCCAAAGGCGGATGGGACTATCACCGAGGCCCAGAAGAACGTGCTGCTTGAGATTGGGGAATGGCTCAAAATCAATGGTGACGCCATTTATGGAACCCGCCCTTGGTATCGTTATGGGGAAGGGGCTGCGCGCGGGAATGTGGGCACTTTTTCCGACGGAAATGCGACAAAATATGCCGTGTCCGACCTCCGTTTCACCACAAAGGCGAACACGCTCTACGTCCTCCTCCTCAACCATGGCGAAAACATTCTTGTGAAGTCCCTCGCACCGGAGGTTCTCGGAAAATCCAAATTGTTGAGCGCCACGCTTCTTGGCACGGACTCAAAGCTTGAGACTGCCGCCACGGCCGAAGGGCTTTCCATTCGCCTCCCCAAGGCGCCAGCCGGCAAGCACGCATGGGCCATAAGGCTCGAGTTTGACGTCCTTCCCATGGGCAAGTCGGAGGCGGTGGACAAAGCCTTCAAGCATACAGGAAGCTGACCTGGGACACAGGGTCCCAAAAGACGCCCGTCGTTGCTTCCGAAGGAAGGCGGCGGGCGCCTGTCCATTCGAGGCCCTGCCACATGGTTTATAGAAAACCTCGCGCGGGATTGCACACGCCGCCGCGCCGCCATCAACCCGCATGCCTGATCACCGTCTGAAGGCGGCGAAAGAAGAACGGCAAGGATGATGGGGGGGCGCTATAACGCCTTGATGGCATTGGCGAGCACTTCGCAGGTTTGGGAGACGGCATCGTCGTCATGCGCGGTGCAGAGAAAACAGCTCTCAAAGGCGGATGGCGGGAGGAAAACGCCATGGGACAGGGCGTATTGAAAGACTTTCCCGAACAGGGCGTGATCGCCCCGCAGGACATCGTCAAGGTTGCGCACGGGAGCATCATTGAAAAAGAAAGAGAACATGCCCGCCTTGTGATGCGCCCGCAGGGGAATGCCCTTTTCCCTTGCCGCCCCCTCCAATGCGGCGGCGATCGTCGCGCTGGTTTCCGCAAGGCGCTTGTAGGGAAGGTCGCGCTGAAGTTTGCGGATGGCGGCAATGCCGGCCCCAAGGACGACAGGATGCCCGCAAAACGTGCCGGATTGATACACAGGACCGAGCGGCGCGAGCTGATCCATGATGGCCGCGTGCCCACCGATGGCTCCTATGGGAAACCCGCCGCCAATGATTTTGCCAAGGCAAACAAGGTCGGGCCGGACGGCGTGCAATCCCATTGAGCCATGCAAGCCAAGACGGAACCCCGTCATCACCTCATCAAAAATGAGCACCGCGCCCGAGCGATCGCAAAGTTCGCGGAGGCATTCAAGAAAACCGGGGTCAGGGAAAAGGAATCCGGCGTTGCCGGGAAATGGCTCCAAAATCACCCCCGCGATTTCCTCCCCCACGCCAGGCGCCGCAAATGCAGCTTTCAACGCCCCAATGTCGTTAAAAGGGAGCGCCAGCGTGTCCGCCGCCGCCCCAGGAGTGACCCCGGCGCTGTCCGGATGGCCGAATGTCAGCGCCCCGGAGCCTGCCTTGACAAGAAGGGCATCGCCGTGACCATGAAAACAGCCCTGAAATTTGATGATTTTTCTCCGGTTTGTGAATCCCCGCGCCAGCCGGATGGCCGTCATCGTGGCCTCGGTGCCGCTGTTTGTCATGCGAACCTTCCCGACGGAAGGCACGATATCGCACAACAACCCGCCCATCTCGACCTCGGCGGCATGGCAGGTTCCGAACCCCGTACCACGCTCCAGCGCGTCAAAAATGGCGGCGCGGATTTCCGGATCATTGTGCCCAAAGATGGCCGGCCCCCATGCGCGAACGTAGTCGATGAGCGTCCCCCCATCCTCGGTTTTCAAGCGGCACCCCGTGGCGGATGCCGTGTAGAATGGGCGCCCGCCGACCGCACGAAAGGCCCGAACGGGTGAGTTTACCCCGCCGGGGAGTATTTGCAGGGCGCGTTGAAAGAGTTTTTCGGAAACGGAGGGCATCTGTTCCCGAAAAAATGGAATGGGGCGCCTTATGAGTCAACCGTGGGTTGGATTCTCAAAATCCCAGACGGGGAACATGCCACTTTCACGCCTCCTTGGAGGAAAATGGCCCGCCGGAAGGTGATTCACACGTCACGGGATCGCCGGCGCCGGGCGGCGGTTGTTCCACGTGGAACTTTCCGGCGCGGAGGCAGATTTGAAGGACGGCGATATCCGCTGGCGAGACTCCGCTGATGCGGGAGGCTTGGGCGAGGGTGACAGGCCGGATTTGGGCAAGTTTTTGGCGGGCCTCCAGGCGCAAGCCGGCAAGGGCGCCATAATCCATTCCCGCGGGGATTTTCGCATTCTCAAGGTTTTCCTGCCGTCCGATGGCGCACAAGTCCCGTTCGCGGTAACCCCGGTAGCGAACGCGATAGAGGATCTCCTCGCGCTCGCAGCGGGGCAGCGCGAGAAAGGCGGGAGGGAGGCCCTCGGGGAGTTTTTCCATGTCGCGCCGCAACAGGTCGCCCGCCTTGCCGCCGCGCATGGGGATGTTTTCCAGCTCGACGCTCCAGTGGAGGATGCGATCGGCTTTTTGGGCCTGGAGATCTTGGCGCGCGGGCGGGACGAGGCCGAGGCGGGCAGCATGCTGGCGCAGACGGCATTCGGCGCTCCCGTGATTGAGAAGCAGTCGATATTCAGCGCGGCTGGTGAACATCCGGTAAGGCTCAAGCGTCCCCTTGGTGACAAGGTCGTCGAGCAACACCCCGATGTAGCTCTCATGGCGGCTCAAAATGAGAGGTGGAATCGCGCGCAATCTGGCGATGGCATTTGCGCCGGCGACAAGACCCTGCCCCGCCGCCTCCTCATAGCCGGAGGTTCCATTGATTTGCCCGGCAAGGAAGAGGTTCCGCACAGCCTTGGTCTCCAAGGTTGGAAACAGCTGCGTGGGCGGCGCGTAGTCATATTCGACCGCATAGGCGGGACGGGTCATCACGGCATCCTCCAAGCCCGGAACACTTTGGAGCATTTGCAACTGCACCTCAAAGGGCAGCGAGGAGGAGAACCCATTGACGTACCATTCGTCAGTGCCGCGCCCTTCCGGCTCCAGAAAGAGGCGATGGGATTCCTTGTCCCCAAATTTGACAAATTTGTCCTCGATGGATGGACAGTAGCGCGGGCCAATGCCCTTGATTTCGCCGCCAAAGAGCGGGGAGCGGTGGAGGTTGGCGCGGATGATCTCACCCGTGGCGCGCCCGGCATCCGTCATCCAGCAGGAGACTTGTCCGGTGCCAGGTTTCCAGCCGGGGCGCTGCTGGCCTCGTGGATGTTCCACGTGGAACAAATCCGCCACATCCCGTGTGTCGTAAAAGGCAAAAAACGTGGGCGAGGCGTCCCCCTTTTGCTCCTCACAGCGTTCAAAGCGAATGGACCTGCCAAGAATGCGCGGAGGGGTTCCTGTTTTGAGGCGCCCCAGCTCGATTCCATTGTCGAGCAGGCTCCGGGACAACGTGAGGGCGGCGAAGTCGCCCATGCGCCCGCCCTCGGTTTTGTTGGTGCCAATGTGCATCAACCCACGCAGAAAAGTCCCCGTGGTGACAATCACCGTGCGCCCATAAAACGGGATGTCGAGATTGGTGCGGACGCCCCGCACGGCACCGCCTTGGACAATGAGGGCGGAGACGATGGCCTGAAACAGGGAAACGTTGGGGTGCAGCTCCAAGGTGTGCTTCATGCGAAGCTGGTAGGCTTTCTTGTCGCATTGGGCGCGGGGGGCCTGGACGGCGGGGCCTTTTGAGGCGTTGAGGGTGCGGAACTGGATCCCCGTGGTGTCGGCGCAGATGCCCATCTCGCCGCCAAGCGCGTCAATCTCCCGGACAATGTGCCCTTTGGCCTGTCCGCCAATGGCAGGGTTGCAACTCATTTGCGCGATGGTGTCCAAATTCCCCGTGAGCAGGAGAACGCTGCCCCCCATGCGCGCCGCAGCCAAGGCGGCCTCAACGCCTGCGTGCCCGGCCCCGCAGACAATCACGTCGTAAGGCTCTGCTTCGTCTATTCTGATGCCTTTCTTCATTGAACAGGAGCGTGGGGACGCGGACAGGCAATGTCCAATTCAAAGCATTTTGCATGAAACGGCGAGGGATCTGGATTGAATTTTGGAAATTCCGCCGAGGGGCAGGGAGGTGGGATGAGAAAAGCTGCTTTCCGTCTTCATGCGTCGCGGGTGGATTGGTGTTTCACAGAAGCGAACTTGGCACGAAGACTGCTTGATGGCGGAAGTATGAAAATACAATCACTCCTCAAAACCGCCCTTCCGACCTTGCTGCTCGGTGTCGCCTGCGCGGCATCCGCGTCCGACGTGTTCGCCGAGGGCGAGACCTCCCCGCCTCCCACGCTTGCCGCGCCAGCATCCCCGGCGGGCACCATCGCGCCAGCCGCCCAGGAAGCCGCCCAGCCCGCGCCCAGCGCCAAACCCGAAAGCCCGGAGAAGCCTGCGGAGGACAAGAGCGTCATCAACGCCGGGGACACAGCCTGGATGCTTACGAGCACCGCGCTTGTTCTTTTCATGACGCTTCCGGGGCTGGCGCTTTTTTACGGCGGGCTTGTGCGGCGGAAGAATGTGCTTTCCGTGCTTGCCCAATGCCTTGGCATCGCGGGCCTGGCGACGATCTTGTGGTGGGCGGCCGGGTTCAGCCTGTCCTTTAGCGGCGACGGAAAATTCATCGGCAATCTCGACAAGGCTTTTCTTGCGGGCATCGGTGGCAAGGGGGGCTTTTCCTACGATCATTTGGTTGGCGTTCCCGAAAATGTTTTCGTGGTTTTTCAACTCACTTTCGCCATCATCACCCCCGCCTTAATCCTTGGCGCCATCGCCGAACGCATGAAATTCACAGCGGTGATGGTTTTCGTGGCCCTCTGGAGCCTCGCCGTCTACTACCCGATGGCCCACATGGTCTGGGGAGGCGGTTTGCTTGGGGGCGGGGAAGGGAACATTGGCGCGATCGACTTCGCGGGCGGGGCGGTGGTCCACATGTCCTCCGGCTACTCGGCCCTCGTGCTGGCGTTGATTCTTGGCCCAAGGCTGGGTTTTCGCAAAGAGAAGATGGCTCCGCACAGCATGGTGCTTTGCATGATCGGCACGGCGATACTCTGGATTGGCTGGTATGGCTTCAATGCCGGTAGTGCCGGCGCGGCGAACGGACTTGCCGGCAACGCGCTGCTCACCACAACCTTTGCCGCCGCGATCGGCGGATTCGTCTGGGCATTGCTGGAATTCATCACCAAAAAACAACCTTCGGTGCTGGGTTTCTGCTCGGGCGTCGTCGGCGGGCTTGTGGTCATCACGCCAGCCGCCGGCTTTGTGGATGCGACGGGGGCGGTTATTTGCGGGATCTTCGCGGGCATCGTCCCCTTCTTCGCCGTGGTGAAGCTGAAAGCCTGGCTTGGCTACGATGACGCGCTCGACACCTTTGGCGTTCACGCGGTCGGTGGGACGGTTGGCACGCTCTTGAGCGGAGTCCTCGCGGTGAAAGACATCAACGGCGCCACTGGGGGCATAGAACTCCTTACGGCGCAAGCGCTTGCAACGCTCATCACAATCGCCCTGAGCGTTGTCGCCACCGCGATCATCGCCTTCCTCATAAAATTCACGATAGGGCTGCGCCCGACGGCGGAGGCCGAATCGCAAGGGCTGGACATCAGCGACCACGGCGAGGAAGGGTATGTCTCCTGATTGCTCAGGGTCGTGCGCCTCATGAAAACACAATTTGGCGTTCCGCAAGGTCCGCCAAAAAAATGAACCGGAGCGGAAGCGAGTGCCGCTCCGGTTCTCTTTTGGAATTGGGGTTTCCCGCGCGGGGGAACACATCCGTCAAAAAAGAAAAAGGGAGAGGGGGAGGCGCCCCCTCTCCTTTTCATTGTCCCCCCGCATTGGGTCGGGACCCGATCCTGCACCGCCGCCGGTCGCTACCAGGCGAAAGTTTCGCCGGGTTTCAGCGATTCCGCGAAGCCGACGAGGAGCCTGACGCCCTGTTCGACAACGGCGAGATCCACAATCTCCCCCGGCGTGTGCATGTAGCGCAAAGGCACGGAAACGAGTCCGCAGGCAACGCCGGCGTTGGCCATTTGTATCGCGCGGGCATCGGTGCCGGTCGGGCGCGGCTCGGCCTGAATCTGGCAGGGGATTCCCAATGTTTCGGCCACTTCCACGAGGCGATCAAACACAAGCGGGTTGATGTTCGGGCCGCGGGCGATGACAGGGCCGCCACGCAGGGAGATGCGCCCGAACTTCCGGTTGTCCGCGTCGGGGTGATCGGTTGCGTGCGTCACGTCAACCGCGATGGCCACGTCAGGATTCAAGCCCTGGGCGGCAACTTGCGCGCCACGTGTGCCAATCTCCTCCTGCGTGGTGCCAACCGAGATGACACGCGCCGCGAGAGCCTCCTTCTTCGCGAGCCGCAGCAAGGCCTCCATGACAAGATAGCAGCCGGCCTTGTCGTCAAATGCGCGGGCAACACCCACGCTGCCTCGGAGCAGCTCAAAACCGACGTCATAGACGGCAGGGTCGCCAATGCGGACAATCTTTTCGGCCTCCTCGCGGTTTCCCGCCCCGATGTCCAGCCACATGTCGTGCCGCTCGGGCACCTTGCGGCGATCCTCGGCCGACATCAGGTGCACGGCGCGTTTGCCCGTGACGCCCAACACGGGGCCATTCTTTGTCAGGATGCGCACCCGGCGTCCCGATGGGATGACGAGGTCGTGTCCGCCAAGAAAATCGAAGTACAGAAAACCCTTGTCATCGATGTACGAAACCTGAAGCGCGATTTCGTCAATGTGTCCGGCAAACATCACCGTTGGATTGCCAGCGGGATTGACCGTGGCAATGCGATTGCCAAGGGCATCTTTTTCGTATCGGGCGACGCCCTGCGCGCTTTTCACATACTTGTCCACCACGGCTTGCGAGGCAAACTCATGCCCCGTGGGCGACTTGGCATCAAGCAGTTCGACAAGGAACGGCGGCGGCGTGAACGGGGGGAGGGCGGCCGCATTTTCAGGATTGGTGTTGGATGACATGGGCACATGCAACCGTCATGCGCCCTGCCGCTCAAGGCAAAGTGGGCCAGATGCCGTGTTTTTTGCACTGCGGCGGGCGCCAGCGGAGATTGGCCGTCTCGCACATGAAGCATTACCGGTTAACCTGTCACAAAACCGCCGGGCCTTCCGCAGGAGATTGAAACCTGACCGTCCGGCGCGACAGAGGAATCGTAAATCCCACGGCAGGGAGGAATAAACCGTGCCGCAGGTTTCCTGACCTGCTTTTTCCGCCCGCCATCCGCGAACCGGATCGGCAATCGGCACACACCGCGCGCCACATTGCATGCCACGTTTCCGTTGGAGCGCGGGAACACATCGCCCCGCCTTGCGCCAGACGGCGCGCCGTTGAGACCCGGGTCCTGTCGGCGCACATGCCGGCCGGCGTCGTCCGATAAACAACTCCTTTTCCTTTCCGGAATTTTCCGGCGGCCCCGCACTCCTGCAGACCACCAGGCGCGGCGGGCGGCAACTTCGTCGGATGGGCAAAAAGAGAGGGGAAGGGGTGTCCTTCTCCTCCTCTTTCCGTCTACTGCGGCGCGACGAGCGGCATCCTCGCCGCCCGTCGGGTCCATGACGCCGCCATCAGCGTGGCCAGGCCTGCCCGGGGGCGGCGCGGCGCCGGTTCTTTCTGTGACGACGAAAGGCGGCGAGGGACAGGGCGGCTAAACCGCCACAAAGTGCGTAGACACTCGGCTCGGGCACAGCGGGCGTGGCATAGGTGATGTCCCTGGAGGAGATGAGAAGGAGATCCTCCCCGCCTCCGCCTCCAACATGGGGCTGTTTCACGAGCTGAAACGAAATGCCCTGGATCTCAAATTCCCCTTGCACAAAATCTCCGGATATCGCGCCGCCAACTGCGGAAAGAACGGTGAATTCGTCGCCAGCCTGAATCTGCCCGCCAATGTCAGCCAGCAGGAGTTGCGCGCCCGGCTCAATCTTAATGTCGCCAAAATTTTCGACAACATCCGCGCCAGCGACGGCATCAAGGTCGATGGAGAGGATCGCTGTCGATTTAATGACAAAGCCGGCGCCGGACCTAAAGGTCAACTTTCCGATCGCACCCGCGTTCACGCCGGGGGAAATCGTGCCGGCAAGCGTCACCTCGCCGCTGGCATTCGCCGTCCCGGTGCCAGCGAGTGTCGCGCCCGTGGCGACCGAGACCGAGGTGGCGGACTGATTGACGCCATCAAGGACGACCGTGCCTCCCACGACGGAAAGTGCCCCGGTGTATTCCGTCTGGCCGGATAGGATCAGCTTTCCAGCCCCAACTTTTTGCAAGCCGCCCGCCCCCTTGATAAAGCCATCGAATGTAATCACGTGTCCGGTCCCATTGTTCTCCGGATCAGTGTCAATTTTCACGATGCCTTCCGTTGGACGCCGCACCGTGGTGTTCAGCGAAGCGATGTTGGCCGCCCCGTCGTAGTAAAACTTCAGATACTCAAAGTTTTGTACTCCGTAATTGCCCCCGACACGGGCGTCACAGGAGATCAAAACGTCATTCCGTTTCTCCAAAGTGTTTCCAGAAAATGAGTCTACATACCCTTGCCCCCCAAAGAGTTGAGCCTGTGGACCGAATTGCGCGGCGTAGCCTATCCTAATTGTATTATAGACGGCTCTATCACCCGTTCCCCCCAAGACGCTACCTAGAATAAGCCCTCCAGTTATGTTGACTCTATTGTCAGAGGAAGTGCGCGTAGCATTGCCACCAATAATAGTACCAATCTCTCCGGAATACGCCGACTTGATGTCAACGAAGTTCCGCAAGCTTTCCCCTTCAGGATATTGGGCATCGCCACCGAATATACAGTTGATGGTGGCGTGACCGCCTGGAATGTCAATAATATTATCGTTCGAGACCTTAGTTTCTGTGCTTCCATAAAGGTAGTCGATCGTGGTACCTCCATTTATCGTAATCGTATTGAAGGACGATTCCTTCGCTGATTGCCCCCCTATAAGAAAGCCGAAATCGCCAGAAATGCCGTCGGCAATGTATATATAATTTCCGTTGGCATGCATATATTCCAAATCATGTCCTCCTGTGATTGAAAGCGTCTGATAGAACCGCGCTTCATCAACAAGAACTTTGTTGTTCGAAGCACCAACACCAAACCCACCAAAGATCATACACGACTCCGTAAAAGTGACCCCCTGCAATAGCAATACGTTACCAGAGGAAGGAGAGGGAGGATTATTTGGCACATCCGTGCCTGTGTTCCCATAAAGCTCAGACCTAGTGTACGTCACACTACCATCAAGCGTAGTGCTTAATGCGAACGCCTTCGGAACGGGAGCCAGTGCCGAGCACGCGACAGCAAGACCCGTCGCTGAAGCGAGAATGCTTCTATGGCAAAGAATAGCCCTCGCTAATGGCGAACGCGCATTAGGGGGGGGGGGGGGGGGGGGAAGAATTGCATAGCGGCGAATAGGAATGTCATACGAGTGGATGGTTGCAAGAAAAAAACGGCATAATTTTTTTCGGCGCGGGTACCGTCGACACGATATGACC
>JAIRPL010000003.1 GCA_031256995.1 Puniceicoccales bacterium
CCCCCCCCCCCCCCCCCCCCCCCCCCCCCCCCCCCCCCCCCCCCCCCCCCCCCCCCCCCCCCAGGTGAGTGAGCCATGGGAAGTAAGGTTATAGACTGTGTGAGAAAGAACGCTATGTAACAAAAATGTTTACAAAAAATCAAGACAAATAAACAGAATTAATCCGTGATGAAAATGATTTGCGTTCTAATATGGTCGAAAATCATTCTTATTTTTCGATAAAAAAACCGCCCTTCGAATCGCGGCATCGAGCAATCAGAACGAGACCCTTGGACGGCCGCTTGGGGCGCGGCATGCCCTGTGAAAACGCGGCGATGCCGGCCGTGGCATGGCGAATGCGGCGGCCCCAAAAACCAGCGTCGCCCAAGCGCGCGGGCGCCCATGCGTGCGGGACGCCGGACAATCAAAAATTGTCCATGCGGTGCCACAGCAAGGCCTGCAGCACAGCCTGGGCAGCACATCCCGACCACCTGCGGGGACTTGAAAACGCCCGACGTGAGAGTGCGTCGTAGCACAGCGCCGCCGTCGTAGCACAGCGCCCGCATCGTAACGCGGGTTTCCAAACCTGCTCCCCAGACCCCCACGCCCTCCCTCCCCAACCCGCCTCCACCATCCTCCTCACCAACTACGCCCTCCGCTTCATCCTTCGCCCCTCCAAGTAACTCCCGCACACACTCCCTCATTTCGTTGTCAAACTCCCTCATTTTCGTTGGCAGTTATCCCCGGATCAATGCGTGATTCCGCAACGTCGCGCGGTCTGGAAAACCACGCAATTCCGGCAGCAATGCGGCAAGTGTGACAATTCGCCAATTTCCAATTCCGCCGGCTCCAATCCCATCGGATCCGCTACCAACGAAACCAATCCCATCGGCTCCAATCCCGCTGGCTCCAACCCCATCGAGGATCCGCACCAGATTGCACACACTATTCATCCTGTCCAGATGCACCCTGCCCAAATGGCCGCCGCAGGAAAACATTCCGCCCGTCTTTGGTATCTTCCAAGCCTCGAAGTAAAAATCTGTAAAAACGCGAAAGTGTCTTCGCCCTTCACTCCCGCGTCAGATTCGTTTCACTGCCGGGCCATGTTGTTTCGCTCGCGTTCGCCATTGCGCCTCGGTCTGGCCGGGGGCGGCACAGACGTGTCTCCCTACTGCGACAACTTTGGCGGATGCGTGCTGAACGTCACCATCGACCTCCACGCCCACTGCACCATCGAGCCACGCTCGGATGGCATTGTCCGCTTTCGCGCCGCCGACCGCAATGAATGCTTCGAGGCGCCTGCCGCGCCCATGTTTGACGCGGACATCTCCAAGCCGCTTGCCCTTCACAAGGCCGTGCATAACCGCGTGGCGCGCGAATTTCCGGCCCTCGCCGGCCCCTCCCATCTGGCATGCAATGTGACGACCTATTCCGACGCGCCCGCCGGATCCGGGCTTGGCACCTCCTCCACGCTCACCGTCGCCATGCTCGGCGCATACAAGGAATGGCTGAAGCTCCCGCTCGGGGAATATGAGCTGGCGCGCACGGCGTATGAAATCGAGCGTTTTGAGCTGGGGCTTGCGGGCGGGCGCCAGGACCAGTACGCGTCCGCGTTTGGCGGGGTTAATTTCATGGAATTCTCGGCGGGCGAGCGCGTCATCGTCAATCCACTGCGCATCCATGCGGACGTGCTTAACGAGCTGCAGGCCTGTGTTTTGCTTTACCACAACGGCACATCGCGCGAGTCGGCAAAAATCATCGCCGAGCAGATTGGCAACGTGCAATGCGGGAGCATGGATTCCATCGAGGCCATGCACGAATTGAAGCGCGACGCCGTGGCGATGAAAGAGCAGCTTTTGCGCGGCAACATTCCGGCGATGGCCCGCGTGCTGGCCCGCTCCTGGGAGTCGAAAAAGCGGATGGCATCCTCCATCAGCAACACCGACATCGACGCCGTGATGGAAGCGGCGCTCGCCGCCGGCGCGTCCGCCGGAAAAGTCTCCGGGGCCGGCGGCGGGGGATATATTTTCTTCATGATCGATCCACTTCAACGCGAGGAGGTTTCCCGCGCGCTATCCGTGTTCCCGGGCTGGGTGCAGCCCTGCCAATTCTCCCTGACTGGAGTGCAGACATGGACAACCCGTTAGACAACCCGGCCGGTTTCATCGCCGCAGAACTCGCGCTCAGCGAGCGGACAATCGCCGCCATCGCGCATGACGACGCCTTGCTTGCCGCGATCGGCGACGCCGCGCGGATCCTCGAGGACGCCTTTCGGGCCGGAAAAAAAGTCCTCCTCGCCGGCAACGGCGGCAGCGCGGCGGACGCCCAGCATATCGCCGCCGAGTTTGCCAGCCGCTTCAATTTCGACCGCGCGCCCCTGCCCGCCATCGCGCTGACAACGGACTCCTCGATCCTCACATCCATCTCGAACGACTATGGGTTTCGCGACGTGTTCTCACGGCAGGTGGTCGCGCTCGGAAATCCCGGCGATGTGTTCATCGGCATCACGACATCGGGCACCTCGGAGAATGTGCTCAACGCCATCCACGCGGCCAGCCGGCGCGGGTTGCGCACCATCGCGTTGACAGGGACAAACGGGCTGCCCGGCGGAACCCCCTGTCAGAGCACGCTTGCATGCCCGTCTTGCGTGACAGCCAAGATCCAGGAGTGCCACATCGTCATCGCGCACATCCTGTGCGGCTGGGTCGAGCGCGCGCTCTTTGCCCCGGTGGCGCAGCCATGATCACCGAGGCCGTCATCCTCGCCGGCGGGTTGGGCACAAGGCTTGGCGCCCTGACGCGCGAGACACCCAAGCCCCTGCTGCCAGTCGCCGGGATTCCATTTCTCGGCCACCTGCTCAACCATCTTGCCACGGTCGGCATAAGGCGGGCCGTGCTGGCCACGGGCCATCTCTCCTGGAAATTCGAGCAAACGCTCGGCAGGGAGTTCGCCGGGATCCCGCTTGTCTACTCATGCGAGGAGACCCCGCTTGGAACGGGCGGCGCCATCGCCAAGGCAATCCGCGAACATTGCGTCTCCGGGCGCATATTGGTGCTCAACGGCGACACCTTTTTCCCTATCTCACCACAAACCCTGGAGGCGCAGATGGGGGATGAAGGAAGGAACAAAGAGGAGGCCCCCGCCACGTTTCCCAAAACTGCGGAAAACGGGGTCGGCAAGCGCCAGCCCCCCATCGCGGTGCTGGCGCTGCGGCGCGTCCCCGACCCAACGCGATACGGGAGCGTGGAGCTTCGGGATGGACGGATCCTGAGCTTCAAGGAAAAGCACGACCTGATCACGCCAACGCCCCCGTCCGCCCCCGGCCTCATCAACGCCGGCGTGTACCTGCTCGCACGGCAGGCTTTCCTGCGCACCACGCCAGACTCCCCGGCTTTCTCGCTGGAAAGGGAATGGCTACATCCGCGCGCCACCGAAGGCCTGCTCGCAGGCGTCGAAGTGGACGCCTACTTCATCGACATCGGCATTCCGTCCGATTACCGGAAGGCCCAGGCCGACCTTGCCGCCACCCCTGTCACGCAACACCGCCCGCGCGCATGACACAGTCCCACCCCAAAAAGGCCGTCTTCCTTGACCGCGACGGCACCCTCATCGAGGCCGTCCACTACCTCCACAACCCCGACCTTGTCGTGCCGCGCCCCGGCTCGGCGCAGGCCCTGCGCGAATTGAGCGAGGATGGGTGGATGCTTTTTCTTTTCACAAACCAGGCCGGTGTCGGCCACGGCATCTTCACGCCGCAGGATGTCCACCGCGTCAATGCCCGGATGTTCGCGCTGCTCGGCCTGCCACCGGGCATCATCACCGAAACCTGCATTCCCACGGAAACCGGGTTCCAGCCCGGCGGCTATCGAAAGCCCTCGCCACGCTTCATTCTGGAGATGTCCGAAAAATGGCGGCTCGACAAAACACAGACATGGATGGTCGGCGACTCGCCGGTGGACTGGGGCGCCGCGTTCAACGCCGGCGTTCGCGCGGCCGCCATTTCCAGCACGGCCCCGGCCCAGGGGATGGCATCCTTTGAGAACGCCTTCGGAGGCGGCTCCGTCATCGCCTACCCGGACCTGCTGGCATTCGCGCGCGGCATCATGCGGGCGCCACGGGCGGAATGAGCGCCCGCGCATAATCGCGCCAAGTAAAGGAGGCGGCGTGCCTGCGGCCGGCCCCCCCCATGCGACGGCGCAGGGCGGGCATGGATATGAGGCGGCTTAGCGCATCGGCGAGGGCCTGGCGGTCGTTGTGGGGAACAAGCAAGCCGGTTTCGCCATCGCGCACAGCGTCGGAGATTCCGCCAGTGTCGTGGGCGACCACCGGCAGGCCAAACGCGCCCGCCTCCAGGCAAACCAGGCCAAACCCCTCGACACTCCCGCGCGTGGGCTGGCTTGGGAGGACGAACACATCGGCATCCGAATAAAATCGCGCCAGCCCCTCATCGGGGATTTCCCCGCAAAACTCGACATGGGCGCCGCTGCGCGCGGCGAGGACGTCCAACCTGCGCTGATAGGCGGGGTCCACCACGCGGCCGGCGAAACAAAAACGCGCGCGGCGCCGGATCTCCCCCGGCAGCAAGGCCGCGGCCTCCAGCAGCGCGTGCTGCCCTTTGCGTGGATGAATGCGCCCGACACAAACCACGCAAACCACGGCCTCATCCACGGCAGGCCCCGGGGCGCCGGCCGCCGTGCCGCCCGTATCGCAGGTGGCGGAAACATTCGCGTCCACGCCCTCGCCGCTCCCGGCGCCCGCCCCTGCCCTGCGGCCCAAATCCCCCCCAGGGCCAAGGCATCCCCAAAAATCCGAGCGAAGCGCGCCCGGTATCACCCGTAATTTTCCGGAAACGCCCCGGAAGCGTTCGAGCAGCAGGGTGGCATTGAACCGGGAATGCACACAGACCGAGTCCGCCCGCCCAAGCAAGCGTTCGAGCAGCCAGCGGCGGTGCGGAAACCGGGATAAATACAGGATCTCCGAACCGTGCAGCATCACGGAAAGGCGCGCGGGGCGCGCAAGCCGGAGCAACTCCGCCAGGCAGGCGGCACGCAACGCCCCCGGCTCGGCAACAAGGAGGTGCGAGGCCAGAACCTCATCCGCGCGGGCGCGCCAATGCCGGAGGGTCGAACAGCGGTCGCGCCAGCCCTGCCTGCCACCGTTGCCGGAAATGGGGAAAACGCGAAAGGGCCAGTTTTTCGCCGCGCGCGCAAGCACGGCACCACCGCCATCCCCCGGTGGGCACCAGACCGAAACCTCATGCCCCTCGGCCGCCAGCGCAAGGGCGACCTCGCGCGCATACACGGCTATGCCACCGGGATATGGGTGAAACTCGTGGGTAAGGATTATGACCGGCAATCGGGGCATGAGAAAAAAACGCGCCTGGCCGCCTCATTCACGCACGCAAGACGGCGGCCGCACAGCGGACTCATTGCGCACGGGCAGAAGATCGTGCGCGCCAAGAACCGGGACAGGCCACTCGGAAACGACCTCGGCATTGGGCCGCAGGTGCCGCGGAATGCCATCCCCACCCGACAGCCGCTCAGCCTTGATTTTCTCCTGCAACTGGATGAGGCCGTGCAACAGCGCCTCCGGACGGGGCGGGCAGCCTGGGATGTAGATGTCCACGGGAATGTAGCGGTCCACACCCTTCAGCACGTTATACCCCTGCTTGAACGGCCCGCCGGAAATGGAGCACGCGCCCATCGCAATGCAGTACTTCGGCTCCCCCATCTGGTTCCAGATGCGCACAACCTGCGGGGCCATCTTCTTGGTGACCGTGCCGGAGACGATGAGCAAGTCGGCCTGGCGCGGCGACGGACGAAAAATCTCCGCGCCAAAACGGGCGATGTCAAAGCGCGCGGCGGCGGCGGCAACCATCTCGATCGCGCAGCAAGCCAGCCCGAATTGCACGGGCCAGATCGAGCTGGCGCGGCCCCAGTTGTAGATCTCGTTGAGGCTGGTGACGAGGACACCCTGCCGGCGCAGGGACTCGCGCTCGGCAACCGGAATCCCCCCGGCACGGGCATCCGGCGAGGAAGGCGCGGCGGCGTCAAGTTCGGTGGACATTGGTGGTGGGAATAAGGTGCGCGGCGGCGGGCGGCGAAGGTTCAGCGCCATTCAAGATGGCCCCGCCTCCACGCCCAGACAAGCCCCTCGGCAAGCAGCAGGACAAAGACGAGCATCACAACGACAGCCCCGCCGGAAAGCCCCGTTGCCACCGTGGCAAACGGCAGCAAAAACAAGACCTCCACGTCAAACACGAGAAAGAGAATGGCATAGAGGTAATAGTGCGGCTTGACCTGGATTTGACCAGGTCCGGCGGACTCAAGGCCGCACTCGTAAACGGAATTTTTGACGCCGTTGGGCTTGGGAGGCTGGAAAAAACGCGCCCACAGCCCGCACACAAACAGGAGCGCAAGCGGGAATGCCACGGCAACCGCGAGGTAGAGTGCGATAAAGGCGTAGGGATGTTCGGACGGTGCGGCAGACATCATGGATGTTCGTCAAGGCGCGCACCCTGCCCGCGCCACACGCCCCCGGCAACGGAGAAAATCAGCGCATCCGATCCCGCGGCGGCAAGTCCCGCCCCTCCATCAGATCATGCTGCATGTAGGCGACATCATGCCAGCGCCCGAATTTCCACCCCACGCGCAACAGGCGCCCCGTCTCGACAAAACCAAGCCGGGCGTGCAGGCCGATGCTGGCCGCGTGCCCGGCCTCAATGCGCGCCAGCACGATGCGATGGCCGAGGGATGCGGCTTCGCCGAGCAGGTGCCGCAGCATGCGTTTCCCGAACCCGCGCCCCTGCGCGGCGGCATCCAGATAAACCGAGTCCTCGACGGTATGGCTCCACGCCTCATTGCGCGCATAGGCCGAAAGCGAGCACCACCCAACCACGCGCCCGGCAAGCCGCGCCACAAAGGCAGGGTGAGCCCCCACGTGCGCGCGAAGCCACGCCCTGCGCCGCTCCACGGTGTCGGCACGGGTCTGGAATGTCGCCACGGTTTGCAGCACGCTCACGTTGTAGATGCGCACAATGTCGGCGGCATCCGCAAGGCGGGCGGGGGAAATCAAAAGGTCGGGCATGGTGGTTTTCGGACAAAGCCTTGCCAGGCGCCCCTGGATGAAAAGCCTTTTCCAAGGTGCCTGTAAGACATTTGACAATGGAAAAACAGGAAAACCGCGCTTGACGAATGCGCGCCAATCCGTTCCCTGCGCCCCTTCTTTTCACAAACCACAACCGCAAGAGGACAACCATCATGAAAGTCAGCCCTTCACTCAAGTCGCTCAAAAAGCGCCACCCGAATTGTCAGGTCGTGCGCCGCAAGGGCCGCGTCTATGTGATCAACAAGGTCGCCCCGCGCTACAAGGCCCGCCAGGGCTGATGGTTGCAGGTCCCACGGCCCATCCAAACCTCCCAACACAGCATAATCGTGAAAAAAGAAATCCATCCTGCCAACAATCTGGTCTGCTTCCGTGATGTTTCCACCGGGCGCAAATTCCTCACAAAATCCACGCTCCGCTCGAAGGAGACCGAGGTCATTGACGGCGTTGAGTACTTCGTCTTCAACCGCGAGGTGACCTCCGACTCCCATCCGGCCTACACGGGTGAGAAGCGTTTTGTGGACAGCGCGGGCCGGGTCGAGAAGTTCCAGAGCAAATTCCGCCGCGGCCGGGCCTGAGTTATTTTTCGCGCGGCTTTTCCCATTTCCACAAAACAGCGCGCTTATTCCACGGCAGACGACGTGCACACTCTCAAAAGAGGGGCGCGTCGTTTGTTTTTTTATTCCGTCAACCGATGGCCGACTCGTGCGCTGGCGCACCCATGACCTCGCCGCCCGATCGTAACCATTTGCCACACACAGCCCATTGCCGCCCAAACATGCACGACACACAGATCCGAATCAAACTCCACGGCAAGGCATGCGCCGCTGGCGAGGCCGCCGCCGCGCCCCTGCTCGTTTCGGGAACCGTCGCCTACGACACCATCGAGACGCCGCGCGCCAAAGGCACCCGCATCCTTGGAGGCAGCGCCTCCTATGCCGCCCTCGCGGCCAGCTATTTCACCGATGTGCGCATTGAGGGCCTCGTCGGCGGCGACTTTGCGCAGCGGGATTGGCAACGCCTGCGCGCCCGGGGCGTGGACACCTCCGGACTCCACGTCGCGCCAGCCGGGGAAACCTTTTTCTGGCATGGACGGTACGGCGAAAACCTCAACCGCCGCGAAACCCTCGAGACCCGTCTTGGCGTCAATGCCCAGGCGCGCCCGCCCCTCCCCTGCGGCCACAACACCACCCCCTTTGTCCTTCTGGCCAACGACGCTCCCGCGCTTCAGCTTGCCGTCCTTGAGCAACTTGCCAGCCCGCGCTTCGTGCTGGCCGACACCATGAACCTTTGGATCGAAACGGCCCTCGCCCCCCTCCGCGAAGTCATCCGGCGCGCCGATCTTTTAATCATCAACGACGACGAGGCCACCCAACTGACTGGCGAAACCAACCTTTTCAATGCCGCCGCAAAAATTCACGCGGATTATCACGCCCGCCACCTCCTCATAAAAAAGGGCGAGCACGGCGCCATGCTGTTTTATGACGAACCTGCCGGCGCAATCCCGGCCGGCACCCCCGCATTTCCCTCACTCTTCATTCTCCCCGCGCACCCCGTCACCAACCTGCATGACCCCACCGGCGCGGGCGATTCCTTCGCAGGAGCCTTCATGGGGACTCTCGCGGCGCTCCAACGCACCGATTTCGAGGCGATGAAACTTGCCATGCTCTATGCAAGCGCCGTTGCCAGCCTCACTGTCGAAGCCTTCTCCTGCGATCGCCTCGAGACCGCCGGCCCGTCCGAAATCTCCCAACGCGCCGACAACATCCGCCGCCTCACCCAGATCCCCGGCATCTGACAAATTGAAATCACGGCGCGGGTGAGTCGCCCCTCCCCACCCTCCCCTCGCCCCTTTGGCCCAATTGTGCCATTTTGGCCGATCCCGGCATCCCAATTTCATTTATCCCTCCCCGGCGTTCACAAATAAAAAAATCCCATTTCATTGATTTCGCGTAAGTTATAAATTGCCCACACCCCTTGGCACCTCGTTTGCTTTGATCGCTCATCACCTATGAGCAACACAAAAATCCTTGGCATCGACCTCGGCACCACCAACTCCTGCATGGCAATCATGGAAGGCGGCGAGCCTGTCGTGATCCCCAATAGCGAGGGTGCTCGTACCACTCCCTCTATCGTCGCCTTCGCGAAAAACGGCGACCGCCTTGTCGGACAGGCCGCAAAACGCCAGGCCGTCACCAACCCCCAAAACACCATCTTCTCCGCAAAACGCCTCATCGGGCGAAAATTCCGCGAAGTGCAGGAGGAGATCAAAACCCTCCCCTTCAGGGTCATTGAAGGCAAGAATGGCGACGCTTGGATCGCGGCAACCGTCAACGGGAAAGAGGAAACCTTCGCCCCCGAGCAAATCTCCGCGATGGTGCTCGGAAAACTCAAATCCGACGCCGAGAAATACCTTGGCGAAAAAATCACCCAGGCCGTCATCACCGTCCCCGCGTATTTCAATGACGCCCAACGCCAGGCCACCAAGGACGCCGGCGCCATCGCCGGTCTTGAGGTGCTGCGCATCATCAACGAACCCACCGCCGCGTCCCTGGCCTACGGACTTGACAAAAAATCGGATGAAAAAATCGCCGTTTACGACCTCGGCGGCGGCACCTTTGACGTGTCGATCCTCGAGATCGGCGACGGAGTCTTTGAGGTAAAAGCCACAAACGGCGACACCCATTTGGGCGGCGACAATTGGGACTCCGCGATCATCGACTATCTCGTCGCCGAATTTCACCGCGACAACGGCATCGATCTCCGCAAGGATCCGATGGCCCTCCAGCGTCTCAAGGAGGAGGCCGAAAAAGCGAAAATCGCCCTCTCCAGCGCGCAGACGACGGACATCAACCTCCCGTTCATCACCGCGGATGCCTCCGGTCCCAAGCACCTCAACATCCAGCTCACCCGGGCCAGGATGGAGCAAATCTGCGACACCCTCTCGGAACGGACACGCAAACCCTTCCTCTCCTGCCTGAAAGACGCCGGCCTCTCCATGAGCGAGGTCAACGAACTCGTCCTCGTCGGCGGCATGACGCGCATGCCAAAAATCGTTGATATCGCGCGGGATCTCGCCGGGAAAGCCCCCCATCAAGGCGTCAATCCAGATGAGGTCGTCGCCATCGGCGCGGCCATCCAAGGCGGCGTGCTCAAGGGCGACGTCCGTGACGTCCTCCTCCTCGACGTCACACCCCTCACGCTTGCCATTGAAACCATGGGGGGCGTTGCGACGCCCATGATTGAGCGCAACACCACCATCCCGACCAAGAAAAGCCAGATATTCTCCACTGCCGCTGACAACCAGCCTGCGGTGGACATCGTCGTCCTTCAGGGTGAACGCCCCATGAGCGCCGACAACAAAAAGCTCGGTCTATTCAAGCTTGATGGCATACTCCCCGCGCAACGCGGCACACCGCAGATCGAGGTCACCTTTGACATCGACGCCAACGGCATCCTCCACGTCAGCGCCAAGGACAAAGGCACGGGAAAAGAACAGAAAATCTCCATCACAGGCAGCAGCGGACTAAGCAAGGACGAGGTTGAGAAACTCCGCAAGGAAGCCGAACTCCATGCCGACGAGGATAAGAAATCCAGGGAGGCGGTCGAGGTGCGCAACCAACTGGACAGCCTTGTCTTCCAAGTGGAGAAACAACTCAAGGAACTCGGCGACAAAGTGCCCTCTTCCATCAAAAGCCAGCTCGAGCCACTCGTCGTCGAGGGCCGCAAGCTTTTGGACGACAAAACCTCCTCCACGGAAGCCCTCAAGGAGCATAAGGAAAAAATCGAAAAACAAATGCAGGAGTTGGGGCAGGCCATCTACGCCGCCCAGCAACAGGCAGGCGCGAACAACGACGCCAGCGATGCCGGAAGCGGCGCTGGCGCCACCCAAAATGGCCCCGACAGCACGTCCTCCAATAGCAAATCAAAGGACAGCAATGTCGTGGACGGCGATTTCACGGTCGTGGACGATAAAAAATAGAATCCATCCGGAATCTCCACTCAAACGCAACGGGGGGCAGGCGGAAACGCTTGCCTCCCTTTTTTATGGTATTGCCATAACATTTCTCTCCATCGCATTCGCGCGTGATGGAAAAACTCGTGGAATCAAAAATACAACGTGCGCAACATATTGAATGCGAACATCCTGTGCCGCTTTCGTTGAGCAACCTTCCCCCAAAATCGACAGAGGATTGCCACACCCCAAGGCCGCTTCCAGTGGCCATGACTTCCACTTCCAACGATGCCTCTCACAAAACGTCACATGCATCCGGTTCTTTTCCAAAATTTCGCGTCTTAAAAAATTCATCGATCTCGTCACGACAGCAAAATCCTCAAATAGAACATGAAATCGCCCATGTTTTTTAATCTTCCGCCAAGAAAAAAACAGCCCTCCATCGTTGCTTAAAAAATGAAGCCTCCTCACATCTCCAAAAAACAAGCACATCGGGCAAATGACACGATTATTTCCCAAAAGTCGGAAATTCGCGTTTTTGCGAAGATTCCATAAGAAACTTCCGTTCCCAATGAAAAATACTTTGAACATGTTTTTGCAACTTTCGCAAAAGCCTTCGAAGTAAGTTTCCACGACGCCTTCATATTCTCCAAGAAATTCAGAACAAAATTCAAAACAGACCACACAACAAAAAACACGAATGAATCAAGGAAACATCCTCTTTGCGGACGGACATGCCTGACTTCGAAAACACGCCCCTCTTTTTTGCGTTAATTTTCACAGCGTTAAATTTTAACAACGCAATTCCCGCATCGAACAATCACGCCCGGATCATCTCAAAACATAGAAAATTCGCCCGTGATCCCGCCAATTCCAAAGCGCCCGGAATCATTGTCAGGCGAAAAAAGAGATCTCTTCAAAATTCCCGGAGAACAGCAAAAAACACCGTCCCGAATTCATGCAGGAAAAGGCAGCCCGCGCAAAACCGCGATCCACCCCGCCCTCCCTGCCACCGGGGACACCGCCTGCGTGCAAGGCCCCTCCCCAAAAACGCTCAAAGCACGGCGGACCGCCGCCGCCACTGGCACTCAACGATATTTTCCCCTTCACTCCCAACGCCCGCGCGCTACCGTGTCCCGCCTTTGGTTTCTTCCCGATTTCTTTCACTTCAAAACATCCACCAAGGAACATGTCCGAAAATACCACTCATGCGTTCGTAACGATGGACGCCAACGAGGCCGTGGCCTCCGTGGCGCACCGCCTCAGCGAGGTCATCGCCATCTACCCCATCACACCCTCCTCGCCGATGGCCGAGAGCGCTGACGAATGGTCCTCCGCAGGACGCAAAAACATCTGGGGGCACATCCCGCGAGTCGCCCAACTTCAATCGGAGGCGGGTGCCGCGGGCACCGTCCACGGCAGCCTTCTCGGCGGTTCCCTCACGACCACCTTCACCGCATCGCAAGGCCTGCTCCTGATGATCCCGAACATGTACAAGATCGCAGGCGAGTTGCTGCCGTTTGCCATGCACGTGTCCGCGCGCGCCCTGGCCACCAACACACTCTCCATCTTTGGCGATCATTCCGACGTGATGGCCTGCCGCGCCACGGGATTCGCCTTCCTGTGCTCAAGCTCTGGCCAGGAGGCCGGCGATTTCGCCGCCATTGCCCATGCCGCCAGCCTTGAGGCCAGCATCCCATTCCTGCACTTTTTCGACGGTTTCCGCACCTCCCACGAAGTCAGCAAGATCGCGACACTCTCCGACAACGACCTGCGCGCCCTTGTGGACGACGCCAAAGTCCGGGAATTCCATGCGCGGGGCCTCAATCCCGACGCCCCCTCCATTCGCGGCACGGCCCAAAACCCGGACGTGTATTTCCAGACGCGCGAGACCTGCAACCGCTACTACGACGCGCTCCCTGCCGTCGTCCAGGGCATTTTCGACCGGTTCGCCCGCATCACGGGACGGCAGTACCACCTCTTTGACTACCACGGCGCGCCCGACGCCACACGCGTCATCGTCGTCATGGGCAGCGGGGCGGAGACAGTCTCCGAAACCGTCGATGCCCTCAATGCCAAGGGCGAGAAACTCGGCGTCCTGAAAGTGCGCCTTTTCCTCCCCTTTGACACCACCGCCTTCCTCGACGCCCTCCCGAAAAGCGTCCGCGAGATCGCCGTGCTCGACCGCACCAAAGAACCCGGATCGCTCGGGGAACCGCTCTTCCAGAACGTCGTCACCGCCTTCGCCAACGTCCCTGCCGAACGCCGCCCGCGCGCCCTCATCGGCGGCCGCTACGGCCTCGGCTCAAAAGAGTTCACGCCGGCGATGGCAAAGGCCGTTTTCGACGAACTTGCCAAGACCACCCCGAAAAACGGCTTCACTGTGGGCATCTATGATGACGTCACCCACACCTCCCTTCCCTTTGACCGTGATTGGGACATCGAGGCCGATGACGTCGTCCGTGCCGTCTTCGTCGGCTTGGGCGCGGATGGCACCGTGGGGGCCAACAAGAACTCCATCAAAATCATCGGAGAACAAACCGACAATTACGCGCAGGGCTATTTTGTGTATGACTCAAAAAAATCCGGCGCGCTCACCGTGTCCCACTTGCGCTTCGGCCCGCGTCCCATCCATTCCCCCTACCTCATCTCGCAAGCCAACTTCGTCTCCTGCTCCCAGTACAGCTTCATCGGGCGCCACCCCGTGCTCGAGTTCGCAAAACCTGGCGCCACCGTCCTCCTCAACTCCCCGTTCGATGCCGCGCAAACCTGGGCGCGCCTCCCGCGCGAATGGCAGCGGCAGGCCATCGCCAAAAAACTGAGACTCCACGTCATCGATGCCACCAAGGTCGCCAAAGCCAGCGGCATGGGCGGGCGCACCAACACCGTCATGCAGACGGCCTTTTTCGCCCTCTCCGGCGTCCTCCCGCGTGACGAGGCCATCAAGCAAATCAAGTACTCCATCAAAAAGACCTACTCGCGCAAGGGCGACGAGGTCGTGCAGAAGAACTATCAGGCCGTGGACAACTCCATCGCGGGCATCCACGAAATCGCCATCCCCGCCACCGTTGATGACAACGCGGTCCCCGCACCTCTCCCCGACTACAACCACGCGCCCGACTTCGTGAGGAACGTCACCGCGAAAATCCTTGCCGGACAAGGCGACCTTCTCCCCGTGAGCGCCCTCCCCCCCACTGGCGCCTGGCCCAGTGGCACCACAAAATACGAGAAACGCAACATCGCGCTGTCCATCCCCGCATGGGATCCGTCCCTGTGCATCCAGTGCAACAAATGCGTGACCGTCTGCCCCCACGCCGCCATCCGGGCAAAGTTCTACCCGGAAGCCCTCGCCGCCGCCGGTACCGCGCCATCGACCTTCAAGAGCACCCCGTTCAGGTCGAAGGACAACCCTGGCACACGCTTTACCATCCAAATCGCCCCCGAGGATTGCACGGGCTGCACGCTGTGCTCCACCGTCTGCCCCGGAAAAAGCAAGACCGACCCCAATCACAAGGCCCTCGACATGGTCGAACAGGCCCCGTTGTGCGAGGCCGAGGCCAAAAACTTCGAGTACTTCCTTGCCCTTCCAGACCCCGACCGCACCCGCCTCGGCGGCACCATGAAAGACACCCAGTTCAACCCCCCGCTCATTGAATTCTCCGGAGCCTGCACCGGCTGCGGCGAGACTCCCTACCTGAAACTCCTCACGCAACTCGTCGGCGACCGCCTCTTCATCGCCAACGCCACCGGCTGCTCCTCCATCTACGGCGGCAACCTCCCCACCACCCCCTACACCAGGAACGCTGCGGGGCGGGGTCCCGCATGGGCAAACTCCCTCTTCGAGGACAACGCCGAATTCGGCTACGGAATGCGCCTGTCCGTTGACGACAAGACCACCGAGGCCCGCGACCTCCTCACCTCACTCAAGGACACCCTCGGCGCCGAACTCGTCGCCGCCATTCTGGACAACCCGCAAAAGACAGAATCCGAGATTGCCGGGCAGCGTGCCAATGTCGCCAAGCTCAAGGAAATCCTCAATGCCCAGGCCCAGGGTGCCGGCACGCCGCACACCGACCCCGTGTCCAGGCTCCTCCACCTCGCCGAATACCTTGTCAAGAAATCCGTCTGGATCGTCGGCGGGGACGGATGGGCCTACGACATAGGGTACGGCGGCGTTGACCACGTCCTTGCGACGGGCGCCAACATCAAAATCCTCGTTCTCGACACCGAGGTTTACTCCAACACGGGCGGCCAGGCCTCCAAGGCCACCCCGACCGGCGCCATCGCCAAATTTGCCGCCTCCGGCAAGAAGGCGCCAAAGAAAGACCTCGCCGGGATTGCCATGCAATACGGCAACGTGTACGTCGCCCGCGTGGCCCTCGGCGCCAACGACGCCCAGGTGCTCAACGCCTTCCGCGAAGCCGAGGCCTTCGACGGCCCGGCGCTCATCATCGCCTACAGCCACTGCATCGCGCACGGCTACGACATCGCGGCAGGCCTCGAGCACCAGAAGCTCGCCGTCAAAACCGGCTACTGGCCACTCCTCCGGTACAATCCGCTCAAGGCGCGGGAATGCCAGAACCCGCTCAAATTGGACTCCCCGAAACCGACCGCCGACGTCACCGATTTCATGGCGCTCGAGACCCGGTTCAAAGCGCTTGAACGCGCCAACCCGGCCGTCGCCGAAACGCTCAAAAACGAAATCCGGAAACAGGTGGCGGAAAACTTCGTCAAGTACGACTACCTGGCCAAGGCCACCCTTGAGCCTCCGGCCCCGGTGGTGACCGCGCCTGCCGACGTCCCCCCGGCCGCAAAACCGGCGTCACCGCCTGACGCGCCGGCAAAATAACAAACGCGACAGCGCTCACGAAAAACGAGGAGACCGGCCCACGCGCCATCTCCTCGTTTTTTTCTTTTTCGCAAAATCCCCCATTCCCGCGCGCCACGGGGATTTTTCACGCAAGACAAGGCGCGCAAAGAACCCGATGCGGGCGGCCCCGCCGGCGGCAAATTTGCCTCCACAAGGCGAATTCGTAGCCATCGGATGGAATGCCTGAACCCGGCGGTGGAACCGAAACGGGCCGGCAGCCCCCTTGCCGTTGACGGGGGAAACGGAAACGGCACGCTGGCGACAGAATGGATCCAAGCAGCGAGAATCCCACGACAGGCGAGGAGGCGCCGCCAACGCCCGCCCCCGCCATGCCACCGCGCACATTCGCGACAGGCATGGGTGTTTCCGACACGACCACGGCAACAACGCAAAGCTACGGCAGCACCATGAAATCCAAGGGCGGCTTGGCGCGCCTGTGGCGGGCTTGCTCCTATTCGCGCGATGGCCTCAAGGAGGCCTTCCTCCATGAACACGCCTTCCGGCAGGAATTGTTTGTCATCGTCCCCTTGCTGTTCGCCGCCGCCATCCTCCCCGCCCGCCTGCTGGAGAAAGCGCTTCTGGCTGGAAGCCTGCTGCTCATCCTTGTCGTGGAACTGCTGAATTCCGCCATCGAGTCGTGCATCGACTACATTTCCACGGACCGTCACCCGCTCGCCAAGCGGGCCAAAGACATGGGCAGCGCCGCCGTTTCCATCGCGATTTTGCAGGCCGCGCTCATCTGGCTGGCCATATTGATCCCCAAATTATCCGCCAGCTGACGCCCGCCGATGCGCCCCGAAACCGCCCATCCGGAGCCGCTCGAACCAGCACCGCCGCCCGGGTCCCCCATGCCTCCCGCAACCTTGGCGCGCACACCGGCGCCCCGGGCCACCCTGTTCACACTCGGCTGCAGGTTGAATCAAACGGAGACCTTCCTGCTGCGCGGAAAACTCGAGGCCGCCGGTTATGAGATCGTCCCTTGGGGCGCCGCCGCCAGCCTCGCCATCATCAACACTTGCGCCGTCACACAACTCGCCGCCGCAAAATGCCGCCAGAGCATCCGCCAGTTTATCGCCGCCAACCCGACGGCCTTCACCGCCGTCGTTGGTTGTTATTCGCGGCTTGGCGCCGCCGAGATCGCCGGGATTGCCGGGGTGGACCTCCTGCTCGGCAACAATGACAAGCTCAACGTGCTCGACTACGTCGGCGACGGGCGGAAGAACATCTCGCCGCTCATCGTGCGCGACCGCGTTTCCCGCGAGGATTTTTCCATCTCCTTCGCCGGCGAGGCGGCATTTGACAAACGCGCCGGCATCAAGGTGCAGGACGGCTGCGGCTTTGCCTGCTCATTTTGCGTGATCCCGCGGGCGCGTGGAGGCCCGCGTTCCCGCAATTTCGACAATTTGCTCGCCGAGGCCCGCTCGCTGGCCGCGCGCGGTGTGCGTGAACTCGTGCTCACCGGCGTCAACATCGGACTCTACGATTCCGGTGGCCGGGGTATCACCGACGTGGTGGACGCCATCGCCAGCGTTCCGGGCGTGGACCGCCTGCGCATCGGAAGCATCGAGCCGACCACCGTTCCGGATGCCATCTTGGAGCGCATGGCCGATCCTTCGCACCCGCTTCTGCCCCACCTGCATCTGCCCATGCAATCCGGCTGCGATCGCATTCTTCGCGACATGCGCCGCCATTATGACCGGGACACTTATGCCGGCTTCGTTCGCAAAGCCGCCATGCGCGTGCCCGGGATCCACATCGGGACGGACATCCTCGTTGGGTTTCCGGGCGAGACCGACGCCGAGTTTTCCGAGACGCTTGCCTTTTTCGAAAGCCTTCCATTTGCCTCCGCCCATGTCTTCTCTTACTCCGAGCGACAGGGCACCGCGGCGGCCGCACGACGGGACCAGGTGCCCGTTCCCGTCCGCCAGCAACGCAGCATCGCACTTCGCCGCGCTTCCGCGGCACGGCTTCACCAGTTCATGGAACACCACCTGGGGCGCGTGATGCCAGTGTTGTTTGAGGACCCGGCCCCCGGCCACTGGCCCGGCCTGACGGACAATTACCTGCGTGTCATCGTCCCTGCGGGGCAGGCCGCCAGCCTTGACCTCGCCAACAAGGTGCGTCCTGTGCGGCTTGAGCGCATCCAGGCCGACTTCATCGAGGGATCGTTGGCGGGCTGACCCACGCTGGCGGAAAAGAACTTCCCGGCGCCCTGTTTCCAACATCCTGCCCGTAACGGAAAACCGCCCTTCTGCTCCGTGTTTTTCCTCGCATGGAAAGCAAGACGGGGCACCTTGCACCAGCGTATGCGCAGCCTGAAACCACCCCATTCGATACCCGCCAAACGCGCCCTGTTTTTCCCTGTCATCCGCTTCCTGATGGTGTTCGCGGCCGCCGGATTCGGCTCTTCCGAAGCCCTCGCCGTCAAAGCCAAGCCCAATGCCATTCGCAACCAAGGCCTCTTTGGCATCACCATCGCCGGCACAAGCCAGGAGTTTTACGGCAGGGCCGACCTCGTCCTGTCCGTTTCCACACAGGAGTACACCACGGGGCCGCTCCACGTCACCGAGGTCGTGATAGACATGATGGGCAGCAACCAGCTCCTGCGCATCTACGCCACACGTCCCATGGGCGTGCAAGACCTCGCCGCCGGGGCCAGGAACGCCACCGATTTGTCCAGCGAGTTGACCCATGGCGCGGTGGCCCCGACCCTGCCCGACACCCCCTCTGAGATCGCCCGCGCCGATGCCGCCATGCAGCGCGCCTACGCCCGGACAATTGGAGCCACCGTCGTCAAAACCTATCCGGTGACAACCCATGCCAAGACGGTTGAGTTCAATGTCGCGGACCGTGCCGAGCTGCTCGCCTTTTACGCCGCGTTTCGCGATCTGTATGCCAACCGCGAAGTCCGCGTCTCCGACACCCAGAAACTGATCCCCACCACCAATTCCGCCACCAGCGCCGCCACGATAATTTCCAAGCTCGGCGGCGTCCAATTCACCATTGAGTAGGCCGCCCCCCGTGCGCGCCCGCCTTTCCCCATATCCGCCAACCACCAACCCCCGCACCACCATGTTCGACACGCTCAAAAAAACACTGTTCGCCGGCCTCGGCGCCGCAGTCATCACCAAGGAAACCGTGGAAAATGCCCTCCACGAATGGATTGAAAAAGGAAAGGTATCCAAGGAAGAGGCCGGCCATTTCGCCGAAAAACTCGTAAAAACCGGCGGCGAACTCTGGGAAAAGACCCGCTCGGATGCCGCCGAAAAAGTCGGGGAATGCCTCAAAAAAGCCCCCTTTGCCCATGCCGACACCATCGGCGCCCTTGAGGCCCGCATCTCGGCCCTGGAGCAGGCTCTCATCCGCACCCAGGCAACGCCGCCGCCCCAGGTGCCGGATGCCGCCGCCGCGCCCCCACCGGCTGGAGCTGGCGCAGCCAAGGCATAGCGCCCGGCGGCACACCCCGCGCCAACTTTCGCCCCCATGCAGCCCCAGCCACACACGGCGCGGCGATCCGCACCCGCCAAAGCCTTCTCCCTGCTCAAAAACATCGTCCGGGCCAAGGAGATCTTCGGCGTCCTCGTCCGCAACGGGTTCCTTGAATTCTTGGAGCAGGTGGACGCCCCCTCGATGTGGTTTTCGCGCTTCCTGCCCATCCGCCCCTCGAAGCTGACCCTCTGGCAGCGTGTCGCCGCGACTTGCGAGCAGCTCGGCCCCACCTTCGTAAAGCTCGCCCAGGTCGCCAGCACGCGCGACGACATCCTCCCCCCGGCGCTCACCACCGAACTGCGGCGCCTGCGCAGCAATGTCGCCCCCGTGCCGTGGGAAGACATGCAACCCGTGCTCACCGCCGAGCTTGGCGGCCCGCTTGAGCAGCATTTCCGCGAATTCGACAAAACGCCGGTCGCCTGCGGTTCCCTCGGCCAGGTCTACCGCGCGCGCCTCGCGGATTGCGGCACCCCGGTCGCCGTGAAAATCCAGCGCCCCGGCGTCCGCCGCGCCATGCGCGCCGATCTCGAAATCATGGCCTGGCTCGCCCAGCGCGCGCACGAGCGCTTTCCCGAGCTTCGCCACTACGACCTGCCCGCCGTCCTGTCCGAGGCGGCCGCCGGGCTGCTCTCCGAACTCGACTTCACAACGGAGGCGCGCAACGCCACCCACTTCAATTCCCTCAACCCCTATCCCGAGCTGTTCGCGCCGCGCGTTTTCGACCACCTCAGCACCCACCGTCTCCTGGTTTCGGAATGGGTGGACGGACTGGATCCCGATTCGCCCAAAATCCCGTCCGGCATGGCGGCGCAGCTGGCCGCCGCCGGCGCGCGTTCCGTCTTCCGCCAGATTTTTTTGGACGGCTTTTTCCACGCCGATCCACACACCGGCAACCTGCTCATCACCCCGGACGGACGCCTCTGCCTTCTGGACTGGGGCCTGGCCGGCGCGCTCACCCGGCGCCAGCGCTACCTGCTCGCCGACCTTTTTGCCGCCATCGCGCGGCAGGACCCCGAACGCGTCCTGCAGGCCCTGCTCTCCGGCGGGATCCGCCACCGTGTGGACCGCCCGCATCTCGAGACAGAAACCGCGCTCGTGCTGCGCCGCCACCAAAACCTCACCACCCACCCCGGCGAATTCAGCCGCGCCATGCTCGATCTCATGCGTGTTTTCGCCCGCCACAAAATCCCGCTCGCGCGCGACTTCACCCTGCTGGCAAAAGCCGTGCTTGCCATTGAGGAAAGCGGGCGGCGCCTCGACCCAACCTTTGATTTGCGCAAGCACGCCGGGGCATTTCTTGGCAAACTGCAGGTGGAGCGTTGGAACCCCGCCACCATGCTCAAACTTGGTTGCTGGGAGGCCATGTCCAACCTCGCCCAGCTGCGCGAGGCCCCGGCCGCGGCCAGCCGTCTTCTGCAGAAACTCGAGGAAGGGGAGGCTTCCCTCATGGTTGAGCACATCGGCCTCCAGGAATTTCGACAGACACTCGAAAGTTCCGTCAACCGCCTCGTCCTCGCCATCATCGTCGCCGCCCTTCTTGTGGGATCCTCCATGCTCGCGCGCGGCGAGCAAGACCTCTGGAGCTTCCCCCCCAGCCTCGGCATGGTGGGCTATGCGCTCGCCCTCTTCTTCACGCTGTACCTTATCTGGGACATCCTGCGCCACGGACGCCACAAAACACCCGACGACTGAGTTTCCGTCATCCAAGAAAAAATCCCCGCCCTGCGCAGGATTTTTCCTCAGCAAAACAACGCCCAGACAAGCGCCAGAAGCGAAATGACGACAAATGCGCGGGCGAGGGAGGCAAGGTAGCCATGAACCTCGCCGCTCTGCAGTCCGGAATACCCCATTCCGACGCCGCGCAGCCCCTCCGCCCCGGCATTAAAGCCCGCGTTCAGCACATTCTCATCAAACTCCTTGTTGAGAAATCCGGCAAGCGTGCCGAGCTTCGCGACCAAGCGAACCACGCCATCGATCACGAACCGGTCAAACCAGTCGGCAAGCGCGGCCAAAGCGGCATTCAATCGGAAAATCGTGGCCGCATAGAACTCGTCAACATAGAGGCGATTCTCAAGAAGGCGCCAAAGCCTTGGAAAACGACGCTCAAGCAAGTCAGGCTCCGAGGCTGTCGTGCGGCGGCGCTTTTTCACTCCGTAAACGGCCCAGCCCAGGCCAATGCCAAGCGCGACCAAAAAGACGGAGACCGCCATCAACGCCGGCGCCCCGCCCGCATGTGTGGCGGCGGCATCGGTGACAGCGGCGCCCCGCGGCAAAAGCTGCGCCTGCAACCACGGCCATGCCGGCGTTCCCAGAAAACCAAACAACACCGCGCAAACGGCAAGCAGGGACAACGGAAGCGTCATGGCCGGCCCATTCTCCACGGCATGCGCGGCCGGGGCGGAGCGCGGCCCACCCGCGAAAACATTCACCATGAGGCGCGTCGTGTAAAATGCCGTGAGCACCACCGCCACAAGGGCGATCGCAAACGGAATTTGCGAAACCGGCCACTCTTGCGCGCCATGCAAGACCGCCTCCTTTGACCAGAATCCGGAAAAGAAAAAAGGAACGCCGGCAAGCGCCATCATGCCGATGGAGAATGTCGCAAAAGTCAGCTTCATGCGCACGCCAAGCCCCCCCATGAACCGCATGTCCTGCTCGTGGTGCGCTGCGTGGATGACAGACCCCGCGCCAAGAAAAAGCAGAGCCTTGAAAAAGGCATGGGCAAGCAGGTGAAAAATCGCCGCCGGCCACGCCCCCACTCCCACGGCCAGCATCATGTAACCAAGCTGGGAAACCGTGGAAAAAGCCAGGACCCGTTTGATGTCATTTTGCGCCACCGCCACCATCGCGCCAAGCAGGGCCGTGAGCGCCCCGGTGAATGCGACAACCGTCAACGCCAGCTGCGACAGGGCAAGCAGTGGAAAAATGCGCGCCATGAGAAACACACCCGCCGCCACCATCGTGGCCGCATGGATCAGCGCGGAAACAGGCGTTGGCCCCTCCATCGCATCCGGAAGCCAGACGTGCAGTGGAAATTGGCCGGACTTCCCCGCCGCGCCGGCGAACAGCAACAACGTAATCCCGCCTGCCGCCGCGAGGAGCGCCGGGGCCGCGAGTGCGTTATTTTCAAGAAACCCCGCCCCGCCATCGTAATAGAGAAGCGAGCCATGCGCATGGTCCAGCCACACCATTCCAAGCAAAAATCCAAGGTCACCCACCCGTGTTGTCATAAAGGCCTTCTTGGCCGCCGCGGCAGCGGATGGACGTTCAAACCAAAAACCAATGAGCATGTAGGACGCCAGCCCGACCAGTTCCCAAGCAATGAACGTAAGCAACAAACTATTGGAGACAACAATGCCGAGCATCGCCGAGGCAAACAGCGACAGGTAACAAAAGAACTTCGGGTATCGTTCATCCCCGGACATGTAGGCCGTGCCAAAGAGAAAGATGAGAAATCCGACAAAAGTCACCATCACGAGCATGAAGGCCGTCAATGGATCAAGCACCACACCCATTCTCACCACAAACGCCGCAGTGGAGACCCACGTTAAATTACTCACCGCATGGACATCGGGTGCCGCCAACGCCGAGACCAGTGCCGGAACGGAAATGCAAAACGCCCCGGCCATGGAAAACAACGCCGCCCCCGAGGCCCATTTGCGCGATGCGGGCGGGACAAAGGCCCCAAAGGCAGCGGCGAGCAAAGGCAACAGGGGAATGAACCAAATGGACTGGACGGCGGTCATGATATTTTGCAGGGAACGCACCGGAAACTACCCATCCTCCCCTAAAAAGCAAAAACGGATTTTGAAAATTTTGTGAAAGGTTCGCAAATCGACGCCAAGGCAATCCTATCGGCGCCTGTCCAAACAAAAACAGCATCTCCGCGACAACAATTGCGCAAAGTGTACCTGCAAAAACATTTGCGCGACGAAAATGACGCTTCGTCCACTACGGAAAAGAACGGCTGGGACTCTTCGCAGGCGAAAAAATGGCAGCGCGACGATTTGCCACCACTCAACCGGAAGGAGATCCGCCGAATTCACAAAAATCGAAAATCACAATAAAAAATCCCGCGCAAAAGTTCGCGCAAAATAAGAAAACAAAAAGACGAAAAAGGATGAATGACTGGGAAGCATCAAAATTGGAATATGACGCAAGAACACCCGCCTTTCGAAAACAACGTGGAAATGACGAACAGAAGATGGAAATGACACCTGAAAATTTCAACGAATCAAAAATTCCCCATAATAATTCGCAAAAGATAAAAAACGAATGTGTCGATGTCTTGAAAATCAGATTCCAAAAAGATGCATGACTTCCATGCAAAGAAAAGAATGGAATTTTCAGGCAACGCCTTGAAAAGCAGGGACGAGGCGGAATCCATCATGATGACGGCTCATTTTTCATTTGCGGCATTCCCGGCGAATGTTAGAAAACGCGGCAGAACCAAGCCCAAAATCATGCCTCTCCCACGCCTCGTCGCAACACTCACGCCCGTGCTGACTTTTGCTTTCGCCAACGCACTCCTGTGGTTCTCTTTTGGGGTTCGCTTCACCAGTTCCGGCGCCTATCATTTCGATTCCGTTGGCACCCTGTTTTCCGCCACGGCCATCATCGGGCATTTCGGTCTGCTCGCACTTCTGCTGCTTTTTCTTCCGCTAACACTCGCCGTTCTGTTGCCTATACTAGGGGGGGGGGGGGGGGACGAATGTCCGTACCATTTCACTTTACACAAAAAAGACCCAAATCCTTGCGGCCGACAATTTTTTTTTCGCCCAGTAAAACC
>JAIRPL010000015.1 GCA_031256995.1 Puniceicoccales bacterium
TGGCGCCGGCGCCACCGCAACAGCAACCACAACAAAAACCGCGCCCGCTGACCCGCGCGCTGGCGCGGCCGTCGTAGCGCGGCACCGCCGCCGTAACGCGGGTTTCCAAACCTGCTCCCTTGACGCCTGCCCCACCCCAATGTGAAAAAGGGGCGGCCAAGGCGGGAAACCAAATCCACCGCTTTTCGTTGGACATCTTAGTTGGCCCACGCCCTCCCCTAAAAAAGCGACTTGAAAGCAGGTTTGGAAACCCGCGCTACGACGGTGGCAGCGGCGGCGGCAGAGGAAAGGGTCGCAATGCGCGTAATGACTTGGAACGTGGCGGGGGAGCAGGCTTGGAAGCCCGCGCTACGACGGCGGCAGGGGCGTCGGCAGAGGGCGGGGTCGCAAATGCGCGAAGTGTTTTGGGGTGCGGCGGGGGAGCAGGCTTGGAAGCCCGCGCTACGACGGTGGCAGCGGCGGCGGCAGAGGAAAGGGTCGCAATGCGCGAAGGGTTTTGGAACGCGGCCGGGGAGCAGGCTTGGAAGCCCGCGCTACGGCGGCGGAAAAGGCGCGACGGGGCGCATCGCCCCAGCAGCAGACTAATCCGCAGTCAGGCGGGGCGCGGGGCGGGCGGCAGCTTGGGCGCGGCTGGGGCCAAGTCCGAAAAGTTCCGCAGTTGAAGCTTGGGATTTCCTTCCTACAGGGTGTTGAGGAGGGATTGGGTAAGTCGTTGGATGGTGGTGCGGCAGAGTTCTGAGCCTTGGTTGAGTTCCTGGGCGGCAAGCATGGCGGTCAGGGCGACGGCGAGGTGGCCTTCTTGTTCGCTGGCCCTGGCTTGGTCGAGGAGTCGCGCATATGCGGCAGCGGCTGGGGCAAGTTCTGTGATGGCCTTGCTGATTTCGGGATCGCCCGCCTCCAGTTTCGCGGCTTCCTGCGCGAGATCCCAGGCGGGGCAGGTGTTGTTCTGTTTGTGGAAAGTGCGGGCTTGGAAAAGAATGGCGTCTATTTTCCCGAGGCGTTCCACGATTTCCTTGAGTTTTCTGGCGCGGACTTCGTCGCCCATGAGGGCAAGGGCAAATTCTTGTTTGCGGTTGAAGATGCTTCGGTGGGCGTTTTCGGAGAGCAGGCGGTCGAACTCCGGCGTCATTTGGGCGATCTGGTTGGTGCGTTCGCGGACACGGCGTGCGAAGTCGTTGAGCGCCGGGTTGGTGGGCCAGATTTTTGCGGCCGCCGTGAGGTGGTTTTTCACGCTTTGGGTGTCCTTTTGAAAAAAGGCGGTCTCGGCGGCGAAAATTTCAAGGTCGCTGGCCTGCTTGGCGTTGTTGACTTTGCTGAGAACCTGGGTTGCGGGGAAATCCTCGGCGTTGGCCCGGATTTTTTTGACGGCAGCCTCGCATCCCGCGAGGTCGCGGTCATCGCCCATGCGTTGGAGGTCGCGGCTGGTGGACCAGATCTCGCGCAGGACATGTTTTTTCTCGGGGCTGAAGTAGAGGACGGAGGGTTCGTATTCCCCGAGAAAGAAGGTTTCCTGCATGCGTTCAAAGGCGCCGAAGCGCTCGCCGTTGTCGTAAAGCGCCGTGATGGCTTTCATGCCTGTATCCACGTCGCGAATGGCTTCCCGTGCGAGGCCCTCTATCGAGTCTATGGTTGGGACGATGTCACTGACGGGAAACATTTCCTTGACCTGCTTGTTGCCGACGCGCAGGTCGTGCTCCTTGCTTTGGAATATCTGACGATAGAATCCGCTGGCGATGATGGCGTGGTGGAAGCGGCGTTGGAGGAGGAAGGTCACGATCTGGCTCTGGAATTCCAGGCGTGCCTTCAGGCCGATCCCTGCGGACTGGGATTCCACGGTGGCGAGTTCCTTGCGCGCCTCGACGAGTCTTTCCTGGCGTCGTTTGGATTCGGCTGTGCCAACCTTGGGGGGCGGACCTTTGGATTTTGTGGTTGTTTTCCCGCCTCTGGTTGAGCTGGTTGTTCCGGTGCCCGCGGCGGCGTCCTCGTTGTCTTCGCGCCATTGTTCGTAGGATGTGTATTCGCGCAGGGCGGCGTCTTTTTCCTGATGACGGAAGCTGCGGTCTATCTTGAGCTGGCGAAGCTCACGGCGCATTTGCGCGGTTTTGTAAACGAGGGTGGAGATGGTGCGGCAATTGTCCGCGTCGCCCTCAAATTTTGCCGCCTCGTCGAGCAGGTTCCAGGCGGTTTGGACATTGGAGACGTAATTTTGGGGAGTGATCCTGGCGGGCGAAAGCAGGTCCTCTATCTGGCGCAGGATTTGCTCATATCGGCGACCTTCGCCCGATGGGGCGGGCGTCGCGAGGTATTTTTCGAGGCGCGCGCGCATCAAGCGCGAGTTGCCAAGGTTGAAGGTGCGTCCTTTCCACTGGAAGGAGCCATTCTCAAAATCCACGGAGTCGCTGTTGACGTTGAAAAGCCTGTCCACCATGCCTTCGGAGGTGGAACTGCGGTAGTCACCGGCTGAGCTGGCGGAGACATTGTTGTTGGCGGATGGCTGGGGCTGCGCAGCGGGGGCGGGCTGGGGGGCGCCAAATGCCGATGGCATCGGGGCCTGTGCGCGGGCGGGCAAGGTGAAGGCGAGTCCGACGGCAAGCGCGAGAGCGCAAATGCGGACGTGGAGGGGGAAAAATCGCGATCTTTTCATGATGACAAGCGGGTTGAGGGGAGGGGATGTTTTGAAAACGCAAGGGTGGCGCGGAAAAGGATCGGGATGGCGGTTTTGCGCGGGGAAGGGGGGGATTGCAAACGAGGCCGTTGTCAGTGGGATTTGTCAGTAGGATTTTATTTTTTTCGCGATGCAATTGCCCCTGTTCACGAACAGCGTGAATTCGTAGCGCTGGCCGACCTCAAAGACGGCGGTCTTGTCAAGCTCGGCAGGTATGATGATGAGCGTTGGCGTGGAGCGGGGGATGCCTGTCTCGTCGAAGGTTTTGATGGAAAGCAGCCGGGCCTTGCCCTGTTCGTAACCAAGTTGCTGGTGGATGGTGCCGCGGGCCAGATAAGTGTTACCTTCAAGTGTGCGCCAGCTTTGCGCGTAATTTTGCGGGTTGAAGAGCGGAATGTCGGAGGAGCTGACATTGCGGAAGAGCAGTACGCCCGCCAACCCGAGTATGGCAGTGGCGGGGAGCGCCGCGACATAGATGAATGGATTCACTTTGAAGCTCATATGGACACCGGGTTTAATTCCTGCGCGTTGTATGTGGCGCACGGGTGATTTTGGCAACCCGTAAGAAGCGGATTTTCGGTCCTCGTCCCCAGACAGGAAATTCGCCCCAAAAACACCGGAGATTCCGTCGGATTTTTCCAAAAAAATTTGCCGTGGGCGGCAGATTCGCAACCCCTTCCATGTCGTTTCCTGTTTCGCGCATTTTCGCGCCAGAAAAATGGCTTGCGAACCCAATTTTCGCCATGATGACGCCAAGCCGCCCGCGAGCACGGCCGGCGTGTGGCTTCGTCGGCGGGCAGGCTGGAGGTCATCGAGGAATTTGCGAAGCTCCCAAGGCGAACCCCGCGGTCGATGGCGGGGCCTTCATCCATGCTTTTCGTCCATGGTTTCGCGTCCTGTTGGGACATGGTGTTGTTACGGAGATTGACCTTGCCGCCACCGTCCGTTTCAAAAATCGCATGAAATTCCCCAAACGTTTTTGGGCGGGCCTTGCGACGTGCTTTTGTGCCGCCGTTTTCGTGTTTTTTTACGCGGACATCGCCTTCTCTGCCGAATCCGCCCGGCATTCCGTTCCGCCCGAAGCCGTTCCCGTTCCAGCGGCCGCCGCCCAGTATTATAAAAGCCGCCCCGATTTTTTCCATTTTGCCAAAATAGGCGATTTGCCAGCCGATCTCGTTTGGGAGACGAACGATGCCGATCCTGAATTTTCCTCCCCCGATGCCCGCCGGGGGGGCGTGATTTCCTTCGCAATCCCCACATTTCCCCCCGCTCTGCGGCGTGTCGGCCCCAATGCCAATAATTCGTTCCGAAGTTTTATTTACGACAATTACCTCATCGCGCTCACGATAGACCATCCTGATACCGGGCGGCCCATTCCGGGGACTGCCACGCATTGGGCGGTTTCCAAGGATCGGAAGACCGTTTTTTACCGCCTCAATCCATCCGTGCGTTTCACCGATGGCCAGCCTGTCTCCGCCGACGATTATCTCTTCACCTTTTATTTCCACAACAGTCCCCATATCCAGGCCCCTTGGTATAACGACTACTACGGGACGGAGTTTGCGGGCATCACAAAATACGACGATTACACGATTTCGATAACACTTCCGGATGAGCGCCCGGATCCGGTTTACCACACTTCCATTGAGCCGACTCCGCGCAATTTCTTTGGCGATCTCGGCCCGGATTACGTCATCAAAAACCAATTCCTCCAACAACCCACGGTCGGCCCTTATTTTGTGGATCATGCCCGCATCGTTGCCGAGCAGAGCATCACACTCCGGCGTGTCGAAAATTGGTGGGGCGACAGGCAGCGTTATTTCCGCCATCGCTACAATCCTGACGAAATTCTTTATCGTGTCGTGCGCGACCCGGACAAGGCGTTCAAAATGTTTCTTCTTGGCGATCTCGACCTCATGGAGATTCGCGTTCCCAAATATTGGCACTCCTTGAACAAGTCACCCGAGGTGCGCGATGGATACATCGAGAAACACACTTTCTACTATGACCGCCCCGTCCCCACTTGGGGCCTTTATTTGAACACCATTCGCCCCGGGCTGGAAAATCGCGAGATCCGCCTTGGGATCCAGTTCGCGACGGATTGGAATCGTGTCATAAATACCTTTTACCGTGGTGATTACCAACGTCTCAACCAATACGCCGAAGGTTTTGGCCCGCTTACGAATCCGCGTATTCGCGCCCGCCCCTACTCTCCGGATGTCGCCCGGCGTCACTTCGCGGCGGCCGGTTTCACCGAGAGCGGCTCCGATGGAATCCTGCGCAACCCCGCGACGGGCGAACGCCTGACTTTCCAGCTCACCTGCCGCGATGGCGATGTGCGCAAGTGTCTGCCCGCCCTTGTGGACTCCGCGCGCAAGGCCGGATTGGAGTTTCGCCCCGAGGCGCTGGAGCAGACAACCTTCTTCAAAAAAACGCAGGAGAAAAAACACGACATCGCGCTGACCGCGTGGCAGGTGTCCAATAAATTCCCGACTTACTGGGAGGGGTTTCACATGGAAAATGCCCTTGAGCGGAATCCGGACGGGACTTTTTCCAACAACCCCCGCCGTCAGACGAACAATATCACCAGCACGCGCGATCCGGAACTCTCCAAGCTCATCGACCGCCATCGCGCGGCGCGGACCCTCGAGGAGATGCGTGTGCTTGGCCATGATATCCAGCAACGCATTCATGATGATGCCTGTTTTGTCCCAGGCTACAAGGTTGTCACCACACGCGTCGCCTCCTGGCGCTGGCTCAAGTATCCACCCGGGTTTGGGATGAGGAATAGCGATGATGTCTTTGAAACCGGGACCTACTGGCTTGATCCGGACGCAAAGGCGGAGACCGCCGCCGCGCGTGCCTCCGGAAAAACATTTCCGCGCGTGATCGCGGTACATGACCGCTTCGATCCGGAGAAATAGCGGAAGAAAATTTTCCGCCACCAGCTTTCCCCAAAACGATTTCTTTTTTCATTTTGGACCGCCCGTGCCGTCCGCGATGCGCCGTCCGCAGGCGAACAAGCCGTCCCCGCGCGTGTCGCATCCCGCCAGCAAACCCATGAGCAACTTTTCGCAAACGGACAGCCTGCGCCTCGACCTTGTCCCCAAATACAATGTGCCCGGCCCCCGGTACACCTCCTATCCGACGGCGGTGCGGTTCTCTGCGGACACGCCCCGTTCCGCCCTCCTTGCCGACGCGCTGGATGACCTCACGGTCGCGCCCTCGCTCTCGCTCTACGTCCACATTCCCTTTTGCGAAAGCCTTTGCTGGTACTGTGCCTGCAATACCGTCACCACCAACGATCATGCCCGTTCCCGCGCCTACATTGAGACGCTGGGCCTCGAGGCCGCCCTGTGGGCCGACACCGCCTGCCGCCTTCCGCCTGTCACGCAGCTTCATTTTGGGGGCGGGACCCCCACTTTTCTCACTCCACTCGAAATCCGGCGCCTTGGCGAACTGCTTCACGAGAACTTTGAATTCGCGCCCGACGCCGAGATTTCCGTTGAAATGGACCCGCGCCGCCTCACGCCCGGCCACGTTGGCGCCTACCGCGAATTGGGCATGAACCGCGTCTCGTTCGGCGTGCAGGATTTTGACTCCGGCGCCCAGCGGGCCGTCAATCGTTTGCAAACCCTTGAGATGACCCGTGACGCCATCACGTGGGCGCGGGAGGCGGGCTGCGCCTCGGTCAATCTTGATCTTATTTACGGCCTTCCCGGGCAGACCGGGGAGACCTTCTCGCGCACGCTCGACGAGGTGCTGCGTCTTGCGCCCGACCGTCTGGCGGTGTTTGCCTACGCGCATGTTCCGTGGTTGCGCCCCGCCCAGCGTGTTTTCGAGCGTGCGGGCAGCCTGCCTGGCCCGGAAATGCGCCTTTCCCTTCTGGGCATGGCCATCGAACGTCTCACGGGCGCCGGCTACGTGGCCGTGGGCATGGATCATTTTGCGCTGCCGTCCGACGAGCTTGCGCGCGCGTTCCGCGAAAAACGCCTCCACCGCAATTTCCAGGGTTATTCCACGCGCGCCGGCCTCTCCATTCTTGGCCTGGGGGCGACGGCCATCTCGCAAACCCCCGGAGCGTTTCGCCAAAATGAGAAGGATGTCGCGAAATGGGGCGCGCGCATCGAGGCCGGCGAATTCCCGGTGGAGCGCGGCACGCTGCTTTCCGACGAGGACAGGCGCCGCCGTGAGTTGATCATGGGCATCATGTGCGACGGCGTGCTCGAGTACGATGTTCTTGCGAAAAAACTAGGCGTGGATGTTCGCGAGCATTACGCCGGGGAGTTGCGCAAACTTGCCCCGCTTGAGGCCGATGGCCTCGTCCGCCTTGGGGCGGACCGCCTTGAGGCCACTCCCGCCGGGCGCCTTTTTTTGCGCAATATCGCGATGGCGTTTGACGCCTACCTCCCGCCGCCCGTCCCCGCCGGAAGCCAGGAGCCAGCCCCGCACCATTCGCGAACCGTCTGACAAATCACCTTTTTTGGGGAAAGGCGGTTTGCCTCATTTTTCCGGCTTCAAATCTTGAAGGGGCGGCAGTTTGCGCAGGCCGGGGAACAGCAGCCCCACGGCACCCACAACCCCGAGGATGCACCACGCGCCGATGGATGCCGCCGCGCGCGCCCCAAAGCCCGCGGCCATCATGCCGCCGCGAAACTCTGAAATCTCATTGGAAGAGCCTATGAACAATTGGTTCACGGAGGTCACGCGCCCGCGCAAGTGGTTGGGCGTGAGCATTTGCACAAGCGTGTGCCGGATCACCACGCTCACATTGTCACACATGCCGCTGAGGAAGAGTGCCGCGAGCGAAAGGGGAAGGCTCTTCGATACCGCGAAGACAAGCGTTGCCGCGCCAAATCCAAAAACCGTCCACAACAACACCCGCCCCGGGCGCTTGAATGGCGGCATCCGCACGAGGACCAGCGCCATGATGAACGCGCCGCACGGCAGCGCCCCGCGCAACAAGCCGAGCGCAAGCGACGATTTTATGTAATCGCTGGCAAGGATGCTCTCCGCGTAAATGGGATACAGGGCGACAACGCCGCCGAGCAGCACCGCAAAAAGGTCCAGGGTGATGGCCGCGAGCACGGGCTTGTGTTTCCAGATGAACGAGACCCCGGCGAGCGCGCCAGGGTTGTCCCCGGGGACGGGCTGCGCGCCACTTTGCGGCGCAGGGGGGCGCCGGACGGGGTTTTCATCCGCCGCCGTCGCATCCCGTGGGGATCGCGGTTTTTCCGATTCCTCCTCCGGGGCATTGAGCTTGATGCGTGTGAACGTGAACGCCAGCAGGAGCGAGAACAGGGCGTCCAACGCGTAGACAAGCGTGAATCCGGTGACGGAGGCGCCGCCAAAGGAAAGCCCGGCGATGAGTCCGCCAAGCGGCGGCCCGAGCGTGGATGACAGCTCGAACGCCGTGGAATTCAGGATGAACGCGTTTGGAATTACTTTTTGGGGAACAAGTTGCGGGATGAGCGCCGCGCGGGCCGGATTGCCGATGACTCGTGCCGCCGAATGCAGGAATTGCAGCAGGAAGACGATGGGCAAGGCGATGTTGTCAAAATGGATGCCCGCCTTGTCTGACTCCGATGTGAAAAAGAGCGCCGCGTCGCGGATGAAATCATTGGCCGCGTTGAGCGGGGCGTTGTCGCGTGGGATCAAGTCGTGGAACTGCGTGCAAAGGACGAGCGCCACGGAGAAGACAAATGACAGCCCCATCGTCACAAAATTGATTTTCCGCCGGTCCACCCTGTCGGCAAGCACCCCGGCGGGCAGGACAAACAAGAGCAGGGGAATGACATTGACGAAGCCGATGAAGCCGATTGCGGCGGCGGAATGCGTCCATTGATAGACCTGCCAGGCGATCGCCACCGCCAGGCCTTGCCGGAAGAGCAGGAACAGGAAATTGGGGAAGACAAAACGCCGGAATCCAGGAAAGCGCAGCGCCGGGTATGGGTCGCGGTGCTCGCGGCCTGTGGGCGGCGGCCCGTCTGGCGGTGGGGCGGGCGAATGGGAGGCCCCGTTGGCGAATTCAAGGCAAGAATCGTTTTTACCCTTCATTTACCGCGGATAGTGGAAAAAACACGCCCCGGTTCGAGAAAAATGCCGGGGAACGTCCTGGCCGCGCGGAATGGCGGGGTGTTTTCCACCACGATCCCCGCCAGCTGGACGTGGCTCCACGGGAGGCGGGGATCATCGCCGCATTTCAAGGCGCGCTGCCGCAGGCATGAAAACCTTTGGCGCGCTGGCCGGAATGGAGTCATCCCCCCCCTGGATATTTTTCAACGATTCGAGGGGCGTCTTCCGCCCTGCGTTAGGTGTCGCCGTCCGTCGTGCTGACGTTTCGGAAAAGGGGGTGGGCGTTGGCGGGAAGCCGGTAAAAAACCTTTTCCATCACGAGGCCGCAGGCCAGCGCGGCGGGCACCATGGCGAGGCTCACGCGGGCTTCGCGATAGGCCAGAAGCTGCGCCGGCGTGAGCCGTCCAATGCCGACTTGCATGAGGCCACCCGAGAGGCGGCGCACCATCTTGTACAGATATCCGCTGGCCTCGGTGACGATGCTGATGCGCGGTCCCTGGCGCGAGACATCGAGGCGGCGCAGGTCCTTCACGGGATTCTCGCCATCGTGCCCGCTGCCGTGGCGTCCGCCAAAAGCCGTGAAATCGTGCACGCCGAGCAGCAGCGCGGCGGCGTCCCGCATGGCATCGACATCCAGACGCTTTGCCCCGGTCGAGCAGTGGTAACGGGCGAGCATTGGCGGCGCGAATCCCTCGTAAATCTGGTAGCGGTAGCGTTTTCCCCGCGCGGAGAATCGGGCGTGGAAATTGGCCCGGCCCGTGGCCACGGAGAAAACCTGTATTCCTTTTGGCAGGCCGGTGCGGAAGGCGTGGGTGAGCGTCTCGGTGGAGTGTTTCCACGCGGCGTCAAAGTGAAAGACCTGGGCGTCGGCATGCACCCCCGCGTCGGTGCGCCCGCTGCCGTGGATGCGCACGGGTGTGCCGAAAATCTGGGCGAGGCGTCTCTCTATGGCATCCTGGATGGTGTTGCCTCCGGCCTGGCTTTGCCAGCCAAGGAAGGCGGTGCCGTCATAGGCGACCTGGCACACGAAGCGCGTGTGGCCGGGCGCAAGGTCGGGATGCCGCGGGGGGCGGATGCTCGGCAGGCGGGCCAAGGGGGGGGCGGGCAATGGCGTGGGTGCCCGCGCGGGAATGGGAACGACGGTTTCGGAAGCCGGGGAAATGTCGGTCATCGATTTGCGGATTCGGTCAACTGGAAAGGGTGGGACGGGCACTGAAAAAAACGGAAGGCGGACTTGGGCGTTTTTTTCGAGCGCCATTCCGCTGCTGGCAGGATGTTCGTGCTGGCGGTGGCGGCTTTTTTGTCTGCGGGAAGGCTCATGGCATGGCGTGGGCCGGGTCCGGGACGTCGTTTGATGATGTGGCGCCGTCCCCGGTTTTGCCGTTGTCCTGCGCGGTTTTCGCGGGCGCGGCACTCTTGGAGGCGTCGTTGCCGGCGGTCTTGCTCTCGCCGGGCGCGGTGGATGTCCCGGAGGCGTGGTTTGAATCCATGGGCGGATGGGCCGGCGCGGGGGCGGGGGTGCCATTTGCGCTGTTTGCATCGGCGGCGTTGCCGGCGGCGGATTGGTGAAGCTGGCGGATCTGGGCAAAAACCTCCGTGCGTTGCTCCGGTGTGAGCGTTGCCAGGCGTTCACGGAACGCCGTCATCTGCTCCGCCGTGGGGCGCCGTCCGAGGCGGATGTTGGCGGCAAACTCGCCTGCCACGGCTTGCGCGTCAAATCCGGCATTGGGCGTGGCGGGAGGGTCTTCCGCCCCGTTGCCGTTTGGCAGGTAGGTGGTGGTGGCAGGCACCATGGCCGCCGGCTGGGCCGGGCGAAAGGGCGTGGGTGTGCCGGAGCTCGCGGTTGTTATCAGCGAAATGGTGATGGGCATCCCATCCAAAAGGACGTTTGCGGTGCGTTTGCGGGCGTTCACCTCCGAGACGTACCATCTGGCGCTGGAGTCACGCAGGGCGATCCAATGGGACTCGCCGGTCTGGACATCGGTGATGCTGACGAGGGTGTTCGGGCCGTTTCCCATGATGCCGTGCAATGCCAGTGGCGCGTAGGAGGCGCGTTCCACAGGCTGCGAGCGGCGTCCAAATCGCCCGCCAAAACCGCCCCGCCGCCTTCCGCCGCCCTCGCCGGTGCTGTCGGCGTCATTGAAACGGGAGGACTGCCAGGGGGGGCGTCCGCCACCATAAGTTTGCGCGTCAAGCGTGGAGGGGAGGGCCAGAGACGCGCCTGCGACGAGGCTTGCAAGCAGCGGAAGCAAGCGCCCGCAGCCTGCCGGCTGTGCCGCCAGGGCGTGGGCGGCTTTCCGTGTTTTTTGGGGACTGGCTGGCGAGGACGGGGTTTTTGCGTGCATGGTGCCAGCAAGTTTTCCTCCGCATTTTGCTTTTACAACCTGAATTCTCGCCATTCCGGCTTCCTCCTTGGGCGGTGTGCGGGGGTGATTGGAATTTGCCCAAGGGGGTGTTTTCGAGGGGGGCGGCGGGGGGATTCTTTTCTTTGGCGAGGCGGGAGGGCAGGGCATGCGTTTGAAGGGCGATATTTTTATTTGTGGGGATGAGATCGGGGGATTGTGTGTCGGCGGCAGTTTAAGCTTTCCCGAAGGCGGCAGGTTGTTTCCCTGTCCTGCTCTTTTTTGGGCGCGGCATCGCGCCATTCACGCACCGTTTCCGCACAACCAGCACCAACGCAAAAAACATGTCCATCATCGCCGTCCTCGACTTTGGTTCGCAATACACGCAAGTCATCGCCCGCCGCGTGCGTGAGTGCAACGTGCATTCCCGGATTTTCCCCTGCAACGTGTCCCCGGAGAAATTGCGCGAGGAGGGTGTCGCGGGCATCATCCTCAGCGGGGGGCCGGCGAGCGTGAAGGCCAGGGGATCGCCCCGCCCCGACCCCGGCGTCTTCGCGCTGGGGGTGCCCGTGCTGGGGATTTGCTACGGCTTGCAGCTCATCGCGGAAATGAACGGCGGCGACGTCGCCAGCAGCGATGCGCGCGAGTATGGCAACGGCACCCTCGAGGTCACCAGCGCGGACTCGCGCCTTCTTGCGGGGATCCAGGGGCCGCTCACCGTGTGGAATTCGCACGGGGACAAGCTCACGCGCCTGCCGCCGGGCGCGCGCGCGGTGGCCCGGACGGACAATTCGGACTTTGCCGTCATAGAGGACGAGGCGCGGGGGCTTTACGGATTGCAGTTCCACCCGGAGGTCAACCACACGCAGCACGGTGTTGAGATCCTGAAAAACTTCCTGCTGGGCATCTGCCATGCGAAGGCCGACTGGAAAATGTCCAATTTCGTCGGCGACGCCATTGCCGCCATACGCGAACAGGTCGGGAAGGAAAACGTCATCCTCGCCCTCAGCGGCGGGGTGGACTCCTCGGTCGTCGCGGCGCTGCTGCACAAGGCGATCGGCGGGCAGCTCACCTGTGTCTTTGTGGACCACGGCCTGCTGCGCCTTGACGAGCGCAAGCAGGTGGAGGACATGTTCCGCGGGCATTTCAAGCTCAACCTTGTCGTCGTGGACGCCGCCGCGCGCTTTCTTTCCGCGCTTCAGGGGGAGACCGACCCGGAGCGGAAACGCAAGATCATCGGGCGCGAATTTGTCAAGGTGTTCGAGGACGAATTTCCGAAAATCGCGCGCGACACCAATGCGAAATTCCTCGCGCAGGGCACGATTTACCCCGATGTCATCGAGTCCGCGGCCATCGCCAACACGCCCAGCGCCATCATCAAAAGCCATCACAACGTCGGAGGACTCCCGGCGAACATGAAGCTCAAACTCGTGGAACCCGTCCGCGAATTGTTCAAGGACGAAGTGCGGGTGCTCGGCCTCGAGGTGGGATTGCCCCACGACATGCTCTGGCGCCATCCGTTTCCCGGCCCCGGCCTTGGCGTGCGCATCCTTGGCGAGGTCAAAAAAGAGTACTGCGACATTTTGCGCGCCTCCGATGCCATTTTCATCGAGGAACTTCACGCCTCCGGCTGGTATTCGAAGACGTGGCAGGCCTTCGCAGTCTTCATCCCGGAAAAAACCGTCGGCGTCATGGGGGACGAACGAACCTACGACCACATCATCGCGCTGCGGGCTGTCACCAGCTCCGACGGCATGACGGCAGACTGGGCGCGCCTGCCCTACGAGGTTCTCCAGCGGACCTCCACGCGCATCATCAACGAGGTCAAGGGCGTCAACCGTGTCGTTTACGACATCTCCTCAAAGCCGCCCGCCACGATTGAATGGGAGTGACGCGGGTGTTGCCCGGCGCAGGCCCATGCGCCGAAACTTTGCCCGTTCGCCCTCCTCCGCGCGATTCTCCATACCGCCATTTTGGCAACACACCCTCAGAAACAAGTCACCATGAAGTCTTTTAATGTTCCTGTTTACGCCGGCGTTGATGGCGGCGGCACAAACACCCGGGTCCTGCTTGTGGCCCCGGACGGGGGCTGTCTGGCCCTTGCCAACGGCGGGGCCAGCAACATCAACACGGCGGGACCGGAAGCCGCCGCGACCAACATTGAGGCGACACTTGCCAGCGCCGCCGGGAGCCTCGGCGCAAAACCCGACTATGCCGCCGCGTTTTTCGCGATGGCCGGCGTCAATGACACCACCGCCCGCGATGTCGTCACCACGCTCGTGAACGATTTCCAGCGCGTCCGCATCTCGGGCTTTGAGGTCGCCAACGACACCCGTGCCCTTCACGCCGCCACATTTGGTGTCGGCTCCGGCATCGTGCTCATCGTGGGGACAGGTTCGAAATGCTACGGGCGCGCGGGGGATGGGCGGGAATGGGAGGCCGGTGGCGTGGATTGCCTGGTTTCGGATGAGGGCAGCGCGCACGACATTGCCGTTCGTGGCATCAAGGCCGCCTTGCGCGCGATGGACGGACGCGGTCCGGCGACATCCCTGCAAAAACGCCTTTTTGACGCCCTGCAGCTTTCCGAATATGGCCAGATATCCCAACGCCTCCATCAGGACAGCCTCGAAAACCCCGGCCATCCGATGACCAAGGCCGAGATTGCGGCGCTCGCCCGCCATGTCACCCAATCCTGCCAGGAGGGCGATGCCGTGGCGCGGCAGGTTGTTGTGGAGGCTTTGGACGCCGCCATTGAGACCGTTGTCGCTGTCGCAAAAAAACTCGAATTCGCCTCACAGGGATTGCAGGTCGGCATCACGGGAGGGGTGATTTTGAATGAACCCGGTGCGTCAATTTTCCGTGAGCGCCTCGAAAAGGCGCTTCCCGGCGCCAGGATTCTCATCCCCCAGATTCCTCCCGTGGCAGGGGCCGCCCTGCGCGCCCTCGCCCTCGGCGGCGTGAACGTCACCCCGGATATCATCGCCAATCTTAAGAAAACACTCCCTGTCGGGGCATAGGATTGGGAATGAAACGGGTGCAAAAGAAGAATTCCCCCAAACCTTTTCGTGCGAATATTATTTGCGATGCTTAAAATTGAGCAATGTGCCCAAATTTAGGCATTGCTTGAAAAGCTTCAAAACAGGTTTTCCATGCCTTTTTCAACGATTTTTGCATGTTAAAGGTTTTTTTCACAAATTCGTCTTATTTGTCGAAATTCACAAAGTTTGGCATCTATTCTGCTAATAAAGCATGTAGTTGTATGACTGCGAGCGCCACCTTTTGTCTGAAAAATGGTGGAATCATGCTTTCGCGGTGACACTTTCCTAACAACAACCCAACCACAGCACACATCCATGAGCGGTAACGCAGCACGTCGCAAAGCAATCGAGGGCATCGCCACCCTCACCAAGACGCCCTCCTCCTTCTGCTACAAGTCGGAGAAGGTCGAGGACATTTACGGCATCAACGTCTTCTCCTTGGAGAAGATGCAAAAGACTCTTCCGAAGGCTATTTTCAAAAACCTCAAGGATGTCATCGAAAACGGCGGCAAACTGGATAGCACGATGGCCGATGTTGTGGCCTCGGCCATGAAGGATTGGGCGCTTGCCCGCGGTGCCACGCACTATGCGCATGTTTTTTACCCGCTGACAGGTTCGACCGCGGAAAAACACGATTCCTTTTACGAGCCAGAGGGGAGTGGCGCCGCCGCCCGCACTCTTGCCGGATTTTCGGGAAAGACGCTCATCCAAGGCGAACCCGATGCCTCTTCCTTCCCCAACGGCGGCCTTCGCGCCACCTTTGAGGCCCGTGGCTACACTGTTTGGGACGTCACATCGCCGGCTTTCATCATCGACGGCGCGCATGGCGCGACGTTGTGCATCCCCACCGCCTTCGTTTCGTGGAAAGGCGATGCATTGGACAAGAAAACCCCTCTTCTTCGCTCCATGCAGGCGCTTCACCGCCAGGCCAAGCGCATCCTTAAATTGTTCGGCCACAGCGATCCCGGATTTCTCGCCGCCACGGCCGGCCCGGAGCAGGAATATTTCCTCATTGATTCCCGTCTCTATCACCTCCGTCCTGACCTCTATACCTGCGGACGCACGCTCTTTGGTGCGAAACCCGCGCGCGGGCAGGAATTTGAGGACCAATATTTCGGCACGATTCCCGAGCGCATCCTCGCGTTCATGCAGGAGGTTGAGCACGATGCCTTCAAGCTCGGCATTCCGCTGAAAACGCGGCACAACGAAGTCGCCCCCGGCCAGTATGAGGTCGCCCCGATTTTTGAAACGGCCAACGTTGCCCATGATCATCAACAACTTACGATGACCATTATCAAAAAGGTGGCTCGGAAACATGGTCTTGTGGCGTTGCTTGCCGAGAAGCCGTTTGCGGGTGTGAATGGTTCCGGAAAGCACCTGAATTGGTCGCTGGGCAGCGCCAAGGTCGGCAACCTGCTTGATCCGGGTGAAACTCCGCACGACAACGCCCAGTTCCTCACCTTCGCCACGGCGGTCATTCGTGCCGTCAGCCTGCATCAGGGCGTTCTGCGCGCCTTTGTTGCCAGTGCGGGCAATGACCACCGGCTTGGCGCCAACGAGGCCCCGCCCGCCATCATTTCCGTTTATCTTGGGGACCAGCTCGCTGGCGTTTTTGAGCAATTGTCCGCCAAGGGAACCGCGACCACGGCAAAAAAAGGCGGCCTGCTCAACGTTGGCGTGGATGTGCTTCCGCCATTGGCCAAGGACGCTGGCGACCGTAACCGCACCTCGCCTTTCGCCTTCACAGGCAACAAGTTCGAGTTTCGTGCCGTCGGCTCGGCCTTTTCCATCGCCGGCCCCCTGTTCCTGCTCAACACCATTGTAGCGGATTCCCTTGAATACTTCGCTGATGTCCTGGAGAAGGAAACCAAGGGTGCCCCTGCCAAGCTCAACGCAGCCCTCCAGAAGCTTTTCAAGGAAGTCCTGACCGAGCACGGCAAGGTCATCTTCAACGGCAATGGCTACTCCGAGGAATGGCAGCAAGAGGCGGCCAAACGCGGCTTGCTCAATCTCAAGTCAACCCCCGAGGCACTCCCGCAGGTCACCGAAAAAGCCGTCATCGAGGCCTTCAAACGCCAAGGTGTGCTTTCCAAGACGGAACTGGAGTCCCGCGAGGAGCTTAGCTACGAAGCCTACGTCAACACCATCCGCTCCGAGTCAAAGCTTACGCTTGAGATCGCGCGCACCCAGATTTACCCCGCCGCCAACCGTTACATCAGCGAACTGGCGCTTGCCCGCAGCAGTGCCGCCGATGCCGGAGTGGAGTTCAAGGACGGTCTTCTGGAGAGGGTTGCAAAACTCACAGCGGATCTTTCCGCGGCACTCCTCGCCCTTGAAAAGATACGTGAAGATCTCAAGGCGGGCACGGATGCGCACAAAAACGCCATTTTTGCCCATGCCAAGGTCATTCCCGCGCAGGAAAAGGTGCGTGAGATTGCCGACGCCCTTGAGGAACTTGTTTCTGACGAACTCTGGCCGCTCCCGTCCTACCAGGAGCTTCTTTATCTGCGTTAATCTTCATTCCTTGTTTCACTGACAGAACATCGTCTTTCCCCGACCGGGAAAGGCGATGTTTTGTCATCCGCGCACTTCCGCAAAAGTTGTCAAACGCTCCGGCAACGGGTGTGGCACGGCATGGTTTAATGTTTCAAAAACGCGGCGAAACGGGGTGATGCGCCTCCCCCCAAGCGAAAAAGACGTTTCCGGGAGAACGCCAAGGACACCCCTCCCCGAAAAAAAACCGGGGAGTGCGCCGTGGCGTTTTTTGATGTCAACCTTGCTGGATTGCCTATGCGGTTTTGTCCTTTTCAACGAGCGAGTAGATGGCGGGCAGGAGCAGCAGGGTGAGGAAGGTTGCGGTTATGATGCCGCCAATGACGACGGTGGCCAGCGGGCGTTGGACTTCGGCGCCGGCCCCGGTGGCGGTTGCCATAGGGACAAAGCCGAGCGAGGCCACAAGGGCGGTCATCAGCACGGGGCGCAGCCGCGTGAGGGCGCCCTCCTCGATGGCGGCACGCACGCCAAGACCTTCGGCGCGGAGTTGGTTGATGAAACTCAACATCATCACGCCGTTAAGCGCGGCGACACCGGAGAGGGCGATGAATCCGATGCCGGCGGAGATGGAGAAGGGCATTTCGCGCAACCATAGGGCGAGAACCCCGCCGGTGACGGCGAGGGGTATGCCCGTGTAGACGATGAGGGCCTGGCGTATGCGGCCAAAGGCGGCGTGGATCAGGATGAAAATAAGCGCGAGTGCCGCCGGGACAACGAGGACAAGGCGTGCGCGCGCCTCCTCGAAATTTTTGAACGAGCCGCCATATTCAATGGTGTAGCCCTCGGGCAGCGGGACGGCGGAGGCGATTTTTTCACGGGCCTCGGCGACAAAGCCCGCGATGTCGCGCCCGCGCAAATTGATCTGCACGGACATGCGGCGGCGGAAGGCCTCCCGGTTGATGGTGTTCACGTTCTCGACAACGCTGATTTTCGCGACACGCCCCAGCGGAACGAGGCCGCCGTCGTTGTTCCGGACAAGAAGGCGCGCGATCGTGTTGAAATCGCGGCGCGCCTCATCGGGAAGGCGGGTGACGATTGGAAAGCGGCGCGATTCCTCCACGAGCACCCCGCAATCGGCGCCGGCGTAGGCGGTGGCAATCGCGGTGTTGACGGCGTCCGCATGGACGTTGTGGCGGAGCATGGCCGGGCGATCCATGGTGATTTGAAGGACCGGTGCCCGCCCCGCGGCATCGAATTCGACGTCGGCGGCCCCGGGGATCTTTTCGACAATTTCCCGGATCTCCCCCGCGATGCGTTCAAGGACGTCATGATCGTCCCCAAAGACTTTTATGGCGATGTCGGCACGGCTTCCGGAGAGCAATTCGTTGAAGCGCAACTCGATGGGCTGGGAGAAGGATTGCGTTTGTGCCGGGAAGCGCCGTGCAAGCGCGGTGGACATGAGGGAGGCGAGCGCGTCCTTGGAGATGGGAGGGCTGCCGTCCCGGCTTGAGGAGAATGGGTTGGGGAGGCGCGTGAAAAACGATGCCAGCGCGTCTTTTGCGGACGCGGTCAGGGAATGTTTTTTTTCACCCTCCGGCTTCTTGGGCGGGAAACTTCCGTCCGCGCGGCGCCAGGTTTCCCTCGGATGCAGCAGGATGTAGGTGTCGCCGACGTTGACCCCCATCGGGTCGGTGGCGACCTCGCTGGTTCCTATGCGGGAAAACACGCGGCGGACCTCCGGGAAATTTTCCAGAAGAAATTTCTCCGTTTCCGCCTGCATTTCAAGGGACGCGCCAAGGCCGATGCTTGTGGTGCGGATGACTTGCGCCGCGAAATCACCCTCGTCGAGCTGGGGGATGAATTCCGCGCCAAGCTTTGGGAAGATCCATGCGGCGAGGGTGATGATGGCGGCGGCGGGCAGCACGGGCAGCCAGCGCCAGCGCAGGCAAAGGCGCAGGACGGGGGTGTACGCCGCCTTCGCCGCGCGCGAGAGGATGCTTTCACGCTCACGCACGGGAGCCGTCAGGCAAAGGCTTGCGAGCGCGGGGACAAGTGTGAGCGCGAGGATGAGCGCGCCGGCAAGCGCGAGCACGACCGTGAATGCCATGGGCGTGAAGGTCTTGCCCTCGACTCCGGCCAGCGAGAAGAGCGGCAGATAGACGATGGTGATGATGGCGACGCCAAAAAGCGTGGGTTTGGCGACCTGCCGGCTGGCCTCAAGCACGGCCGTGTGACGTTCGCCGGGGGTGAGCACGCGCCCAAGCTCACGCTGGCGCCGGGCAAGGACGCGCACGATGTTTTCGGCCATGACAACCGCCCCGTCCACGATCAGGCCAAAATCCACGGCACCCAGGCTCATCAGGTTCCCGGGGATGCCGTGGCGCTCCATGCCCGATATGGCGAAGAGAAGCGAGAGCGGGATCGCGGCGGCGACGATGAGCGCCGCGCGCCAGTTTCCAAGCAGCGCGACAAGCACGGCGATGACGAGCAGGGCGCCCTCCAAGAGGTTGTCGCGCACGGTCGTGATGGTGCGGTCCACGAGCGCGGTGCGATCATAGAGGGTCTCGATCTCGACACCGGGCGGAAGTTTGGCCCGCAGCTCGGCAATTTTGGCGTGGACGCGCGCGGCCACGGCGCGGCTGTTTTGACCGATGAGCATGAGCGCCGAGCCAATGACGGCCTCCTCTCCGTTGTGGGTGGCGGCCCCGGTGCGCATGGCGGAGGCGATGACGACTTCGGAAATGTCACCGACGCGGAGCGCAACCCCGTCAGGCGAGGCGCGCAGGGGAAGCGCGGCAATGTCGGCGATGGCCGCGACCCGGCCGGCCGAGCGCACCGTGATGCTCTCGGCCCCTTTTTCGACGCTGGATCCGCCGGCATTGGTGGTGTTGGCGGAAATGGCGCGGGCGACATCGTCGAGGGTGATCCCGTACGCGGCCAGGCGTTCCGGGGCCGGAGTGATGGTGATTTGCTTGTCGTAGCCGCCGGAGGTGTTCACCTCGGCGACGCCGGGGACGGTGCGCAGGGCGGGCTTTATGATGTAATCCTGGATGAGCTTGAGGGAGCGAAGTCCGGCCTCGGGAGAGAGGTTCTCCGGTTTTGCGGCGTTGGGAGTGGCGTGCGCGGCGGCATTGGATGCGCGGCGGAGGGTGTAGTGGTAAATTTCCCCAAGCCCCGTGGTTATCGGCGAGAGTTTGGGGATGGCGTTGGGCGGGAGTTGCTCAATGACCGATTGGAGGCGTTCACCGGCGAGCTGGCGCGCCCGGTAAAGATCGGTCCCGTCCTTGAACACGAGCGTGACCTGCGAGAGGCCGGATTTGGAGATGGATCGGACTTCCTCCAAATTCTCAATTCCGCCCATCTCGATCTCGATGGGCGCGGTGACGAGTTTTTCGATCTCCTCCGGCGCAAGGGCGGAAACCGCCGTGTTGATCTGCACCTGTGTGTTGGTGATGTCGGGCACGGCATCAAGGGGGAGGCGCGTGGCGGCGTATACGCCGTAAAGTGCAAGAATGATCGTGGCGAGAATGACGAACCCCCTGTTGCGCAGGGAAAATTCTATGATGCGGTGAGTCATGTTTTTTTGATGTGGTGGCAGTGATTTGTGGTGAATGGGAGGCGCGCGCGGGGGCGTGGCGGGTGCGCGCGTTTTCCTGTCCCGGGGGTCAATGTCCGTGGCCGCCGCCCTTGGTTAAACGAAGTTCGGTGAGCCAGAGTTGGGTGATTGGGGAGGTGACGATTGTGTCGCCTTGGGAAAGGCCATGGGTGATGGCGATGTGGGTGGCGTCGGCGATGCCGGTGCGAACCGGGATGCGCCGGTAACGGGGGGCATGGCGCGCGGGCTGTGGTGTGGATTGGGCGCTTTTTGCGTTGGGTTCTTTCAGGGCGTGGGCGTTTTCCTCGTCGTCGTGGTGGGCATGGGGGGTGTCGGTGTGGGCGTGTTTGTCGGAATCCTTCCCATGGGAATGCGCGCTGCCGGCGCCCTTGGCTTCATGGGCGTGGGGATGCTCGTTTTCGTTGGCGGCACGGGCGTCGTTTTTCGTACTCCCGTCGGAAGTGACGAGATAGACGAAGGTTCCTGTCGCGGTTTCGAGGAGGGCGGCGCGTGGGATTGCGACAGCGACTTGCACGGGCGGCGGCGTTGGGTCGGGGACGAGGGACAGGAATTGCGTCTTTGTCCGGGGGTCCAAACCCTCGAGTTTGAAGAGCAGTTCCAGCTGGCCTGTGGCGCGTTGGCTGGCGCTGGAAATGTGTGTGAGCGTGGCAAATGCCCCATCTTTTTGGGCCGCGCTCGAGCTTGCCGGGATGGTTGTGGCCGGAACTTTCCGCGCCTGGGCATTTCCCGCGTCTTGCTTCGTCGCGATGACACGGAAGCGTTGTCCGACGGCATGAGAAAAGGGGGCATCGGCGGATGGGATGTCGGAAAAGGCGACCGCCTGGGCGCCGCCAAGCGTTTTTGCGGAGATCACCCGCCTTGGCACAATGGCGCGCGGCGCGGCAGCTTCGGTTTGCAGGCCGATGCCTTCCACGACTTCGGGCGCGAATGCAAGGCCTTCGGCTTCGGAGATGGAGACCGGGGATGGGTTGGGGCCGTGGTCCGCGTCGCCGTGATTGTCGTCGTGGGCATTGGCGTGCAATGGCGCAACGGCCACGGTGGCGGCGAGGAGGGATGCGTGAAAAAAGGCGGTTTTCATGGTTTCCGGATGTTGCGGTTGGTGTGGGTGGAATGGGCGTCTTGTTCGTTTTCCGGGTGGGTGTGGGCCGGTTTTTCGGGGGAGGCCGTTTTCTTGGATTCTTGTGGCGGCCTTTGGGTGGGGGATTCCGGCTTTCTTTCGCCTTCGCCCTGTCTTTCGCGAGCTTCCTGGCTGGTTTTTTGGGGAAAGAATTTTTCCAGTGGCAGCCCCGTCAAAATGCTTAGCTGGGCGGCGGCGCGGAGGGCCTCCACGCGCGTTGAGACGTGGGTGTCAATGATGTCGAGGTAGGCTTGCTGGAGGTCGAGATAGGTTGCGGCCTGGATTGTGCCGAGGCGGTAGTGGCGCTCCGCCAGCTCGGCGGCCTCGTGGAAACGGGCCACGACCGCCGGGCCGTTGTCGAGGTGGGACTTGGCGCTGGCGCGGTAGAGCGCGGCGGCGGCAAGGGTGTCCTTGTGGAGATCGCGGCGGAGCTTGAAAAGGGCGCCCTCGGCCTGTCCCTGGCGGGTTTTTGCCTCGGCGATGGCGGCGCCGTTGCGGTTCCAGAGCGGAAGCGGGACGGTGACGCCGAGGCCGACGAAGCGGTCTTTCCCGCCCGCTTTTTCCTCGTTGTAATAGGCCGAGAGAGTCACGTCGTTGAAGGCGTTGCGGCGTTCAATGTCGAGGGCGACACCCTGTTCCGCGAGGTCGAGCTCGAATTGGCGGAGGGAGTGGTTTTCGCGAAACGTGGCGGCGAGCAGCGCTGAGTCATCCGGGGCCGGCGCGGGGACGGAGGGGGAGGCGGCGACACGCAATGGCGTGGCTGGCGCCAGCCCGCGCAACATGTTGAGATCGGCGAGCGCGGTGGTGAGTTCGGCGCGGCGCGTGGCGGCATCGCGGGCAAGTTTTCTGACGGCGGCCTCGAGGATTCTCGACTCAAGAAGAAAGGTGACGCCGGATGGTTCGCGTTGGACAAGGGCCGATAGCAGGGCGTGCCCCCGGGCCGCAACCTCCTCGGTGGCGTCGAGACGCTGCTGGGCGGCAAGCAGGGCATGGGCAAGCTCGGCGGAACGCGCGGCAAGTTCGCGCCGGAATTGCGCTAGGCCGGCCTCGGCCCGCTCAATTTGACGCAGGGCGATGGCTTTTCGCAGGGCGTTGCGCCCGGAAAAATCAAAGCGCTGTGCGAGCGTGACTCCCCAGGAGAGGCCGTCACCCGCATAGGAACCGTCGGCATTGCGGCTGGATTTTCTTCCTATTTCCACGGAAAGCTCGGGGTCGGGCCAGCGTCCGGCGGTTTCGTGGCGCGTGCGCGCGCTGGCGATCTCGTTCTCGTAGAAACGGATCTCGGGGTTGAGGGAGAGTGTCTGGGTGACGATGTCGGAAATGGGGGTGACGACGGTTGCGCGCGCGGGAATGTCGGCGGCGTTGATCGGCGCGGCGGGAGGCGTCTGTTCATGACCCGGATGGGCGATGCCCTTGGCAGGCGCCAATGTGGCGATGGCCAGAAGCAGGAATGATGCGCGGCATGTCATGCCATGGGCCGGTTTGGGTGTGTTTGTGGATGGTTTTGGCATTGTTGATGTGTGTTGGATGGTGGTTGGCGGATTGTTGGTTTTTGCGCGGGCGTGGCTTGGCACGACGGGGGGCGGCGGAAAAATCCCAGGCTCTTTGGCGGGTTCGATGCGGCATGGACCTTGATTGGCGGCACTGTCGCCGATGCGGAAACGCGTGCGCGCACGCGGCCGGATGACGCCGGGGCAGGAAAGCACGCCGTTCCTCGAACGGATGCCTGGGGCATGAAAACTCACGCGCCCAAGGCGTTGGTATGCCAAGCTGCGGCGTTGAACGCATCGCCCCTCATCGCGCGCAGGTCACAGGAGGTATTCCTGGTGACGCAGGGCGTGGGAACGTGCGTGTGTCACACGCTTGGAGCGCGCGAGGGAAGGGCGGCGCGTGTGAGAAACTGCCATCCACGCGCGAGCAGCAGGAGGCGCTCCCGTGTCCTTCGCACAAACGACACCAAGCCCGTGGGCTGGACCGCAAGGGCTTGGCAGCGGGCGCAGAGACAACCTATCGCACAAAATGCCGCGACCACGAACAGGACATGAGGGGACGGCAGGCGCGCCGTGCCCGACTCCGGGTTTTGCGTGGAAAGGAGCGCGTCGATGGAACAATCGCTTTCGTGGGGAATGTGGTCGGGGTGGGGAATGGAGCCGTCCTGTCCCGCGGATCTCGAATCGGGGGCGTCGGCAGGGAGAAAATTGGCGGACAAGGGTTGGTGGACGGAAAAATGGCTGAAAGAGGAATGGGCCGGACAGGCATCCTGATTGGCGGAGATGGAGGAAACGTTGCCCGCAGGGGTGCAAATGTTTGGGGAGGAGGAAACGCAGGAGATGGCGGCCGGGGTGTGGCAACGTCCATTGTCCGTCGCGAGACAGGCCATGGTGGCCAGCGCACAATGCCCCGCGCCTGCCAGATAGGCGAGCAGTGTGAAGAGGACAAGCGATGCGCGAAACACGTCTTTCAAGGCGCGCCGATGCTGGAAAATGGCCGTGGAGGGGCAATCCGTTTTTTGCGCGAAGTGGAAACGGCCCGCGCGTGCGCCTGACGGGGTTGCCTTGGGGAATGCGTGATTCCGGATGAAAATGGAAGCCTCCCGGGAGGCAAATCCCGGAGCATCCAGAACCGTCCACAGGTCAGAACTGCAGCAATTTTGGGAAAAATCCTGCCAAGAGCATGGAGGCGAGGAGCAGAAAGGCGGTGAGGCGTTCCATTGGCATCAAATCGCGGCGCAGCAGGGGGGGCGAGGGAGGAAAGGTTGCGGGAGGGGGGGGCAAATTTTCCGGGCCGAAGAAAAACCTGGCGGAGGCGCGAAGCATGTACACGGCGCTGATGACAATGCCCGCCAGAGCGGGAAGGAGTTTCCAAGGCGGCAGATCTTGAAGGCTGGTGTAGATGCCAAGCTCGCCCCAAAAACCGACAAAACCGGGCAGCCCGACGCTTGCCATCGAGGCGGCGACGAAGAAGGCGGCGAGCAGCGGGAAGGGTTTTGCCAAGCCCCCAGCGCTGCCAAATTCGAGCACGCCAACGCGGATTCGGATGGAATGCGTCAGGAGGAAGAGCGCGGCGGCGGCGAGTCCGTGCCCGACCATGTATAGCAGAATCGATCCGCTGGCGGCGGCGGAAAGGGGGGTGCCGGGGGCGGAGGTCATGACATAAACGCCAAGGTAGCACAGGCCCATGTGGGCGACACTGGATGAGGCCAGCATTTCCTTGAGGTGGTGCTGGCCCAAGGTTGTGGCGCCAAGCAGGAGTATGTTGCCGAGGGCGAGCCAGTAGAGGACGTCCGCCCAAGGGGCAAGGGCCTCCCGTTGGAATCCGGGCAGCAGCAGAAGCAACAGGTAAAAGCCAAATTTCTTGAGCACGCCCGCATGCAGCATGGAAAGGGGCGTCGGCGCCTCGGCGTAAGTTGGCGGCGCCCAGGAATGGAAGGGGAACAAGGCGGCGGGAATGGCTGTGCCGAGCAAAAGCAGGCCGGATGCCCAGCGGGCGCTCTCCAAGGGCATGGTTCCGAACGCCTCGCGCACCGTGGGAATGTGCGAGGAGCCGGCGTGGCCGACCGCCAGCAGGAGTGCCGCAAGCAGCAACATGGCGCCGAATGTGAGGTAAACGGCCATTTGTATCGCGGCGGCGCGGCGCCCTTGCCCGCCCCAGTAAAGAATGAGGAGGAAGGCGGGGACGAGGGTGGCCTCGTGGAAAAAATAGGCGAAAACGAGATCGCTTGTGGCAAACATCGCCAGCGCCCCGGAAAACACGAACAACAGCAGCGCAAGATAGAGAGGCTTGGCCGTCACGGGGGAACTTGCGGCGCCCATCCCGGCGGCGGCGCCCACGAGCGCGGCGAGCAGGAAGAGGGGCAGGCTTGTGGCATCCAGGCCAAGTGAGAGGGTGGCAAAACCGGGGATTCCCGCCGGAAGGTCAACCGCCCATGCGTAACCGTCGGCGGTTTTGGCGGCGTCGGGGAAGAGCAGGCAGAAGGCGGCCGCATGGAGCAATGGCGGCAGGAAGCCGATGGCGGCGAGGATCTGGATGAGGCGCGGGGGACCGGATCCAAGGGCAGGGGCGCCGCCGTCCCCCGGCCTCCGGCCCCGCCGCAAGGCACCATAAATCAACAGCAGCAAGGCGGCTCCAGGAGGGGTCAACAATAGGAAGGGGAGGGTCGTCTCGGAAAAAATCATGCGTGCGGATGCCTCGGGGATTGTTTTGCGGCGTCAGATGCCGGGGCGGCTGATGCTTTGGCTGACGCTGAGAATGGAGAGTATGATGCTGATGACGCAGATGAACACGAGACTCACGGTGCCGGTCAGGACGATGGCGGTGATGACGCGGACAAGGCGGGCGATGGAGCGGTCGAGCGCGTCCAGGTGCCGGCGGGCTATTGTCTGGAAGGTTTCCGCCAGGGAGCCTGTGTTTTCGCCCACGGCGAGGATGTCGAGGTCTTGCGCGGGGAGAATCTGATGGCGCTTGAACGCGGAGGCGAATGCCGCGCCATCGTTGATCATCTGCCGTCCCTCATTGAGGCGGGCGCGCAGGACGCGGTTTGCGACGGGGCGTTCGCAAAGGCGCAGGGAATCCGTGGCGTTGACCCCGCTGCCCATGAGGGTCGCGAGCAGGTCGGTCATGCGGGTGGTCTCGGAGTGCGTCAAAATCCGGCCGACAATCGGGATGCGAAGGAACCAGCCGTCACTGCGCAGCCGTCCCGATTCCGTTTTGCGCCAGCGTAGAAAAAACAGCAGCAGCAGCGCGGCGCCGATGAGCAGGAACGGGCCACCCTTGACCAGGAGGTTTGAGAAAAGAACAAGCCCACTGACCATTGGCGGAAATTTGCCGCCCATGCCTGCCATGATTTGCTCAATGCGGGGGATGAGCGCGAAGACGAAAAGGCATAGCACGCCGATGGCCATGCAACAGACGCCCGCCGGATACCCGATGCTTGAGAGGACCTTGGAACGGAGGGTCTCGCGCAACTCATAGGATTGTAATAATTTCCGGAGTACCCCCGTGAGATTCCCGGTGTTTTCGCCCGCCTCCACCATGTGCAGGGTGCCGGAGTCAAAGACGGCGGGGTAGGCGGACATGGCGCTTGCCAGTGTCGCGCCTTCGCTCATGGAACGCCAAAAGTCCTGACAAAGATGGCGCAACGCGGGGTCGCTGACGCGCTGGGCGAGCAGTTTGACGGCATCGCCCATCGGCAGGCCGCTGGCATGCAACTGCTGGAAACTGTCCAGAAAATCGCGCCCGGTCTGGTGGGGGCCAAAAAGGCGGGCGCGGGTGAGTTTCGCGGGCGGGGGGAGGTCGGCCACGGACGCATGCGGGTCGGCGGGATCGGGGAGGGGGGCGGCCGGGGCCGTGTCATGGGCGTCGGCCACAGTCCCTTCGCTGGCAAGCGACAGGACACGCAGGCCTTGCGCGGCCAGACGGCGGGCGGCGGTGCGGCGGTCCGGCGCCTCGAGTGCCCCGTTGTGTGGGCGCCCCGCGGCATCAAGGGTTTTGTAAATGAAACCGGGCATGGCGTGGGGAGGGCAGGGGGGCGAAAGGCGGGCGGCGGCTTGTCACTTTGCCTCGTTGCCGAGGGCAAGCACGGAGATTGTCTGGGTGGCGTTTTTGCGGGGGATTTCGCCGATGTCCATGTTGGAGATGTAAAGCTTGGCGCCGCGCCGGATGCATTCGGAGGGCGTGTTGAGCGCGCCGTCGGCATCGTCCGAAACCGCGTTTCTTGCGACGATTGTGGCGGCCCCTTCGGGCGTGATTTTGAGGATGGCGTTGCCCGCAAGGTCGGCGATCCAGAGATTGTCCTTGTTGTCAATGTGAAGGCCGTCCACGCATTTCACGACGGTTGGGTCGAATCGCGCGAAAATCTCGGACTTCGACACCGGCCCGTTGGCGCTGTCAAAGGTGAGGCGGCGGACTTCGGAGTCTCCAAAGTTGTTCACGTAGAGCCGTCCCTTGGAGTCAAAATCAATGCCGTTGGCGCCGCGCCTGGCTTTGTTTTCTGTCTGGATTGCGGTGATGAGACGGGGATCACCACGACCTGTGACGGTCACGGGGGCCTCCGCCTTGAGGTCGGCGATGGCGAAGCGATAGACGCCGCTGAGGTTTTCGCCCGGTACGCGCAAATTGGACTCCGCCACGTAAATGTGGTCGCCCCATCGCGTCACGCCATTTGCCGCGTTGATTCCTGTTGCGACTTTTTCCGCGCGCACGGCCTTCCCCTCCTCGATGGTGATGCGATAGAGGCTGGATTGGCCGGGTTCCTTGGTGAGCGAGGATTGGTTGTCCGCCACATAAAGGTCGCCCTTGGCGTCAAACACCAGACCCATCGGGCAGGCCTTCCCTGTCGCCTTGTTGACGGGCATCGTGAAGAAATTCTCCACGGTGTCGTTGGGGGTGATGCGGATGATTTTTGCGGGGTATTTGTGTTTCGAGGCGCGCTGGGTGACGGAAACGTAGATGCAGCCGTCGGGGCCGATGGCCATGCCATCCGGGCTGGCATAGGTGGGCGGAAGCGTTTTCCCGCCAAGGAGGCCCGGCTTGAGGGTGGCGGACTCCACTTTGTCGTACTCTGGAACCAACACGAATTCACGGCTCTCGTTTTCGCAACCGGTTGTGGATCCCACAGCCGCGCCGATGGCCATGAAGATCAGCTTGCCGAGAAACTCACCAAGGATTGAAAGGAGTATTTTTTCCATCTGCCGGGAATCCTGAAATCCGTTGCCGTACGCGGTCAAGGGGAAACCCCTGCTGATCGTTCCTGGGGGGGCATGCGATGAGGGGCGCCGCTGCTGTGCGACGCCCCTCATCTTGAAAATGGTGGCCAAGGTCGGAATCGAACCGACGACACAAGGATTTTCAGTCCTCTGCTCTACCAACTGAGCTACCCGGCCATTGGAAAACGTCGCGGAGAGAACCCGTTTGCGCATTCGCCGTCAAGTCATTTTTGATTTCAGCAGCGGGCGGGCTGCGGAAGGCCTGCAAATGCCTCGCGGGAGGGAAGGGGGGCGGGTGGGAGGCCTGGGAAGCCAAGGGCCTTTTGCCGCCCGCGCACAAGCCTCTGCACAGGCGCAAGATGTTCGTGGCGCGAACGGGGCGCGGGAGTTTTCCCGCTTTCCAATTTTGCGGGTTCGCGGGCGGCTTTTGGGGGTTGCCTCATCCCGCGTCAGGAGCCGCGCCGATGGAAAATGGGGTCGTCACGTTTCCAGCCATGCCGCCACGTTGGCAAACGCGGTGGGCGGCGCCTTGTGCGGGAAGGCTCCCAGAAGGGGGCAACCGGCAATCACGGCAACGCCTTCGGCCGGGAACGTGCCTTACCCGGAACGTGGACGCAGGGGGGCGTTGTCCCAAGGGTTTTCGCATTCCGCCTGCGCTTCCGCCGCCTCCCGTGCGACCGATTTTTTCGTATTCGCATTTGATATTCAACCCGTCCGGAAAAACGAAGGACTCCCCAATGCCTTCCTCTTTGCAAAAGGCTTCGTATTTCCCGCGCTCGCCGGTGAGAGGGCGCAGGGGGGCGTCAATTTGGGGGGAACGCCAGTTCCAGTTTTCCTCCCCGCACCTTGACATTCGCATCCCCCCCCTCGCCCCTCGTCGGGGTGTGCGAAACCTGGGTTTCGCGTCCGGATTTTCGCAAAACTCCGGAGGCAAATTTTCCTCAAGGTCCCGTTGGCGGCGCCTTGCCGGGCCTCAGCCCACGGGCACAACCTCGTGAAGGCGGAACGCCTCGTGCACGGCGCGCACGGTGGCGTCGGCCTTCGCTGGATCCACCGCGACGGCGATCTTGATCTCGCTCGTGGTGATGAGGTCGCTGTTCACGCCCGCATCCGCCAGTGCCTTGAAGAGGGTCGCGGCCACACCGGGGTGGGAAGTCATCCCCACGCCCACAATGGACACCTTGGCCACCTCGCCCGTGGCGCGCACACTGCCGCTGCCGAGTGACTTCAAGGCCTCGCCCACGACTTTCTCGGTGCGCGCGAACTGGTCCGTGTTCACCGAGAACGTCAGGTTGGCGCGCCCGTTTGTGCCAAGGTTTTTGATGATCATGTCGACATTCAATCCCGCGTCGCCGAGGGCGTCGAAAATGCCTGCCACGGCCGTGGCCGTGTCGGGAATGTCGCTGACGGTGACACGTGTCTGCGAACGGTCGAGGGCGACGCCGCTCACGACGGCGTCCTCCATGGTCTTGGCATTGGCTTTCACAAGAGTTCCGGGTTTGTCGTTAAAGGATGAGCGAACCTCAAAGGGCACGTTGTATTTCTGGGCAAATTCGACGGAGCGCGACTGCATGACCTTTGATCCGCTGGAGGCCAGCTCAAGCATCTCCTCGTAAGCGATCTCGGGCAGCTTTCTGGCATTCAGGACAACGCGCGGGTCGGCGGTGTAGACACCGTCCACGTCCGTGTAGATCTGGCACAGGTCGGCCTTGATGGCGGCGGCAATGGCAATGGCCGTCAGATCCGAGCCGCCGCGGCCAAGCGTCGTGATCTCATTGCCCGTGGAGAGGCCTTGGAAACCGGCGACAATGACGACTTTTCCCTCGTCCAGCCGCGCCGGGATGTCCCCGCCCGTCACGCGGGCAATCCGGGCGCGGGTGTGCAGCGTGTCGGTCAAAATGCCAGCCTGGGCGCCCGTCCGGGAGCAGGCCGGCACGCCGATCGCATGAAGCGCGATGCTCAGCAGGGCGATGGTCTCCTGCTCGCCCACGGCCAGAAGCATGTCCATCTCCCGGTCATCGGGCGTGGCGTGAAGTGCCTTTGCGCGGGAAATCAGCTCATTGGTCACCCCGCTGCGCGCGGAAACGACCACGACAAGCTTGTTTCCTCGCTGCCAGAGAGCCTTCACACGGGCGGCCACGTTTTGGATGCGATCAGTGTTGGCGACGGATGTGCCGCCATATTTCTGGACGATGAGAGCCATTCAGCTTTTTGGGATGCGGGAGGGGCAGGAAAACACCCTTGCGTGCCTTTGCAAGAGCGTTGCCGCGCATGGCATGGAGGTGCCTTGGCGGTTTCCCGTCGGCCCTCCCCGCAATCTGCCCGGCCCCCATTCCGCCGTCGTCAGGACCGTTTTTTGCCCGGACTTTCCGTGGAATCCTGATTATCCGCTTTTGCCTCGCGCGTGTGAACCCCTCGCGCAAGATGGCGCGCAAGAATGAAGCCCAAAGCCATTTTTTTTGTCTTCGCCGCCGCCCCATTCCTCGCATCCGCGGCATCGTCAACCCCTGACGCCAGCAAACCTTCGGAACTCCCGGCGCTTGGCGTCCCGCTTATCACCAAACTCGGCTGGGAGACCTCCGCCCCATTCGTGGCCGACGTGGATGGCGACGGGCGCAAGGACATCCTCGTGCTCAACAACGACATGGGGCGCATTGAGATCCTTTGCCAGCGCCGCCCGGGGGAACCCGCGCCCGAGGGCAAAAACGTCCGCGCCGACCGCTGGATGCCGGTGCTCGACAATGCGCCGTTCCGCCGGGACTTCATCGCCGGGGACGCGTCCATGCGCGGCCTCGCCGCCGCCGACCTCGATGGCGACGGTCTTGCCGACATTCTTTTCACCAGTGCGCGCAACGGCCTCCACATCGTTCCGCAGGGTCCACGCAAGGGTGAATGGAGGACTCCAATCAAGGAAAACGCCGCCCTCTCAAGAAATTCCACGGGCGAGGCGGGGGCGCTGATGGTCTTTCCCGCGGGACCGCTTGGGGGCCGCCCTGTCAACGCCGTCGCGCAACAAACCGCCGAGGGCATTGCCATTCGCGTTTTTGGCAAGGGCGCGCTCGAAAACGGAAACCTGCCCGACCCCATTCTGCTGCGGACGGCGCCCGGCGGCCGTCTTTTTCACGCGTCCATTTTCGCCGGGGATGTCCCCGGCGCGCGCGTCCTGGGCACCATGCACACAAACCCCGGCTCGGGGCAGGCCGGGGAGGAAATCACCCTCAGCTTTCGCCCGATCACAGGTCCGGGGCCTGTGTTCGGGCCGGAAACCACATTGCGCGCCCCGGTTTCCGCGATGGATCTCCGCACCCCCCTTTCGCAAGGCCAGCCCGGGCAGGCGCCCGCGTACGCCGCCATCAACGCATCCCAAAAAACCATCTTCAGCGCCACCTTTGTCAATGATGGCACCCCGCTGCGCAATGCCGACGAGGCGGCGATCCTCTCGCACCCGTTTCCGGCCGACACGGGTGCCGGCAAGGGGTCCAATCTGGAAAAACGCGGGGTGATCCATTTTGACGCCAGCGGGGATGGGCGGCGCGATATCGTCGCCACCGCCCCGTCATCCGCAAAGCTCGCCATCCACCGCGCCTTGCCCGATGGCGGATACGCCCCGCCCGTCGAGTTTTCAACACTCCCCGGCATCGGCGCGCTCGCGGCCCTCCCCGGCCATCCCGGCACCCTCCTTGCCCTCAATGCCAATGACGGCGTGATTGCCACCATCTCATTCAAAAACGGCGCGCCGAGATTTCCGCTCCCATTGCCGCTGCCCGTCGAATTCAAACCCTTGCATCTCGCTTCTGACGACGCCGGGCGCCTCACCGCCATTCTCGCAAAAACGGCGGGAGGTGATTTGACACTCTACCGCCTGGGTACCGCCAGTGCCGTCGCCCGCGATGCGCCAACCATCCCCCTCGGAAACCTGTGGATCGCGACTCCGCCAAAGACGCCTCCTCCGATCGCCCACGATGAGACAACCATCACCACTGGAAACTGGACCCTGAAACCCATCCTCACACTCCGTGAGAACCCGCGCGACATCGTGGCAATGCAAGTCCATGACATTGATGGCGATGGGCGGCCCGACGTCATGCTCTTCAATGAGCGGGGCGCGCCATTTTTTGTGCGCCAGAACAGCGATGGCACATTCGGGAGGATCGCCGACGACTCCCCTGTTGCCCGGACTCTGCTCGACCGGCTTTCGCCCGCGGAAGCCGGCTGGGCCGTCATGGACGGAAAACCCGCCCTTCTGGCTGTCTCGCAAGGTTTTCTGCGCGCCTTTCGCCTGACATCGCAGGGCGCGCTGGAGGTGATCGCGCAGGCCAATGCCCGCAATCCGGACGATGCCCTCCGCGCCCCGCTTGCGCTGGACTCCAGCACAATCGTCGTTTGGAACACCAGCACCTCCGCGCTCGAATGGTTTGAGCGCGCCGCCGACAGCGCCGGCGCCGCCCCATGGAAAATTCGCGCCAGCACGCGTCTCCCAGCCTTCAATCCGCTTTCCGCCAGCCTGCAGCCTGTTCCCGGCGAGGCCACCCCGCGCCTGCTCTACGCCACCGACAGCGCGATGGTGCAAGTCCCCACCGCCCGGCGTGGCATCCGATTGGAACTCAAGAGGATATACGAATCTACCCTCCCCGATTTCACCCCGCGCGACATTCTGGCTGGCGTCATCCAACCCAAGCCCGCCAATGGCGCCGGGGACATTGCCTCGCGCCAGCAACCCAGCATCGCTCTCTTTGACGACAATTCGCATGTGCTGCAGATCATCCACCCCTCCGGGCCTGACGGACGTTTCGAGGATGCATTGCACTTCACCCTTTTTGACACCAACCCCCACTATCGCGGACGTCGGGACTCCGGTCGCCAGCCCAGGGCGGCCCTCATCGACAGCCTGACCGAAGGCTCCGCAGGCGACCTGCTCCTTCTTATGCACGATCGCCTCCTCATCTACCCCGCCATCCATCGCGAAACCCCGCCGAAGACAGCCCCCGAAAAAGCGGAAAAATAACACAACACCGCCTGTCCCGCACTTTTGCGCAAGACAATGATCGTGGTCCGCAAGTCGTGGATGCGGTTGCAGTTTTCGACCGCGTCCGTCGCTTTCGCGGCGGGAAATGTGAAAAAAGAAAAGTTCCATGCGCGCTGTGTTGTTTTTGACCGCGCCCGTCGCTTTCGCGTCAGGCAATGGCTCCCCCCACCCCCCCCAGCGCCCACATCTTGCCTAGTTCCAATCCGCAGTCGGCGCTTTCGAGCCGTGCAATGCTGGGAGAACGCGCCGCCTGCGCGGCATCCGTGGTTTAACCCGCGCCCGGCGCTTTTACGCGAGGAGATCGCCCGCATGGTGGCGACCAACGGCACGGTCTGGCGTTTCTTCCCGTTTGCAGGGTGATCACATGGGGTTCGCTTCAGCACTACCATGGGGAGTCCAGACGATGGTCGTGGTGAAGATCTCGAATCGGATGATGCGCTACGACGTGCCACGACGCGCTGCGTTACGACGAGGGTGCGCGGATTCACAGGAACCCGCACGCAAATTTTTGCAAGCAAGCGGCTGCCTCCGCTTTTTGTGCCGGCACGTCAGGAAAGGACCCACCGCCGCTGCACTACCGTCGTAGCGCGGGTTTCCAAACCTGCTCCCCCACCGCGTTCCAAAACCCTTCGCACATTTGCGACCCTGCTCTCTGCCGACGCCACTTTTCCCCTGCCCGCTGATCACCGTTGTTGCGCGCGGGATTTCATGAGATCTTGTTCGGGATCTTGTCGGGAACGCCGTGGGGTGTGCCTTGCCGCCAGCGTTTCTGCAAAGTCCATGGCTGCAAGACCGGGGCTGCGTATATCCGTATGAGGGAGTTTTTGTTCGGCCTCGCTGCGGTTCTTGCCGTCGCCGCTTCGTCTGATCCCTGCCGCCGCCGTTTTGTGTGTGCTCACTGTCGCCGCCGCTTCATGTGTGCTTCCGGCGGTGGTTATTCCGTGTGGCGGCCTTTGGCACAGGTGTTTTGCGGAGCGTCCCTTGACGGCTGGTATGCGGGGTGTTGGCGCGGGATGTTGCGGTGGGAAAAAGATGACCGGGGCCGCAAGTCCCAACAATGTTGGCGTGCGGGACTGTCGCGATGGGGATGTCTGCGGCGGGGATGTTTCTCGTTTTTTCATCCTAGATAGTGTCGTCACGAGATGGCAAGCCAAAGGTAAAGACAACGGATTTGGACGGCCGCGAGGTAACTGGCGGCGTTTTTCAGGTGGCGTGTGGCAATCGCGCGCCAGCCCTTGAGTTTCAAAAAAGGCGTTTTCCACCAGGTGCCGCAATCAATAGAGATGGCGGTCATGCGGGCGCGGGTGGACGCGGTTCGTTTTGGGCGGG
>JAIRPL010000022.1 GCA_031256995.1 Puniceicoccales bacterium
GGACGGTCTACTCCCGTCCATAAACTTCCACAAAATAACCGACAAAAGAACCAACAATAAACCTTCCCCCGCCCTCCACATGCCTCCACAAATGTGCGAAACTTTCCGGACACAACCGAGGATGCCCTGGCCGACAGATGGGGATAAAAGCCAGTGGCTCCCGGAATTTGGCCTCGAAGTTCGGATCGCAAGAGAGTTTGGACGTCTGGGTCTGCTGGGGCTTGATCTCGCTGGCCGCCCGAATGCGCTGCACGCCCGCTGGAGACATACCGGTTTGGCGCGCCATCGCCGGCACACTCCAGCCGGTCGGACATGGCGCCGGGTGGGGCGCGGCGGTGAGACATGGCGGCGCGTGAAACATGGCGGCAGGTGCGGCGCGGCGATGGGTGGGACATGGCGGCGCGCGGAACGTGAGGCCGGCTGGGGCATGGCGGCAAAGAGATGCCGGCAAGGCGTGGCGATGTTTTTTTGGAGTGCGGCGTGAAGGGCGGCAACTTGTCACCGACTTGCGGCAGGCAATTTGCCACCCAGCTCGCCGACGATTCGGCTGGTTTTTCGCCAGCGCGGGTAACTTCTCGCTGGTTCGGTTAATCGGAGGTGCGGGGTGGCGCGAAAATTCGCGCCACCGAGAAACAGCAGCAAGTTACCACACTGTGGAAGAACGACAGCATTTGCGAATGAACCCTAATTCACCCAAATAGGATAAAGAGGTTCATCAACCTTTGACGGCTTTTGCTTTTCTTGCAAGGCTTCCCTTTGGACAGCTATTTTTTTACTTAGATCCTCATATTCCTCGGACAAAGCCGAATGACGCGCCTTCCACTTTTTCTCGCGCAAAGCCAGCTCTTTCGCAACACGGTCCTCCTCGATCTTCGCAAGCCTCTTGGCCAAGTCTGGATTGAATCTTGTCTTCTTGGCGTAAGGCGAGAAAAGACGATCTTTCGACATGTCGCGAAGCGCACTCTTCTGCATGCACAACAACAAACCCGCGCGCTTGGATTCAGAGTCATAGCCGGCAAGCTTGAGATACGGCTCTATGGAAGCCGGCTTGTCACCAAAGTGCAATAGAAGATAATAAAAGAAATCGTCCTCCTCGCTTTCCACACGATCTTTGGAAGAGTGGAGAGCAAAATTGTCGATCCGACATTTCGCATTCCAAAGGGAAGCTTCCTCCCTTTTCCAATCCGACACTTCCTCCTTTGTCTTCGTTTTCGGGTTCAGGTTCTTTTCGATATTATTCCTAAATCGGGAATTGGCTCTTTCCAATCGACGGATCCCAATGTCAACGGCAAGTTTTTCCTCCGCAAATTCCTCGCTGACTTGGCGCATCCTCTTTAGAAAAAGCGCGCGATAGGTGGCACGAAGATGATGCAGTTTCCTGGGATCTATCTTCTCCCTCGCAAGAAACTCGGCTGATTCCGCGGACAATCGATCCGAGGCAAAGGCAGAGTCGCCGAAAAAATGAATGAACTTGGCGTTCCACGCCCATTCCCAAAGGCGGTTGGGGTCCGGGAATGGGAGAAAAAGAGTCTGATAACACGCCCATTCCAAAGCCACGAACTCGGAGCGAGTCGAGACAAACAACCTGCTCCTTCCATCTTTGAGACGTGCACGTCGCTTCTCCGAAATCTCGGCAAACAATCGATGCAATTTTCGTGAAAACGATTCACCCATGTCGTCTTCCTTCAGCGCATTGCGCAATTCCTCTATGCGCGGAACATATTCGCCAGCCTCGCGCAAGGGAAGGATCGGTTCGGGTATCACGGCACCGTGCAATGCCGCAATCGACACAAACGCAAAAAACACCAACAGAGAACTCAAAAAAATCGGGATTTGCTTTTTCATGACATTGTCCTTTCTATTTTGATTTCCCATTCTCAGCGCCGCCGTTGTCCGCCTTTGGAGAATCCGTTTTCTCCGAACCTGGATTTTCAGATTTTTCCAATGACGAGGCCGTGGAAACCAACTGCGAACCCGCGTCGACCTTTTCAGCATTTCCCGCATTTTTCATCCACTCACGATAGGCCTCCGACGCGCGTATTTTTGATTCAAAGTCAGACCCGGATCTCACGTTTTTTGCGGCCTCTTTCGCGGCGGCTTCGGCGGCAAGGCGTTTGTCATCCGCGTTCCATCGTTTCAAAACCTCACGATACTTGTCAAACCACTCAATTTCCAACTTCCTTGCAACGCCAGCCTTATGCAAGCCGAAAAAAACCCACTCCGTATCCTTGTCACGTGGAATCGTCCGCTCCAGCAACAACGTCAAATGAAGATTCTTTGGGAAAGGATTCATCCTCTTATAGGCCAAAAGGCGCTCATGCCTTCCTTTCTCACCCCATTCGCGGCAAAGGCCTGTCCTCCGCACATAACTTTGCACAACATGGCCTTGCTTGGGAAAACACTTCACAAGCTTGCGAATATAATCGCGCAGCATGAATTCTTTTGCATTCTCGATGGAAATTCGCATCGCGCCAAGCCGATTCCCGCGCCAATAAAGGTGGTCTTCCAATTTAAGGCTCAATGGATCGGAGGATGTGGTCAACACGGCTCCGGGCTTCTTCATTTCTTCAACATGGGTCCATCTTCCCACATTCTTTTTCAAATCCGCATTCTCTTTCTCGTGTGCCACCCAGTCTTCGCAATAGGCAAGCATCCTGCTTAGATGCGCAAGCACAATCGCAAGGTTTTCCACCTGGCGCCTCCGATAAGACTTTTCGTCCAACCCAAACAAGAGCGAACTTCTTTCGGCGGAATCACGGCACAAAAACTTGCATGCCGAGACCTTGGAGGAAAAATCTGTGACATACCAAGTCGTATAACGCCCTTCCGCCTGATTCTCAAGCTCATCAAAGGTGAGAAGTGGCGCGGACAGTTGATAATAACCTATCCAATGAAAAAGCGCCTTCGCATCCGCGCTCCTTGGGTAATCCCCTCCTTCCTTTTTGCGAATCTCTTTCATTGTCTTGTCCGCCACCTGATAAAACTCAAGAATCCGCCCTTCCTCATAAAGATTCCGGATCTTATCAAGTTGCGGAACATATTTTCCTATTGCTTGTTGGGGAACAAGTGGCGGAGCCAATGCAGGCATTTTCACTGGAAGTTGCGCGCGCAAGCAGGGCACAGAAAAAAGAAATGCCAGAAATAAAATCAAGGTTTTCATGGTCGTTTTCGTAAGGATGTCATGCGGTGGGTTAAAAATGTGTTGGGAAAATCAAGGTTTCCAATCATTTTCTTTATCCCTGTATTGGAAAGCCCACGTCCCTCCAAACCCAACCCCTCGGATGACCGAAGAATTGAATTTTTTGACAAGGCCATAGTCACCGAGCATTGGATTCGTCTCCGTGCTAATCTCAAAAGTTTGCAACACTGGCGGCATCTCAATCCCGTTCCAAGAAAATCCACACGTCCATGTACAGGTGTGCTTCGTTGAAAACAGGGGAAGCGAATTTGAATAAAACCATATTCTATCAACAACACTGGAATTGCTGTTAATTTTGGCTGGATTCGCATTCGGTTCATGTTTCGCCTGGGAGAAAATGCTTTCTTCGCTTGGTGTATACGTCCCTATCGTCGGTGGACTGCCAACATCCTTTTCCTTAAGAAAGACACCATCCTCATAATCTCCCCCAAAATTGACAGTTGATGGCATCGGGATCACAAAGATCCTCGTCCAAGCACCTATCCCTGTGGCAGGAACGGGCACTTTTTCTGGTTCCTGGGAGGCCGGGGTGAACATGTCAGAATACTGGGATGTGTTTGCACCCACCGGGTTTTCCGTAGCCGTCCCCACGTGGCGTGACTTCAAAACGCCAGTTGGCTTAAAAATCGTGATTGTCACCCTGGCTGATTTCAGTGTTGTGGTTGTCACCTCAATTTCAACCGTGCGCGAAAGCGGGCCGTCTATCGGTTTCGCGCCAAGCGCAACAACTTCTCCAAGACCATGGGTAAATTCGGCCCATTCAGAACCCGAGATAATTACCCATTCAGCCCATTCTGTATCGCCAAGATCCACAGGATCTCCTTTTACCCTGAGATTTATGAGTTCTCCAACACCGATACTCGTTCGGGCACGATCCTGCGGAAAACATCCTTTGACTTGGACTATCACATCATCAAATTCATCATACTCTGACGTGTTTTCCTCGCCCGGACTCCAAATATAATTCGCAGAGTGCAAGTCGGTTTTTGTGACAATGTGCACACCCTTGCCATGCGCGATGACAGAGGCGAGGCAAAAGAAAGCCAAAAGAAAACTGCCAAGGCAAAACGCCCGGCGTATGATGCCACCCGGCGCAACAGCACGTGCAAGGGCATTGGCGATGGCAACCGGACGAACGCGGACGCTGACAATGCGATCAGAGGAGACATCTTCGGCGCCCACGCGATCCCCGACAGCGTCCCCGCATCGCCCAAGGCTCGCGCATCTCAGTCCGGCGTGGACAGAAGAAGCGGCGGCGCCTGCAAACGCCAACGCCCTTCGGACAGCACGGAGGGCCGCGCCAAACGCGCCGCCTCGCGCTGCGTCGTCAACCCGCGAGGCATTCTTGGACGTCATCCCAACCAGGGCGCCGAGGCTCGCGCGCCAGAACCCGGTGCATCCAAGGCCGTGCCCCGCCGCCAAAGCCGGGACGTCCCCGGCAAAACCCGCCGCAACAGAATGCGGGGCGGCCCCCTTCTGAGGGCTTGCATATAGGCTGCCATTCATAGCAGAATGGCAAGCCCCTTTAGGGCGCTGTTGCGCTGTTGCGCTGTTGCGCGGGCGCCGGAACCGGTGCCGGGAGTTGGAGACGAGTCTTGTTCATGGTTTTGAAAAGAAACTCCAGCGAAAACCGCCCCGGCCCAAAGACAAGTCATTTTTCAAGAAAAAATGAAAAAACAAAAGGCCCACTGACGCGGGATGGATTGTTTTGCGACGTCCGTTGCGGACCTGCGACGGTGCCGCGCCCTGACAACTTTCCGCTGCTTTCACATCCCCGACGCTTCTGAAGGTTCTTTTTCTGGATTTCTGCAAGCGAGGAAAAAACCAAACAAGGTGGAGATCGAATGCGCGCAACGTCTTGGAGCGCGGCACTCCCGTTCCGCTTTGGGCATATCGACAAAACAGAACGTCTCGGGAGCGCCCGGCATTGGCGCCGGGAATGCTGGCCCGCCCCGTCATCCGCAAGCGCCAAAACGGGAATGTTTTGGAATGCTTGACGTTGGTGTTGGGAGTATTGGACACATCGATGGAGCGGAATGCCTCGGGAGCGCCCGGGCGGCCTGGAAAACAAAAGCGGCAGAGACGTCACGGAATACAATGCCCGCAGCGATGCGCACTTGGAAGAAGCGACTCGGAAAACGGCGCCCGCTTTGTCCGCGCCTCGCCAACCTTGGCCAACTCCCAGTCATCGGCCTTTTTCGCTCTCGCAGGCACCGTTCGCCAGCAGGTTCCCGAGACTTGCCAGACTTCCAAGGCGACGAAGGGAAACGCAGCAAAGAAACTGCCGAAGGCGTCGTGCGGCATTCGACGCTTGCGTTCGCCCTGCCCCTTCCAAAGCGCCTCGGGAAAGCCGTGTTTCAAGTGTGATTTTCAGCGACAATCATTTTCACATCAAAACGTCCAAGGAGATTTCATTGAAAAACTTCCCAGCCGTTTGTTTCTCCCGGAATCCCGCGTTTTCAAGATTCTCCGTTGGGTTCGTCTCGTGACAACGAGTCAACGCACCCTTGACAGCGGATGGGCAAGGGGTGTGTTCTGCTGGAAATTGTTTTTGTCATGCCTGCCGCCGTCCCTTCCCGCCCTTCCGCGCCTCTTGTTCGCATCCATGTGGACGGGGTTGAATGTGAGGTCCCGGCGGGCACGAACCTTGTCGAAGCCGCGCGGAAAGTTGGCGTGGAGATTCCGCATTTTTGTTATCATTCGCAATTGTCCGTGGCTGGAAACTGCAGGATGTGCCTTGTCGAGACGGGCGTGAGGAAAAGCGATCCATCCACGGGGGATGCGGGGACGGGGCCTGGTGGGGCGCCTGAGATCGCATGGTCCCCAAAACCGGCATCGGCCTGCACGACGCTTGCGTCCGAAGGTTTGCATGTGCGCACCTTGTCGCCGCTTGTGCGTGAATGCCGCGAAGGGGTTCTCGAATTTCTTAATTTGAACCATCCGCTTGATTGCCCGGTGTGCGATCAGGCGGGAGAGTGCCGGTTGCAGGAGTATGCCTTTGCGCATGGGCGCGGATACTCGCGCGCCGGCACCGTGAAAAACCGAAAGCCCAAGGCATTGGCGCTTGGTCCGCGTGTGATGTTTGACGCGGAACGGTGCATTCTTTGCGGGCGTTGTGTGCGGTTTTTCCGGGAGATTTCGAAGAATCCGGTTCTGGGGTTTGTCAAACGAGGTTCCCGCAGCGAGCTGGCCTGTTTTCCCGGCACGGAGTTGGACGACAATTATTCGGTGAATGCCGCCGATTTGTGTCCTGTCGGCGCATTGACCAGCACGTCCTTCCGTTTTGGGTGCCGTGTCTGGTTTTTGCAAAAGACCCCCTCCATCTGCCCGGAATCCAGCGCCGGGGTGAACACGGATGTCTGGCACCGGGATGGGCGGGTGTTTCGGATAACCCCGCGTCGCAATGACGCCGTGAATGACTCCTGGATGCCGGACTCGGGGCGCGAGTTTTTCCGCATGCAAAAAGCCCCGGACCGCATGTGCGAGCATTTGCGTGACGGGGTGGCGGTGACGTCCGCGGCGGCGATCGCGGCGGCCGGCGCGCTGCTTCGCGCGAGTTCGGGCCGGGTGGCCTATGTGGCGTCCGGAAGGCTGGCGTTGGAGGCGCAATATCTTGCGGCGCTGCTTGTTCGCGCCCTTCCCGGCCCCGTCTGGCTTCCGGCTCACCCAGGGCCGGCGGACGGCCTGTTGGTTTCCGAGGAGCGCACCCCGAATTTCCGGGGCGCGCTTCTTTCGGGCTTGTTCGATCGCCCGCCTGATGCGGATCTTGCCCCGCTTGCCGCCGCACTGGGATCCGGGGCCGTGCAGACGCTTGTCATTTTTTGCGAGGATGTGACGGCGTTTGGTGTTTCGCCGGAGTTGCTTCGCAAGAACCGTCTCAAAATCATCTATTTCACGCCAAGGGCCGATGAGACGACGGCGCGCGCCTCCGTGGTGTTTCCCGTGCTTCATGTGTTTGAGAAGGACGGCACCTTTGTGAACCGGCAGTTCCGGTTGCAGAAATTCCTGCGCGCGGTTCCCGGGCCGGAGGGCGTTCCCGCCGAGATGGCCACGCTTGTCCGGCTTCTGCATGCCCTTGCCGATGGCGAAGGCCTTGCGGCGAACGGCGGCAGTGCGGCCGCATTGCCGGAGCCAAATGTCTCCGCTGTCTGGCGGCAGCTTGGCGCGTCACCCGGTCCGCTGCACGGGTTGACATTTGAAGGCATTCCGCCGGAGGGTGTCCTGTTGGACGGTTCGCCTTGGGCGCACATTGGTTTCCCGGAAAAAAGCGCGGCGTTGCACTACAATGCCTGACGCCGCGCGAGCCGCCAGTTTTCTCCGTTTTTTCGTGAAATTGTTTGCCTTGGCCCGTCCCTTTGGCTGAATTTCGCACGTCATGTTGCTTGCCGCCCTCAAATTTGTGTATTTTTCCAACCCCGTCGCGCAGTTTTCTTTCCTTGGACTTCCCGAATGGTGGAACGGTCTTGATGCCGTTGGGCGCGTTTACGGCGGCGTGGGGCTTGCGGCGGGTGTTGTCACCCTTGTTTTGCTCATGCTCACGGTGCTTGGGCTTGATCAGGGGGGAGTCTCCGGCGCGCTTGACGCGGACATCTCCTCCGGTGTCGATGTCCACGTGGATGGCTCGCTTTTTTCCACGCGGTCCATCGCCGGTTTTTTTCTCGGCTTTGGCGGTGGCGCGTCCATCGCCTACGAGTCGACCAATAATCCGTTTCTGGCCGGCGCGGTTGGTTTTGTCGTGGGTCTCGGCATGTTTTATGCCATTTATCTCATCGGAAAGAAGCTTCTCTCGCTGCAATCCAACGGAACCGTGGACTTTGCGCAGGCGGTTGGGAGCACTGGCTCGGTGTACGTCACCATCCCGCCCGCGCGACAACCCGGTGGGCAGGCGCAAGTCGTCTTCAACAACCGCCATGAGGTCATCGAGGCGATCTCCGACTCCGAGGAACCCATTCCCGCTGGCGCCAACATCCGCGTGAAACAGCGCATTTCCGGCAAACTTTTTCTGGTCGAAAGCGTCTGAAAACACTTGGATGCGCCCGGTTTGTCCATTTGAAGCCCCAGCGTGACAGCCCTTCCGATTTTGCCCTTTCTTAGTCCATAACCCAACCCAACCAACGCCAATGCCACACATCGCCAGCCTGCTCACCCAAAACCTCGTTTTGTTTGCCGCCCGCCTCAGCAGCGGAGGCGAACGCGGCGGCCTCTTTTCCGGGGGGACCATTTGGTATGTCCTGCTCGCGGCCGCCCTCCTTGGCATCGCGTTATGGGTTATTTCCCGTTATCGCATGTGCCCGCCCGACCGCGTGCTTGTTGTTTATGGCGCGCGTGTTGCCCGCGGGACTCCCAGCCGGTGTTACCATGGCGGGGCGGCCTTTGTACTCCCGCTTATCCAGAACTACGCCTATCTCAACCTCAACCCCATGAGCATTGATGTGCCGCTCCGGGGCGCCCTTTCCAATCAAAACATCCGTGTCGACGTCCCGGCCACCTTCACGGTTGGCGTTTCCACCGAGCCAGGGATCATGGAAAACGCCGCCACGCGCCTGCTGGGCCGCACCATCGACGAGGTCAAGGTGCTCGCCTCCGAGATCATCATGGGGCAGATGCGCGTCGTCATCGCCTCCATGTCCATTGAGGAAATCAACGCCGACCGCGAGAAACTCGTCACCCTCATTGCAAAAGGCGTCGCGGTCGAGTTGCACAAGGTTGGCCTGAAAATGATAAACGCCAACGTGACCGACATCCGTGACGCCTCCGGCTATATCGACGCGCTGGGCCGTGAGGCCGCCGCCCGTGCCATCAACGAGGCCAACGTCAAGGTGGCCCAGGAAACGCAACGCGGGGAGACGGGCCGTGCCGAGGCACAGCGCGAGCAGGCGATCCGCGTTGCCGAGGCGCAGGCCGCCGCCATCAAAGGCGAAAACGAGGCAAAAATGCTTGTTGCCGCCTCCAATGCGGACCTGAAGGAAAAAGAGGCCGAAGCCTCCCGCCGCGCCCTTGCCGCCAGCCGCGTGAAGACCGCGCAGGCCGAGCAGGAGGGCTACCTTGCCCAAAAAGAGGCCGAGTTGACGCGCGCCACCCTCGAAAAGGCCACGATGGAGGCCGACATCATCACCAAGGCGGACATCGCAAAACGCCGGCAGGAAATTGAGGCCGAGGCCACGGCCGAGGTCACGCGCCGCAAGACACGCGGCGAGGCCGACGCCTTCCTGATCCAGAAAAAAGCCGAGGGTGACGGCATTGCCGCTGTCGCGCAAGGGGAGGCCGCCGCGGTCATCACCAAGAAAAAGGCCGAGGGCGAGGGTATCGCACTTGTTGGCGAGGGCGAGGGGCGCGGGATTCGTGCCCGGTTGCTTGCCGAGGCGGAAGGCACAAAAGCGGTGCTTGAGGGCAAGGCGCAAGGTTTTGAGCGCCTGGTTGTCTCCGCGGGCGGCGACGTCCGGGGCGCCAACTCGCTTTTGGTCACCGAGCAGATTTCCAGGATTGTCGAGTTGCAGGCCGGCGCCATCAAAAGTCTCCGTTTCGACAAGGTGGTTGTCATGGGCGGTGGCGCGAACGGCGGAAACGTTGGCGCTTTTGTGCAGGATTTGGTGAAAAACACGCTGCCGCTCCACGAAGTCGGCAAAAGCGTCGGCTTGGATCTTCCTGCCATTCTAGGTACTTACAAAGACGATCCCGCCGCCGGGGCCACAAAGTGACCGCCCCGCCGCAGGCATCGCCAGGGCGCCGGAGGGCGGGCGCCTTCGCCAGCCTCCCCCTTTTCCCCTTGCCAGAAACAGAAGGCTGGCGAACCTGCCGGATAACACTTTCGTCCACTTCCCAAAACACATCCCATGGCCAAGGAACCCTCTCCGTCGCGCACCGAAAAATCCGGCAATGCCGCCCTCAATCTCGCCCTTTCCGCGATCAACAAGCAGTATGGAGAAGGAACGCTGATGCGCATGGGCGATGCGACCAAGATGAATGTCGCGACCGTCTCCACAGGGTCGGTCGCCCTTGACCTCGCCCTCGGGGTCGGCGGCCTTCCGAAGGGGCGGATTGTTGAGATTTACGGCCCCGAGTCCTCCGGAAAAACCACCCTCTGCCTGAGCATCATTGCCGAAATCCAGCGCAAGGGCGGGAACGCCGTGTTTGTGGATGTCGAGCATGCCCTTGACCCGCGTTACGCGAAAATTGTCGGCGTGGACCTGGACAACCTTCTCGTCTCCCAGCCCGAAAGCGGCGAGGACGCCCTCAACATCGCCGAGACCCTCATCCGGAGCGGCGCCGTGGATGTCGTGGTCGTTGACTCTGTCGCCGCCCTCGTTTCCAAGCAGGAGCTTGACGGCCAGGTTGGCGACGCCACCGTGGGCGTGCAGGCCCGCATGATGAGCCAGGCGATGCGCCGCCTCACCGCCGCCATCAGCAAAACCAACTGCCTTTGCATTTTCACCAACCAGATTCGCGAGAAAATCGGCGTCATGTTCGGAAGTCCGGAGACAACCCCCGGCGGCCGGGCGTTGAAATTCTTTGCCTCGGTCCGCATGGACATTCGACGCATCGGGCAGATCAAGGAGCCTTCCGGGAAGATCATTGGCAACCGCACGCGCGTCAAAGTTGTGAAAAACAAGGTCGCCCCGCCCTTCACCGAATGCGAGTTTGACATCATGTACAGCGAGGGGATTTCGCGCACCGGCTCCGTTCTCGACCTTGGCGTCGAGAACAAGATTCTTGAAAAGAAGGGGGCGTGGATTGCCTACAAAGGCCAGCTCATTGGTCAGGGGCGCGAGGCTGCGAAGGATTATTTGTCAAAGAACCCGGCCGTGCTGGAGGAGATTTCCAAGGAAATCATGGGCAAGGTGCAAGTTGTTGGCGGGACGGCGCTTGCCGAGTCCGGTGCCGCCGAGGAACCCGGCCCAGCCGCCGCCCTTGAAGATTGAGGCCTCGCGCATCCCCGGCAGGTGAATGAAGAGCGCCAAGTCTTTTGACACGCCAGAAATTTCTCATCGATTCCTCAGGATAGAGCCTCCATGAGACCCGTTTGTTCTCCCAAAAACAAGTTGCTCCGCCCGATCCTTTTTGCCTTTGCCGCGTTCTCCGTGGCAGAGCTTTGCGCCGACGAGGTCCGGCTCAAGGACGGCACAATCATCCAGGGTGTCATTGTCGGCATTGAGGAGAATGTCATCTCCATCCGCCCCGGCACCAATGCCGACGCCTCGGTGAAAGCCTTCAGGTTCAAACTGGAGGACGTGTTAAACTTCGCCTCCGACGAGGCCATCTACGTCGGCATCGGCTCCGAAACCAGCGCCACAGCCGACAACACGGCTTACGGGCGTGTTGAGGGCACGCCCTCCGGCATCCGCGTCCGCACCTCCACGGGCGTTGTCACCGCCCCCGTTTCCCAGATAAAAGTCTCTTACCGAACTGCCGAGGAAAGTCCTCTGGCAAAGCAAGTTAAGAAACTGGAGAGAAAGTGGATGGTGGAGGTCGTGGGGGATGTGCGAGGAAAGACCGGCACCACCGAGCAAATTGGGGCCTCCCTGGGGTTCAGTGCCACCAACGCCGGTCCGAATGACACTTTTAACATTTTCGCCAAATATAACTACTATAGCACAGACCACGAAAAATCCACCGACGACCTTTCCGCCGGCGTGGATTATAAATGCAATATTTCCGAAAACTTTTTTTGGTACGCCCGCAACAACACCGGGTTCAACAAGATCAAGAAAATCAATTTTCTGACCGAGGCCGCGGTGGGACTTGGCGCCATGGCGATCAAGGAGGACAAGCACAGTCTGGAATTCCGGCTTGGTGGCGCCTATCGTTATGAAACCTACATGACCGACGATGCCTATTTGAGTGTTGTCGGCCTCGATGCCGGAATTCACTACCAATACGAGTGGAGCTGGGGAAAGTTTGACGACAAGATCTCCTTCATTCCCGTTTTCAACGAATTCGACAATTACATCCTTCACCATGAGGCCTTTGTTGAGCTGCCCATCGCCAACACACGAAATTGGTTCATCCGCCTCGGCATTCAGAATGATTTCAACAGTCGCCCGGCTTCCAATGTTGAGAAGCTTGAGACGACCTATTACACTCGCATTGTCGTCCGGTTCTAATTAATTTTCAGCCTTTTCGCGCCCCCGGCAATCCCCTCGGCGGATCGCGCGCACCCGTTGCCTGTGTCGGGAATGAATTTCCCTGTCAAAAAAGGTCTGAGAGGCGCGAGGGTTCGCTTTTCCCGTGCAACATGGCGGCCCCGGTTTCCCGCGCCATTCCGCCACGACACCCCCCACCATTGGCGGGGAAGGATCACGGATTCCGCCGGGCCTCGATTTTCACACGGACCTGCGCGCCAGTAAGACATGAAAGAATGGCTGACGTTTTCGCGTCAAACTCGATTTCTACAGGGATGACACGCAGATCTTTGAAGGCGGCCGGATTTTCATCCGCAAGGGCGCCGGCGGTGACGCACAGCCCGATTTTTGTGACAACTCCCTTGAACGTGCGGGCGTTCCAGCCGGAGACCTCAATCTCGGCATTGGCGCCCACGCTCACACGCGGGAGGTCCGGGACGGAAACCTCGGCCTTGACGAGCATCTGCGACAAATCGGCCACCTCGGCGATGACACCACCCGCGCCGGGAGACTCGCCCGGGTGGGCGTGCAGGCGAAGGACGCGCCCGCGGATGGGGGACCGCACGCTTGTGAGCGCAAGACGCGCATCGGCGAGCCGCAAAGCCTCGCTGGCCTCGGCAAGCTCGGCCTTGGCGATGGCGATGCGGGCCTCTCCAGAGGTTTTTTGCGCGGCGGCGTAGGCGTCCATCGCCGCCTGCCGTTGCCTGGCTGCGGAGAGTTGCGCCTCGGCGGCGGCAACCTCCCCGGCGGTGCGTTCCGGCAGGGCGTTGCGGGAACGGGCGGACTCCAATTGCGCCCGCGCGATGGCCACAGCCGTCGCGGCGGCGGATTCGCGCGCGGCATATTCGCGCAGGGAACTCTCGCGGACGGCGCGAGCCTCGGCCAATGCCGCCTCGGCGATGCGTCCCGCGCCCCAGTTGCCCGCCTCTTTGCGTTGCGCGGTGGCGGTGGCGACGGCGGCATCGACACGGGCGGTGAAGGCCGCCTTCCCGGATTGAAGATTCTCAAGGGCGGCGGTCTGGGCGTTCAACGCCGCCTCAAGCTCAAGAATCACACCGTCAGGGACCTGCCTCCGCCCTGCCCCGGCACGCACGGCCTCGAGGGCGGCGGTGGCGGCGGCAAGATTTGCGCGGACCTCGTTGCGCCGCAGTTCCAGCTCGCTTAGCGCGAGCGCGGCGTCGGCGCGGGCGGAGGTTTCCCCGAGCGTGGCCGTGGCGACACGGGCGGAGGCTTGCGCCCGCGCCAGGCGGGCCGGGCCTTCGGAGGCCAGGACGGCAAGCACGTCCCCCTCCCCCACCTCATCGCCTTCCCGCGCGAGGATCCCGGCGATGATGGGCGCGCCTTGATCGGCCGGGGCGGCCACCTGGCGCACCCGCCCTTTGGGGGAAATGCGCCCCTGGCAGCCGACGCCAAGAGCGGGCGCGGCCGGGGATGCCGCAGGGGGCGTCCCGCCTTTTTCGCCGGGAGAGGTTGCGACGACCGGGTCCGCGTTGGAATTGGGCGCCAGGCCGGCGTTCATGGGCAATGCGGTGGCGGCGCAAAGCATGGCAAACGCCACGGTGCCAAACTGGCGTCCTGGGGATTTAGTGTTCTGCATGTTTGTGCGCGGGTTGTCGCAAAATTCAAAGGGTGTTCAACTGAAAAACCGTTCCTGCCATGCCTGCGTCACCGATGGCCTCCTTGGGAAAGGGCGTGGAGGGGAGCTTGTCGCGCGTTTTCCGGCTGCCGCCCCTCCCGAATTGCAAGAAACCGCCGCCTCAGGGCGATCCGGCCGCATGGGCCGCGATTCAATTTTTTCTGGTCTTGTAAATGTCGTGGAGGCGCAGGAGGCCAAGGAGGCGCCTCGTCCCCGCTTCGACGACGGGGAGGATGGAGATCTGTGTCCTGCGTTTTTCCATCAACGTGAGCGCATTTTCCAAGGTCGCCTCCGGGGTCGTGCAGACGGGGGTGCGGGTCATCACGTCCGCGACGGCGATTTCGGAGAGTTTCCGGTCATCCTTCAAGGCGCGGCGAAGATCCCCGTCGGTGACGATCCCGATAAGGTTTTTCCCGGCATCCACGACGCAGACGGCGCCAAGTGAATGCGCGGGAATGCTGTCCACAAGCTCGCGCAATGTGGCGGATGCCCCGACGCAGGCGACCTTGCCGACGGGGTGCATGACTTTTCCAACGACCACGGAGGCGTTGTAAAGCGTCCCCGATGGGTGGAAACGGCTGAAATCATCCTCCGTGAAGCCCCGTTTGCTCATCACGGCGGCCGCAAGGGCGTCGCCAAGGGCGAGGGTGAGCAGGGCGCTGGTGGTGGGGGCGAGGCGGAGCGGGCCGGCCTCCTCGGCCTCCCCGATGTCAAGGGCGGCATCGACTTTCCTGGCCAATTCGCAGTCGGGGTGGCGCGCCCTGGCCGCGATGGCGACGGTGTAGCATCCAACGGCTTTCAGTTTGTGAAACAGGTAAAGCACCTCCTCGGTTTTCCCGCTTTTGGAGACAAAAATGACGATGTCCCTGTCCCGCACGATTCCCATGTCGCCGTGCACGGCCTCCGTGCTGTGCAAAAATACCGCCTGCGTGCCCGTGCTGCACAGCGTCGCCGCGATTTTTTCGGCGATGCGTCCGGATTTTCCAATGCCGGTGAGGATGACTTTTCCCGAGCCTTCCGATCCCGTGGTTCGCGCGAGGATCTCCCCGACGACCCGCTCAAAATTTCCATCCAATTGCGAGGACAGCCTGGCAAGCGCGTCGGCCTCTTCCTTGAGCAATTTTCGCCCCACTTCAAGGGCGGTCGGCTTGGTTTTGGACATGGTTTTTTAGGCTGGCAGAAAAAAACACCCGCATGGTGCGTGGCGACAGCAAAGACGGGGACTGTGCCCCTTCGGAAGAGCCAGACTTTTGCCCTGCCGCCCCGGTCAAGCCACGGCGTCGGCGGGTCCCTGGCGGTTTTCGGGCGGTGTCCGCGCGAAATCGTGTTTTCAGAAAGATTTTGCGCCGCTGCCGCCACGCCTTATCCCACGTTGCCCCTGATGAAGTGCCTGCTCCTTGATGGATTCAACCTCGCCTTTCGCGCCTACCACGCGATGCCGGAATTGACCCGCGCGGACGGTTTTCCAACGGGCGCCCTCCAAGGCTGGGTGCGCATCCTGTGGAAGCTTCAGGAACAGGCGCAGGCGGGGCACGCCATTGTTTTTTTCGACAAGGGAGGCTCGCGGCGGCACCTCGAGATTCATCCGCAATACAAGGCGAACCGGGCCGAGACCCCGCCCGCGCTCGCGCAACAAATCCCGGAGCTGAAGACCATTGCCGTCCTGCTCGGATTCCAACTTGTCGAGGAGAGCGGGGTCGAGGCCGACGATCTCATCGCCTCCGCCGCGACGCGCCTCGCCGCGGATGGCGACGAGGTGCGCATTGCCAGCGCGGACAAGGATTTTGCGCAACTCGTCAATGAGCGCATCCGTTTGCTGACGCCGCCCGCGCCCGGCCACGGCAAGGAGGACTGGCGCGAGCTGGATGAGGCGGGGGTTCGCGAAAAATTCGGCGTCGGGCCGGCGCAGATCGTGGATTACCTCTCCCTTGTCGGCGACACGGTGGACAACATCCCGGGGTTGCCCGGCGTTGGCGCCAAGACCGCCGCCGCGTGGCTTGGAAAGTACGGTTCAATCGAGGGAATCCTTGCCGCGCGCGACACGGTGGAGCCTGTCCGCCATCGGAAACTGCTTGGCGAGTCGGGAGAACTCCTGGAACGCAACCGCCGCCTCATCACATTCCTGACGGATCTTTCGGGGGACTGGCGTGAGAGAAACGAGATGAATGTCTCCGGCGCCATCGCTTTTTTTAACCGCTTCTCAATGTCGGCGACGCTCCGGGAATTTGAGCGCCGCCGGAATTGGAAGGATGCCGCGCCGAAGGCCCCGGCGCCCCCCAAGGCCAGGGCGGCGCCACAGGCCGGCCAGCTGGAGCTTTTTTGATCTCCGGGATGCCCGGAAAGGCCTTTTCCGGGGAAAAACCTGCCCAAACCTCCCGCCGGCGCGGCTTCACGCCTTTCGCCCGGCGCGGCGCTACAGGTGTTTCACGCGATCTTTTTCCTCGGCGCGTTTGGCGTTGTTCCAGCGCGATGTGTCGCCGACGAGGTAGCCCGTGATCCGGCGGATGCGCTCAAAGGGGGCCTCGGCCGTCTCCTTTCGCCCGCACTTGGGGCATTCATTGTGGAGGATTCCGGTATAGCCGCAGGCCGGGTCACGGTCCACGGGGTGGTTGATGCTGCCATAACCGATGCCGCTTTCCTTCATCTTGCGGATGATGCTTTCAAAGGCGTCAAGGTTGTCCAGCGGCGAACCATCCATCTCGACGTAGGTGATGTGGCCTGCGTTGCAAAGGGCGTGGTAGGGGGCCTCGATCTCGATTTTTTCGTGGGCGGCGATCGGGTGGTAGACGGGGACGTGGAAGGAATTTGTGTAATATTTGCGATCGGTGACGCCAGGGACGCACCCGTAGCGCTCGCGGTCCATGCCGGTGAAGCGCCCCGCGATGCCCTCGGCGGGGGTCGCCAGAAGGGAGAAGTTCAGCTGGTGCCTTTTTGCCAACTCGTCGGTGCGGCGGCGCATGTGGTGCACGATTTGGAAACCGAGCTGCTGGGCGCGGGAGGAATGTCCGTGGTGCTCCCCGATGAGGGCCATGAGCGTCTCGGCGATTCCGATGAAGCCGATGGAGAGGGTGCCGTGCTTGATGATGTCGCGGATCGGGGTGTCAGGGTTCAGCCCCTTCCCGCCCATCCAGATCCCCTGGCCGATGAGAAAGGGAAAGTGGCGCGGGGTCTTGTTGGCCTGGATCTTGTGGCGTTCCAAAAGCTGCGCGGCGACGAGCTGGATTTTCTCGTCAAGCTCCTGATAAAAGCCCGCAAGGTCGGGCATGGTCCTTGTCCGCAGGGCCGTGCCATGCTTGAGGGCGATGGCCGGGAGGTTGATGGTTGTGAATGACAGGTTGCCGCGCGAGGTGATGCGCCCGTTGCTTTCCGGGAAGATGGAGCCGATGGTGCGTGTGCGGCACCCCATCGTGGCGATTTCGGTGCGGTAATCCCCCGCCTTGTAGTACTGAAGGTTGAAGGGGGCGTCTATGAAGACAAAGTTTGGAAAGAGGCGCTTGGCGGAGGTCTTGAGGGCCTGCTGGAACAGGTCGTGGTTGGGGTCGCCGGGGTTGTAGTTCACGCCTTCCTTCACCTTGAAAATGGTGATGGGGAAAATGGGGGTCTCGCCATGCCCCATGCCTTCCCAGACCGCCTTGAGGAGCGAGGCACTTGCCAGGCGGCCCTCGGGCGTCGTGTCGGTCCCGAAGTTGACGGAGGTGAAGGGCACCTGGGCGCCGGCGCGGGAGTGCATGGTGTTCAGGTTGTGGATGAACGCCTCCATCGCCTGCTCGGTGTCGTGGCGCGTGTCGTCGGCCGAGGTGTCAAAAATGGCGTCAAGGGCCTCCACGGTCACGTTGCCTGCGACGGCGCCGAGGGCGCTGGCCAGCGATTGGATGATTTCCGGCAGGCCGGGGCGCGGGTAGGCCACGCGATGGGCGGGAGAGGCGGCCTCCCACGCCGTGAGTGTGGTGTTGAGCGTGGCGCGCCCGACGGGAGTCCCCTGGAATTTGAGGTAGCGAACGAGGTTGGAGAGAAAGGCGTTGCGGTGCGTGCGGGAAATGGCCGGGGCCATCGCATAGTCAAAATTGGGGATGCTCTGGCCGCCGTGCTGCTCGTTTTGGTTGGATTGCAGGACGATGGCGGCGAGGTTGGCGGCTGTCTTGATGCCATTGGGGGGGCGAATGCTGCCGTGGCCCGTGGAGAAACCTTTCTCAAAAAGTTCAAGGATGTCGATCTGGCAGCATGTCAGCGTCCCCATGGGGAGAAAATCGAGGTCATGGATGTGGATGTCGCCGGCGTCATGCGCGCCGATGTGCGCGGGATTGAGCAATATGGTCCTGGAAAATTCCTTGGATGCCTCGGAGCCGATTTTGAGCATGGCGCCCATTGCCGTGTTGCCGTCCACGTTGGCGTTCTCACGTTTCAGGTCATTGCCCGCGGCGTCCTGGGTGACGATGCCGACGAGGGTTTTCATCAGGCGGGAGTTGGACTCGCGGATGCGGCTGCGCTCGTTGCGGTAAAGAATGTAAGCCTTGGCGATGTCAAAACGCCCCATGTTGGCGAGGGTCTGCTCCACGACGTCCTGGATTTGCTCGACGGAGGGCACCTCCTCCCGGAATTTTTGCGCGAGCGCGCCCGCCACGAGTTCGCCCGCCAAGGTCGGCAGGCTGTTGTCATGAATGCCGGTGGCAAACACGGCGAGCCGGATGGCATTGATGATTTTCTCGATGTAGAAAATTTCACGGCGCCCGTCGCGCTTAAGGATGTATTGGACGCCGCGTGTGGCGCGGTTGGAGATGTGGCCGTTCGTGGTGGAGGGCGTGGAAAGCGGGGACAATGCAGGGCTGGCGGGCGCGGCTGGCGGAATCTCTGTTGAAATGGACATGGTTGGCTGACTTTTATTCAGAGGGATGCTTGGGCGAACATGAGGGGGGATGAGTTGGCAAGGCCAGCGAAAAAACGGATCCAGAAAAGGAAGAAGTGTTGTTTTTAGCGCTCATTAACGCGCCGCATGGGAAAATTGTCCACAGATTGTGCACGGGGTTGCTCACAGGTTATTCGCAGGTTAAAATGACGGCTTCATTGTGAAATAAATGAATATTTTTTGTTGAATTTTGTTGGAAAGACATGATCTCGAAGCTTTGGGTTTCGTAAATTTATCACGAAAAAATCGTTATTTTTGCATTTTTCTCTTATTTTATGGCTTTTTATCAAGTTTTTAAGCCCCTGTCGCGTACCCTGCCGTAATTTCATTTTTTCAGAGATTTCGGTTGCAAACCGGCGGGATGCTGGCAGCGTCCGGGATGCTTCAGTTCGCCCGTAACGCTCGTGACTTCATCGTCCGTTCCTACTCTCACATGAAAAACTATCCGCGCAAATCCACCATCGCCTTTCTGCTGGCATCTGTCGCCCTTGGCGCCACGGCTTGCTCCTCGCCCCGCGAAACCCAAAAAGAGACGCAGGATGACCTGAACAAAAGCGTGGCCCTTCCGACCGCCTGGCACAACCAGCCCGGAAAAGTTCCTGCCGCGAAACAGGCGCCAGCAGAGTTGACCGAGGCGCAGCGGAAGGCATTCAACGACACCCTCGCCCGCGACGCCAGCGAGGCGCAACGGGACCGTACCGTGCTCTTTGCATGGGTCCGCCAGTTCAACGACCCCGTGCTTGAACGCATCATCACGGACGCCCTCTACAAAAGCCCCGATTTGCGCACCATGCTGGGGCGTGTCACCGAGATGCGCGCCCGCGCCGGCCTTGAGAGCGCCAACCTTTGGCCCACCATTCACGGCTACCTCGACGCCCGCCAGAACTACCGCAGGGACCACCGCGGGCAGACCACATCCGAGGGTTACTACCGCCCCGGCCACCACACAACCTCCGGAGACCTTTACACGGCCGGTTTTGCCGCCACGTGGGAGATTGACCTTTTTGGCAAGTACCAGTCCTCGGCCGCCGCCGCGCGAATGGAGGAGTTTGTCTCGATAGACAATTTCCGTGCCGCCCAAATCTCACTGGTTGCCGAGATCGCCGAGGCCTACATCGCCCTGCGCGGCGCCGAATGCCGCAAGGATGTGGCCTTGCGTAACTTGGATTCCTGCGCGGAGTCCCACCGCCTCGCCCAATTGCGCCAGGAGACGGGCGTGGGGGACACCTTCGAGCTTCAACAGGCGGCGACCACGCTGGAGCAGGCAAAAATCACGGTGCCCGCGCTCCAAGGCGAGATCGAGCAGGCGCGCACCCGTCTGGCCGTCCTGACGGGGGCTGTCCCCGGCGTGCTGGACTCCATGCTTGAGAAAAAAGCCGCGCCAAGGGGGAATTTCAACCAAGCCTCGGCCGCCGACGCCGCCCTCGCCTCCCTGCCCCTTGTGCCGGAGAACCTTCGCATCGGCGCCCCCGGTTACGTTTTGAGCCGCCGCCCGGATATCCGTGCCGCCCGCAAAACCGCCGTTGCCGCCGCCCTGCGGACAAAATCTGCCAAGCGCGCATGGTTCCCCACCCTCAACCTCTCAGGCTCCATTGGCATTGAGGCGCTCAAGGCCGGCAACCTCTTCAGCCCGGAGGCAACCATTGGCAGTATCCTTGCCGGACTCACACAGCCCGTCTTTGACGGCTGGCGCATCTCCAAGAACATAGACATCACCACGGAGATCCAGAAACAGGCCATGTCCGAATACGAAAGCGCGGTCCTCAATGCCCTTGGCGAGGTTGAGGAAGCCTTCGTCGCAATCCGCGCCGCCTCCGAGCGCCTTGAGTCCCTCAAGCGCGCCACCAACATCGCCGCCGACAACGCCAGGATCGCCGCCCAGCGAAAAGAATCCGGCGTGAGCGACTATGGCGACGTCCTTGAAAACGAGCGCGGCAAACTTGCCCTGGAGGACCAGACCGTCGCCGTCGCCGTCGCCCGGGCCACCGCCCAGGTTCGTCTCTTCCGCGTCCTTGGAGGGCCGGAGCTTCTTCTTGATCCGGTGGAAGGCACGCCGGGGCGTTGAGACCGTGCCGGGGCGCCTCCAGCGCCCCGCCCCGTTTCCATTGCCATTTTTTCACGCGCCATGCAAAACAGCCCGGACGTTGTTCCTCTGATTTCCAAAGACACCCGTAAAACCGCTGAACGACGCGCAATTCTGGCAGGGTGCCTTTCCCATTTTTCCTAAGAATCTCCCAAGAAACAGCCGCCGGGAACGCCCCACACACCAAGAACACAAGCCTCCACACCAAACATGGGAAATGACACGATGACTTTGAAAAAGACCGCCGCCCAAGCCGCCATCGAGGCGGAGGAGGCGGCGCTCGCCGCCCAGGCCGCCGCGGATGCCGCCGACAGGGCCTCGGAGCGCGCCCAGGCAGCCCAGGCCGGACAGGTTGCCGCCGCCACGCAGGAGGCCCTTGCCATTGAGGCCGAGGAGGCGGCGATCGAGGCCCAGCGCGCCGCCGACAGGGCCAGGCGCGCCGCCGAGGAAGCCCTTGCCGCGCGCGCCGAGCAGGATGAGGCCGCCTCCTCCGCCTCGCTCGCCGCACGCGAGGCCGCCGCCGCGCGCGCCGCACGCGCCGCCGCCGCCGCGCAGGAGAACGAGAAGGCCCGCATCGCCCGCGAGAACGCCGCCGCCCGCGCCGACCGGGCCGAACGGGAAGGCCGCGCCCTCGCCGCCGCACGCGAGGCCGCCGAACGGCAGATACGCGCCGCGCACGAGGCCGCCGAGCAGCTTGTCCGCGAGGCGCGCGAACGCGCCGAGGCGGGTGAGCGCGCCCAGCGCGAGGCCGCCGCACGCGCCGAGGCCGCCGCGGCCGAGCAGGAAAGCCGCGCCCTCGCCGCCGCGCACGAGGCCGCACGCGCCGAGGCCGAGGCCGCCCTCGCCGCCGCCGAGGCCCGGGCAGGCGCCGAGGCCGGGGTCGCCCGCGAAACCGAGGCCAACCGTCTTTCCGAGGCTGCCGCCGCAGCCCAGGCCGCCGCGGCCGCCGAGGCGTCCCGCGCGGCAAAATCCGCCCGCGTCGCCCAGGATGCCGCCGACCGGGCCGCCCTTGCCGCCCTTGCCGCGCGCGCCGCCAAGGCCGGTCGCGCCGTGAAGGCCGCGCGGGAGACCCAGGCCGCACGCGATGCCCAGGCCGAGCAGGCCGCCCAGCTGGCCCTTGCCGCCCGCGCCCAAGCCGATCAGGCCGCCGCCGAGGCCCGTGCCGCCGAGCAGGCCCGCCTCCTGCGCGAGGCCGAGGCCACCCGTGCCGCCAACGCCGTCAAGGACGTCGTCACCGCGCAGGAAAATGCCCGGAACCTGGCCGCCGAGCGCGCGATGCAGGCGGCGGATGCCGCCCAGAAGGCCCAGATCGCCCAAGCCCTCCAGCTTGTGCAGGCGGACGCCGCCGCGCGCGCGGACCAGGCCGCGCTTGCCGCCCAGTCCGCGAAAGAGGCGCAGCACTATGCCGCGCGCGCCGCTGAAATCGCCTCCGAGCAGGCCTCCAAGGCCGTTTTTGCCGACAAGGCCGCGCGCGCCGATCGCAATAATCCCATATTGAAGGAGTATTCCGGGCGCCTTGACTCCACCGCCCAGGCCACCGTGGAGACGGCGACCCGCGTGGATGCCTTCGCCCGTGCGGCCCAGGATGCCTGCCTGCGCGCCGCCGCCGCCACCCGCCTGCCGGATTCCGAAGCCGCCGCCCGCGAAGCCGCCACCGCCGCAGCCCAGGCCCGTGAGCTTGCCTCCAGCATTGTCTCCGCTGAAAACCTGAGGCCGCCTGTGTCTCCCGCCGCGCCGCAAGCCGTGTCCCCGCGCTCTGCCGCACCCGCCCCTTCCGGGGGCGAAGCCGCCTTTGGGGTGGCGCCCGCGTCTCCCGCCGGCGTGCGTTCCTTGGGTGACCCCGCAGCCCCGGCGTTTGGTGATGAGGCCGCTGGCAAGGCTCAGGATCATGTCCAGCCTTTCGCCCCGCCCCGCCGGATTTCGGATGGCGATGTTGTCACTGGTTTCCAATTCCCGTCCACCGCCCAGTCGCGCGAGTACGCGCCCATTGGCGCCGCGCCGACCTTTGCCGGGGTCGTGTCCGCTTCCCCGAATGCCGCCCGGCCGCCTGCCAGCCCGCTCAGCGTCCGTTCCGGCGAGGAGATTTCCGCCCCGTTGCCGGGTGTTTCGCTTGTCCGCCCGGTGTGTCCGCTTGCCGCCCCGCAGGACGACGCGGGGTTCTGTGACGCCGGGGATGCGGGTGTTGGCTCTCCTTCCTCCGCCGCCCCCTCCCCTTCCTCATCTTCCGCGTCCTCGCCCTCCACTGCGGCCGCGCCCTTCCGGTTGGATGCCTTTGGCTCGCCGGATGCCCCGAAAAGCCTGCCCGATGGCTTTATTCCAGCCGCCTCCCCCGAGGGAGCTTCGGATGAGGATGGCCAGCGGGAGAAGATCGCCGAGCTGGACCGCGCAAAGGCTGCGCGCACGTTCCGTTATGCGCATATCGCGGTCACCCGCCCCGCCAATGCCGAAGCCCAGCCTGGTCATTCGACAGAAGCTCCCGCCTCCGCCCAATGGGAGGCCTTCAAGGCGGGCACGGATGGTGGAGGCGTTGAATCCGTCTTCCAGTCCTCCTCTTCCGCGGCCGCCAGCGATTTTGTCCGTGTTCTGCCGCTTCGGCAGACGGTCAACGTGCGAGCCAACCCGGCTCCGGCGCCCGCGAATGCCGCCACCAGCGTCAGTGAAAAGCCTTCCATTCCCGCCGCTGGCGACGGAGTGGTTGCCTCGCCAGCGCTTCGAGTTTCCGCCGCAACAGCCAGTGTTTTGGGCCTGCCCGGCGTGGACGCCGCCGCGAAGCCTGCTTCCGACGCGAGCCGGAAAGCGACGGATGGCGTGGCACAAGGAGAAAAAACCGCCTCGGGTGTGACGAAAAATGAGGTTTCCTCACCGTATGCCCTGCTCCGAGCCTCCGCTGAAAAGGCCGTGGCACGCCCGGATTCTGACACGGAGAAAAAGGCCGCCGGCACCCTTGAGACACGGACGGAAAATGCGTCCGCGCCTGTTGCCGACGTTGTGGTTTCACCCCCCGTCCCGCGTGCCGCCGAAGCCGCTGTTTCCGCGCCAGCCGTGACGAAGGATCCGGAGGCGAAGGCGCCCCAGGGCCAGACAGGGCGGGAAGCCCCCCAGGGCACGGGCACCCCTGCCGTTCCATCGCGTCCGGCCTCGCCGGCCCGCCCGATGACGCTCGCCGAGAAAATTCTGGCAAAAAGCAAGGCCGCCCTCCACGCCACCCAGGACCCCAAGGCCGGCGCCCCTGCGGATGCGGTTGAAGGCGGTGCCACGCCCGCCGAGGGTGAGCAAGGGAAGCCGGCTTCCGAAACAAAACCGGATGCCGCCGATTCCGCCTCCCCGAAATCCAGCTCCGCCTCCCCGGAGGCCGCCCGTATCGCCGCTGAGATTGCCGCCGCCGCTGCCAAGGTCGCCGGCGCCCGCGGTCTTGCCACGCCCGCCGCCCTCCCCGCCGATGGCGAAATCCGCGCGGCGTCTCCAGCCCGTGAGCGGGGCATTGATTCCGGGAATGCGGGGGCGGTTGTGAAATCCTCCTCCTCCAGCGCGCTCTTTTCCGCTTCCGGCGCGGATCTTTCGACCTCCGCCAGCCGCCTTTCCGACAGCGGCGCCACGCCCTCGCCCTCGGCCAAGGCGGGGACGAATGCCAGCGACAAGGCCGCGCGCCCGGTTTCAAGCGTGGTCACCAGCTCCAAGGAGGTCGTCGTTCTTTCCGGCACGGATGCCAGTGCGGCCAAATCCAAGATTGCCGCCGCCGTCGCCGCCCAAAAAGCCAGCGCCGCCAGGGACGACGACGAGGATGACGATGACGACGAGGATGAGGACGAGGATGCGGTGACAGACCGCGGCGCACGTCGCGACAGCAGCGACGAAGCCAGCGAAAAGCGCGATGCGGACGACACTTCCGCCTTTGCCGCCGCACCAAAAGGCCGCCGCCGCAGGAAATCTAAATTGGGCTGCCTCCTGTTGCTCCTGTTCCTCCTCTTGCTCGCCGCCATCGCCGCATTTTTATTCCTCGGCGGAGGCGGGCGTGGAGCCGTGCGTTACACCGCCCAGCAGCTTTCGATGGGCGTTGTCCGTGGCACGGTGAAGACCACCGGCACCATCACCCCGGTCAAGCAGATCTCGATCAGCCCCGAGGTTTCCGGCCTTGTCGTCTCTGTTGGGAAGGACTCCACCGAGAAGGTGAAAAAAGGCGACGTGCTCGCCCAGATTGACAAGACCAAGTTCCTGCAGCAGCTCGACGCCGCCAATGCCGCGCTCACCAACGCGGAGGCCCGCCTGAAGGAGGCTGCCGCCACCGCCACCGAGGCCGAATCCAAATATGGCCGGTACAAGAACGCCTATGACCGCAGTGGTGGAAAAACCCCTTCCCTGCTTGAGCTTGACCAGTACAAGGCGGCCTCCGAGCGTGCCAATGCGGCGAAGTCCGCCGCGGAACAGTCCGTCAAGGAAGCCTTCGCATTGCGCGCCGTCCGCCAGACTGAACTCGACAAGACCACCATTGTCTCGCCCATCGACGGGATTGTTCTCAAGCGTTCCGTCGAGCCGGGCAACACCGTGCAGGTCTCCCTGCAAACGACCGAGATCTTCGTCATCGCTGAAAATCTTGATAACATGAAGATCGTCGCGGGCATCTCCGAGGCCGACATTGGCAAGGTCAAGGTCGGGCAGGAGGTTGCGTTCACCGTTGGCGCTTATTCCGGGAAGGAATACAGGGCCAAGGTCACGAAGATCGAGACCGCCTCCAAGGAGAGCAATAACGTGGTCACCTACGACGCGGAGATCGAGGTCCCCAATGCCGACAGGGAATTTCCCCTTCACAGCGGCATGACGGCGGATGTGCAAATATTGGTCGGGGATCCCCGTTCCGACGCCTTTGTGGTTCCTGTCGCCGCGTTGCGCTATGATCCCTCCGCCAGCGCGGACTCCTCCAAGAGCACGCCGTTCTATAAGAAGATCTTTGGCGCCCCGCCGCGCCGCCCCAATTCCGCCGCGCCGGAAAAGAAGGTTTCGACCTGGCGCACGGACAGCGCCCGCATCTGGACGCTCGACGCCCAGAAGCGCCCTGTGCCCATCCCCGTCACGCTCGGCCTTGACGATGGAAAGGTTGTCGAGATCAACAGTGCGGATCCCAAACTCCGCCTCGGCATCCCCGTTCTCCTTCCGGCAGAGTGATTCCCCAAGGGCGCTCCCTTGCGTCCTGCACCCTCCTAAAAAGACCGGGGCGCCTGCGTGGCGACCCGGTCTTTTGCGTTAAGTGGCAGTTGCAACACAGTGCCGTGTCATCGAAAAAGTCCCCGGAAGTGGAAAGTTTTCAAGGAAACAGGCGCCAATTGTTCGCAAAGGAGGCACCAAATTTTGCATGAACTTTTTTATCTTTGCGCCGCACGGGAGCATTCATTGTCAAGCGGTCGAAAAAAAGACTTGAGGTCCCTCAAGATTTGTACAGCGTGGCGCGCCGTGTGTTAATAAGGATGGTGCGGTAGCCAAGTGGTAAGGCCGGGGTCTGCAAAACCCCTATCCGGCGGTTCGATTCCGCCCCGCACCTCCACCTTTTCATGAATCCGGGACGGCGTCTTGTGCCGCCCCTTTTTGAATGCCCCCGGGCTGCGTGTTTCCGGGAATTTGCATGCGGAGTCGCCTTCCCTATTTTGTTTTTGCGCTGCCATCGTTCGCCGGCCTGAAGACCAGCACCCTCAACAGCGAGAAATTCAGGAATGGCATCAGGATTGTTTGCGGGATGAACACCACGAGGTAGTGCCAATTGAGTATTTCGACGCCAACATGCATGATGCCCACCGAGAACAGGAAGCCCGCCAGCGAGGTCATGGCGAATTTCAGGTAGAGCGTCGGGCCGGTCTCCGCGCGGAAACTCCAGCGGCTGTTGGCAAAATAGGAAAAAACGTTCGCGACGAGGAATGCGGCCCCATTGAACCATTTTTGCCAGTCCTCGCGCAGCGCGGAATCCATCGCAAACACCAGTGCGGCCCCCTCGGAAAGCGCCGCGAGCACGCCAAGGTGGAGCAGCGTGTTCACCGCGCCGATGAGGCAGAAAAATACGAATGCCAGGGGAACGAGGAGCGCGAACTCAACCTGCCGCGCGTCCTCCGGGCCGACGAACCGGATCCTTGCGCGCGAGGCTGAACGCCGGGTCAGTTTTTCAAAAATGGAATTTAAGATCATATGGCGTCGATCGCGGCCATCGTGTTTGAGGCTCCGTCATTGTCCCGTGGGCGCGAGGGGCGGAAGAAAACATTTCCCATCCCGTTCCGGCAAGGCACGAGTCATTTGCGCGCGGCGCCAACGCTTTCGCTTCGCCAATCCCGGGTACCGTGGTTTCCTGCCGGTAATGACGATTGCGTTCACATTCGCTGAAATCCTCGCGCTTGTCGCACCGGAAAGATCCCTGGGGTGCATGGGGGAGGCGCCCATGGAAATCACCGGGATCGCCGCGTTGGACCAGGCGGGGCCGCGCGACCTGACATTTCTTGGCAACAGAAAATACACGGCGCAAGTGCCCGGGACAAAGGCTTGCATCGTGCTTTTGCCGCTTGATTACGACGGGGTGCCACGCGACGGCCAGGTCTTCCTCTTTGTGAAGGACCCCTCGCATGCCCTGGCCCGCCTGTGCGCGCAAACCGAGGCGCGCTTGTGGCCGAGACCCTCGCCGGGGATCCACCCCACGGCCATCATCGCGCCCGGCGCGCGACTTGGCGCCAATCTCCATGTCGGCCCCTATTGCGTCATCGGGGAAAATGCCGTGCTCGGGGATGGCTGCATCCTGGAGGCCTTCAACCACATTGGACGCGAGGCAAAGCTTGGCGCTGACAACTGGTTGAAACCGCGGGCCACCGTTGGCGAATACTGCGAGACTGGCGCCCGCGTGAAGCTGCAGGTTGGCGCGCTCGTCGGCGGCGACGGCTTTGGCTGGGAAATGGCGGGCGGGGCTTACAAGAAGATCCCGCAAATCGGCACCGTGGTGCTGGAGGATGACGTGGAGGTCGGCGCGAACTCGACCATTGATCGCGCGCGGTTTTCGACGACACGGATCGGGGAGGGCACGAAAATAGACAACCTTGTGCAGATCGGCCACAACTGCCTTGTGGGGCGCCATTGCATCCTCGTCTCGCAGTCAGGGCTTGCCGGGAGCACGGTGCTTGAGGACTACGTGGCCCTCGCCGGGCAGGCGGGTCTTGCCGGCCATCTGCGCATTGGCAAAGGAGCGCAGATTGGCGCGCAATGCGGGGTGATGAGCGACATTCCCGCCGGGGCGGTTGTTCTCGATTCCCCTGCGTTGCCAGTGAAAACCGCGTTCCGCCTGATGGCCCTGAAACAGCGCCTGCCGGAGCTTTTCAAACGCGTCGGCAACCTCGAGGCGCATTTGGGTCTCAAATGAGGCGCATGGGCGCGGTCTCCGTTTACGGCCAGGAGAGCAACCACGCCGCCTGGCGCCTCGCCGCGATGAACATAGCCATCCGAGGCATCGACTTCAATTTTGGCAAACGCCCCGCCAACACCTTCCTCAACGACCAGCACCCCGGCCTCCGCGCCGACTTCGTGATGGCCGTCCCGCCCTTCGGCATCAGAGAATGGCGGGACGGCCGTCTGAAAGGCGACCCGCGCTGGGTTTATGGCACCCCGCCGAAAGGCAACGCCAACTTCGCTTGGGTGCAGCACATGCTTTACCACCTCGCCCCGCACGGCTCCATGGCCCTGCTGCTGGCCAACGGCTCCATGTCGTCCAACACCAAGGTCGAAGGCAAAATCCGCCGCGCCCTCGTCGAGGCCGATCTCGTCGAGTGCATGCTCGCCCTCCCCGGCCAGCTCTTCACCAACACCCAGAACCCCGCCTGCGTCTGGTTCCTCACGAAAAACAAAAAAGGCAGGGACGCCTCGCCGAGCCGTCCGCCCGTCCGCAATCGGACCGGCGAAGTCCTCTTCATCGACGCCCGCCAGCTCGGCTACATGAGAAACCGCGTGCTGCGCGACTTCACCCCCGCCAACCTCGAAAAGATCGCCGGCACCTTCCGCATATGGAAATACGATTCAAAGCTCACGCGAAGTCGCGGAAAGCGCGGAGAAGAAAAATTAAGCACGTCTTCCCTCCGCGTCTCCGCGCCTCCGCGTGAAACTTCCACCTATTCCGACATCCCCGGCTTCTGCAAATCCGCCAAAACCTGAAAGGACTCGACTATGACTTCCAAATAATGCCGTGAGCACGGTCAGCCAGAAGCGCGCCCGGCCCGGGTGCGAGGCCCCGCAAGAGGACAACCAGCCATGAAAAACGAGTGGAAACAAGTTGCCCTTGGGAATGTCGCGGAAATAAACCCTGCGCGAACCCTCAAAAAAGGAATGATAACCCCATTTATTCCGATGAATGCCCTTTCTGCACACACTCGTTCACCGGCGAGGATTGATAAGCGCACGTTTATTGGTCAGGGAGTAAAATTCCAAAATGGCGATACGCTATTGGCAAGGATTACTCCTTGTTTGGAAAATGGCAAAACTGTCTTCGTTTCGGGCTTGCCGGAGATGTGCGTTGCTCACGGTTCGACTGAATACATCGTGATGAGCGGGAAAACCGGCATTGCTGACAGTTTGTTTATATATTATTTGTCCCGTTCCAATGACTTTAGGAATCACGCGATAACTCACATGGAGGGCACCTCGGGACGGCAACGAGTTCCAAATGACGTCGTGGAAAAATACAGTCTCCCCCTCCCGCCCCTCCCTGAACAAAAAACCATCGCGCGAATCCTCGGAACGCTGGACGACAAGATCGAGTTGAACCGCCGCATGAACGCGACGCTGGAGGCGATGGCGTGCGCCCTCTTCCAGAGCTGGTTCGTGGATTTCGCCCCCGTCCACGCCAAAGCCGCCGGCCGCCAGCCCTCCGGCATGGACGCCCCCACAGCACCCCTCTTCCCTGCCTCCTTCCAAGACTCCGAGCTCGGCGAGATGCCAGAAGGCTGGGAGATCAAAAGTCTCGATCAAGTCGCCCAATATCTCAATGGGCTCGCACTTCAGAAATATCCGCCCAATGATGGCACCACCCTTCCAGTCATCAAGATCGCCCAACTCCGGAAAGGAGACTCCGTCGACGCGGACCGATGCGACTCAAATATACCTCCGGAATACGTCATTGATGATGGCGATGTGCTCTTCTCGTGGTCTGGCAGTCTTGAAGTCGAGATTTGGTGTGGCGGACGAGGTGCGCTGAACCAGCATCTCTTCAAGGTAACTTCGCACGATTTCCCGCAATGGTTCTATTACCATTGGACGCGGCAGCATCTGGATAATTTCCGCCTTATCGCCGCCTCAAAAGCGACCACGATGGGCCACATCCAGCGCAAGCACCTCACTGAAGCAAAGGTTCTTGTTCCTCCAATGTCGCTGATTAAAACACTGACACCGAGCATCCAGCCGCTGCTCGATAAAATCGTCGCGAACCGCATCCAATCCCGCACCCTCGCCACCCTGCGCAATACGCTGCTACCTCAATTTCTGAGTGGCACTCTGCAAATCAACCATTAAACCGACCAACGCCATGATTAACACAGTATGGGGCAGCACAGATAAGCCTGTTGCGAGCAAGCAGCTCGCACAAATCCTCAGCGCTGAGGCGGACCTCGACGGAACTCTTTACATCGGCTATCCAATCATTGGCACCCCTGAAGGCTCGTTTCCAATAGACGCTCTGCTCATTTCGCCTAGCAAGGGTTTAGTTTTGATCAGTCTCGTGGAGGGCAAGGTCCTTCCCGACTATGCGGAGATCCAAGATGAAGCGTTTAACAAAATGCGGTCAAAGTTACTTCAACATCAGGCGCTGATTCGAAGGCGTGATCTTCAGGTAAAGCCACAAACTCTCACTTTTGCACCGGCGGTTGCACAACTTCCTGACTGCGAGAAAGACGGAGGCCTAGTGTGCAATACTGACACCCTCCTCTCCGCCATTGGCAATCTCGAAGATTTCAATGCTGAGTTCTACAAACCACTGGTTTCTGTAATTCAGGCGATATCGACACTCCGGAGGGGCCGAAAGAAGCGCGAGTTACACAGCCAAACCTCGAGAGGTTCAAAGGTGAAAGCCTTGGAGGAATCCATCGCCAATCTGGACAGCCAACAAAGTGCAGCAGTTGTTGAAACTTATGAAGGAGTTCAGCGCATTCGCGGGCTTGCCGGATGCGGAAAGACAATTGTCCTGGCGCTTAAGGTTGCATATTTGCATGCGCGCCATCCGGACTGGCTCATCGCCGTCACATTCAACACGCGCTCTCTTAAGAAGCAGTTTGAGAATCTCATTACAACCTTCGTTCTGGAGCAAGCGAACGAAGAACCCGATTGGGAGAAGGTCCGAATTATCAACGCTTGGGGTGCACCGGGCGGCAAAGAACGCACAGGTATTTATTACGAGTTCTGCCGTGACCACGGGGTGGAGTATTCCGATTTTGGTCCCGCCAAAGCGCGCTATGGATCAAACAAAGCATTTGAGTCAGTCTGCGACATCGCCCTCCAAGGCGTGAAACAACTTGCGCCGAAATACGATGCGATTCTTGTAGATGAAGCGCAGGACTTTGCGCCCAATTTTTTGCTGCTCTGTTATGAATACCTCAAAGAGCCGAAGCGGCTCGTATATGCATACGATGAGCTCCAAAACTTAGGCAATAGATCACTTCCCCCGGTTGAAGATATCTTTGGTAAGAATACAGATGGAACACCTCGTGTCGTTATTCACCCCGCTGAGGCCGGAAAACCTAAGCAGGACATTATTTTGGATACTTGCTACCGAAACTCTCGACCAGTCCTTTCAACTGCTCATGCACTCGGATTTGGAGTGTATCGAGACAAGGGGCTCGTCCAAATATTCGAAAATAAAACTCTCTGGTTTGATATTGGTTATGAAGCAAAAGAGGGCGAAATCGATGACGGAGAACTTGTCACGCTACGTCGCACGCCAGATTCAAGTCCCGATTTTTTGGAGAGACATTCTTCAGTCGAAGATTTGATCCGTTTTGAAGTCTTTGACTCGGTAGAAGAACAAACTGCATGGCTCGTTGCTGAGATTAAACGTAACTTGGTAGAGGAAGAGTTAATCCCTGATGACATCGTCGTGATTAACCCCGATCCACTCAAAACCAAGGATGCAGTCGGACCTGCGCGGCAAATGCTCATGCGGGAAGGAGTGAATTCCAACCTTGCTGGTGTGACGACTATTGCGGATGTCTTCACCGAGCCTGGGACCGTGACTTTTACAGGGATATACCGCGCCAAAGGTAATGAAGCTGCAATGGTCTACGTGATAAACGCGCAAGACTGTTATGATGCGTTTTTGCCGCGAAATGTGGCACTTGTTCGAAACCGTCTTTTCACAGCAATCACACGGTCGAAGGCTTGGGTTAGAGTTCTTGGGGTCGGGAAGACGATGGCCGCCCTGAAAGCCGAATACGAAAAGGCAAAGGCTGCGAATTTCGCTCTACATTTTCGCTACCCTACTGAGGGGGAGCGTAAAACCATGCAAACCGTAAACCGGGACATGTCGAAAGCTGAGCAGGAGCGAAGCACTAGACGTCGCATAAATTTCGCGGAAATAATCGAATCGTTGGATTCAGGCGAAAGCATTCTAGAGGACTATCCCGACGAGCTTGTCAAAAAATTGGAGGCTCATCTAGCGAGGAAATCCAAACATAAGCGGAAATGACTCCTCAACAAACCATCAAACAGATAAACGATCTTACGGAGGCGTTCGTTGGGTTGAGCCTTTCGAATGAACAGAACTTTCTGGCGACGTATGGCAATACCAACGGGCCTTTCGAGATCACAGTCAGTAACGCCGCTGGTATGTCCGTAGCATTGAAGAACGTCGCTTACAGAGACATCTACGTTGAACTCGAAAAGGCGCGATGCTTCAACATTAAGATGCTGGACGGAGCATTGATTACACTTCGCTACCGGTTCCAAGAGGGGGCGATCACTGAACATTCATTATCCTATTTCCCATCGCCTGACCTTGAACATTTCCAAAATGACCCGGAGGTGTACTTGGAAGACGAGATCTACGCGGATGTGATCGCTCGAAATATCGTTCCCTTTCCCGTCCGTTTCGACTTTAGTAACGATGCCAGGAAATTTGTGGATATTCACCATCCGTATTCTCACCTCACGCTTGGCCAATATAAAAACTGTCGAATACCCGTCTGTTCCCCACTTGGGCCTCTTGTATTCGGAGGGTTTATCTTGCGAAACTTCTACAACACAGCCTTCCGGAAATACTCGGAGAAGATCCCTTCGAGCGTACTTTTCTTCCCCAAAACGATCACGGTAAACGAATGCAAAATTCCTCACGTAGTTTGCGGCATGTAGTCCACCAATATCCCTAACCGGAGATCTGAAAAAACAAACAACCCATGAGCACCAGGCTTTACCAACTCAACGCCCAAGACTGGTCGCCCGAGACTTTCCGCTACGAAATCTGGGAGGGCAAACCGTGGCATTGGCGCTACGGCAAGAAACTCGCCAAGGCCCTGCCTGAGACCGGCGACACCATCGTTTTATTCTACGCACCCAGCGGTTGCGACGATCCCGGTTTCTACGGATGGGCCGTGCTCGAACGCTGTCACGCCGAGAGCCAGACGCTCTACTTCCTCCCCGCCACCCCGACCAACCACCTCAAAATGGATCCGTGGTGGAACGAGGACGCCAAACGCCTCGTGGACGCCATCCGAGGCAAGATGACCCAAGCCACGCGTCGATACAAATTCCACCCGCCGCCTCCGCGCCGGCCTTCGTCGCTGGCTTGCCGGTTTATAGTTATGGTAATTTCACGCTCTGCCACTCAGCCATGTCTTACGATCCCTCTCCTTCCCTCAATCTCCTGCGCATAGGCACCCAAAACCCTCAAGCGGTCTTCCGCGACGGCCAGGAGGATGCCATCCGCCACATCGTGGAAGGTCGCGGACGGTTGTTGGTCATGCAAAAAACCGGCTGGGGCAAGAGTTCGGTCTATTTCATCGCTACCAAACTGCTGCGCGAGCAGGGTGCTGGACCGGCCATCCTCATCTCGCCCTTGCTGGCCCTCATGCGCAACCAGATCGCCGCCGCCAGGCGCATGGGCGTGCGCGCCGTCACCCTCAACTCGGAAAACCAGGGCGACTGGACCGCCGTCGAGGCCGCGATTCAAAACGACGAGGTGGACATCCTGCTCATCTCCCCCGAGCGGCTGGCCAATCCTCATTTTCAAACCGACGTGCTCGCCCCGGTCGCCGCACGGGTGTCGCTGGTGGTGGTGGACGAGGCCCACTGCATTTCGGACTGGGGACACGACTTCCGCCCTCACTACCGGCTGATCGAGCGCATCCTGCGTTCGCTCCCGCCCAATCTGCGGGTGCTCGCCACCACCGCCACCGCGAACAACCGCGTCCTGGAGGACCTGTGCACAATCCTCGGGCCAGCCTTGGAGATTTCACGCGGCGAGTTGGGGCGGCCTTCGTTGTTGCTCCAAACCATCCGTCTGCCTCGTCAGGAGGAACGGATGGCCTGGCTGGCCGCCCAGATACCGGCCCTTCCGGGCAGCGGCATCATCTACACGCTCACCGTGCGCGATGCTGTGCGGGTGGCTGGCTGGCTGCAATCCCGCGGCATCGCCGCCGAAGCCTACAGCGCCGAAACCGGCGAACGGCGGGTGAAACTGGAAGACGCCTTGCTTGAAAACCAGGTCAAGGCCCTCGTCGCCACCACCGCGCTCGGCATGGGTTTCGACAAACCCGATCTCGCCTTTGTGATTCATTACCAGACGCCCGGCTCGGTCGTGGCCTATTACCAGCAGGTGGGACGCGCGGGACGTGCCATCGCCGCCGCGCATGGCGTGCTGCTGAGCGGGCAGGAAGAGACGAATATCACCGACTACTTCATCGAAAGCGCCTTCCCTTCGCGCACGGAGGTATCCGACGTGCTGGACGCCCTGCGCGCGGCGCCGGACGGACTCTCGATCAACGAATTGATGGCCCGCGTAAATGTGAGCCGTGGCCGAATCGACAAGACGCTGCAGTTGCTCTCCCTCGAATCGCCTGCGCCCATTGCGAAAGATGATACCAAGTGGAAGTTAACCGCCGCCAATTTGGGCGAGGGTTTCTGGCAGCGCGCCGAACGCCTCACCACACTGCGCCGCGAGGAACAGAAGCAGATGCAGGATTACGTGGCGTTGCGCGAGGGCCACATGGACTTCCTTATCCGTGCCTTGGACGGCACGCCGACGGGGGCTCCCGGCCCACGGCTCGCGCCATTGCCAGCCACGGTGGACTCCGTACTGGTTGCCGAGGCGGTAGCCTTTCTCCGCCGCACCAGCCTGCCGCTCGATCCGCGCAAGCAGTGGCCAACAGGCGGACTTGCCGCGTTGGGAGTGACAGGCGGCAACATACCGCCAGATTTGCGCGCCAAACCCGGCAAAATGCTGTGCGTCTGGGGCGACGCGGGGTGGGGCGATCTGGTGCGCCGGGGGAAGACTCGCGACGGGCGTTTCGACGATGCCTTGGTCGAGGCGAGCGCGGCACTGGTCCGGTCTTGGTCGCCGCAGCCGGCTCCGGCCTGGGTGACGTGCATACCCTCGCGCCGCCATCCCGATCTTGTGCCCGGCTTTGCGCGTCGGCTGGCTGCCAGGCTTGGTCTGCCGTTTCATCCGGTGCTTGCCAAGACGGACGACCGCCCCGAGCAAAAGACGATGGCCAACAGCAGCCAGCAGGCCCGCAACATCGACGGGGCGCTGGCGCTCACGGCGCAGGCGCCCGCCGGTCCGGTGCTGTTGGTGGACGACATGGTGGATTCCAGGTGGACACTTACGGTTGCAGCCTGTCTTCTGGTTCAGGGTGGCAGCGGCCCGGTTTATCCTTTTGCCCTGGCCTCAACCGCCCACGCCGACGAATGACCGCTCCACTTTCCCTTAATACTCAGGCTATCCTGCTACTCACTGCTCCGCTGCTTGCGGGACGGCGTGAGGGCGTGGAGGAACTGCTCAGCCTCGGCGACTACAACCGCCTGGCGCGCAGCCTTCGTGAGGCAAAGCTTCAACCGGCTGATCTGCTCGGGACGAGACCGGCGGCGAAGGAAGCGATTGCAGCGGGGGCGAAATGGTTTGGCCTGCCCCGCTTGGAAAAGCTGCTGGCCCGCGGATTCTTGCTCAGCCAGGCGGTGGAGCGCTGGAGCAGTCGTGCGATCTGGGTCGTGAGCCGGGCCGATCCGGGATACCCCCGGCGCCTTAAGGCGAAGCTCAAGGAGGATGCCCCGCCCGTATTGTATGGCTGCGGCGACGCAACCCTGCTGAATGTCGGCGGTCTCGCAGTGGTGGGTTCGCGTCATATTGATGACGCCTTGATTGAATACGCGGAAAACACCGGGCGTCTCGCAGCCCAGGCGGGATTGGGCGTTATCTCAGGAGGGGCGAAGGGCATTGATCGCGCCGCCATGAGCGGTGGGCTCAAGGCTGGCGGCGTGGTGATCGGCGTGCTGGCAGACACTCTGGAACGGGCCGCACTGGCGCGCGATAATCGTGAAGCGCTCATGGAGCGCCAACTCGTGATCATTTCCCCCTACGATCCGGCCGCCGGCTTCAACGTCGGCCATGCCATGCAGCGCAACAAACTTATCTACGCGCTGGCAGATGCCTCTCTGGTGGTGAGCTCGGATTACGAAAAAGGCGGCACGTGGACCGGAGCGGTGGAGCAGCTGGACCGGCTGCGCTTCGGCCCCTTGTTTGTACGCAGCGGAGCGGATGCCCCGACGGGGAATCTGGCGCTCTTGAAGCGCGGCGCGATGCCTTGGCCTGAACCGGTGGATGCACCTGCCCTGATGCGCCTTCTGACCGAATCGCACGAGAGGGGAGCAACCATCGCAGACCAGGAGGAGCTACCGTTGTCCTTGCACAAGGAGCAGGCTCCTTATGGACGGCAAGACTGCATCCCATTGCCCTCCGCAAACGAAACGCTTGCAACCCCGGCCGCCATTAAGTCGGCGCCGGTGGCGACCATGACTGCAAATTCAAGTTCCACAGTTTCGGCGGCCGTCCTGTGGCAATTGGTGCAAGAATTGTTGCGCAGGGAACTCTGCGAGGCCTTGACCGAGGAGGAAATTGCCGCCCGGCTTGGGGTCAACAAGGCTCAAGCCAAAACTTGGCTCAAGGAGTTATTGGCGGCGGGAACGCTCGAAAAGGTGAAGAAGAGCAAGCCTGTGCGTTATAGGGTCGTCGGTGGTGACAGGCTCTCGTTGTAAGATTCATCCTGAAGGAATCAAACCATGATCACCAAAGACCAACTCGAACAACAGTGCCTCGGCGGTTCCGCGAAGGCGGCTGGGAAACAGTCTTCGGTCCCGACATCGCGCACGACGGCTCCGCGCCGGAGCGCGCCAGCTACCGCGAAGTTGTGCTCGTGCAGCGGCTTGCGCGCTCGCTGGCGCGGCTCAATCCGCAGGTGCCGTCCGCCGTGCTCGACGAGGCGGTGCAGCACGTGCTCAAGCTCGACCATCCTGTCGCCGCGCAGCGCAACCGCGACTTTCACCGCCTGCTGCTCGCCGGCCTGCCCGTGAGCTGGCGCGAGGGCGACGCGGTCGAACACGATGAACTGCGCCTCGCGCAATTTTCCACGCAGCACCTCGACACCAACGAATTTCTCGTCATCACCAGTTCGCGATCAGAGGTCCGAACAAGACCCGTCGGCCCGATCTCGTCGTCTTCATCAACGGCCTGCCGCTCGCCATCATTGAGTTGAAAAATCCCGCCGACGACAGGCCGACATCTGGAAAGCCTGGCGGCAACTCCAAGCCAACAAGGAGGAGATTCCCGACATTTTTAACACCAACGAGGCCCTCATCATCAGCGGCGGGTTTACCGCCCGCGTTGGCTCCCTCACCGCCGACCGTGAGCGCTTCATGCCGTGGCGCACGATCAAAAACGAGGACGACAAGCCGGTCGTGGAATTTGAAATCGAGAAGATCATCCGCGGCTTCTTCGCCCGCGCGCTGTTCTTCGACTACCTCAAGCACTTCATCCTCTTCGGGCAGGACGGCGACCGGATCGTGAAGAAGATCGCTGGCTACCACCAGTTCCACGCCGTCCGCGAGGCCGTGCATGTGGCCGTGTTCGCCGCGCGGGAAACGGTTCGGGCTGGCGCGGGCCATCTGGCCGCATGATGCGATTGCTCCGGTGCCATCGTCCGAGTGCGTCCCCGGACCGAGGGCGTCCGGGGATAGGTGGGAGGGCTGCGTTGCCCGGAGCGTGTGAGGTTTTCAAAAACGCCCCCGCCCTCCGGATGGGCTGGGCGCGATCTTGTCGAGCTGGCGTTGCGTCCAGGCGGCTTCGTCGGCCCAGCCGTGTTTGTCATAAAAAGCCTTGAGGCCACGGCAGCGTTTTACCGGGTCGGACTCAGCGCGGTAATGAAGCGTCCCCAAGCAGACCGGGCAGGGACGCGAATGGCGCGCAGTTGCGCGGGGAGTGTTTTCAAGGCGAAGGCAGGCATTGCACGATCAGATTCACAAACGAGGTCGCCGCGTTCCCGCGTCGATTGCTCCATCGTTTTACGCCACAGCCCACGTCTGCCCCCCCTGAGCGCCAGAAGCCTCCTGCGTCCGCAAAACCGTTCGGACGCGCGCCCGGGCGAATGCGATATCCGCGCCCGCCAGAATCGTGAGGCCGGAAAAGTGGCCCTCCCGATCCTCATGGCTTGCGGCGCATATGCCTTGCGCCTGACACTGCCAGGCGCATGGGATGCCTCATCTGCCGCAAGGAGGCATTCCCTGAACTCAACATGTCCATTCCCAGTCTGCATAACTCATCGGGCATCCGTGATAACCACCACCGGGGGACCGTGGGCGATTTCCTGCGGGCGGAGCTTCGCGCCGGGGCGGAGCTCGACATCGTCACCGCCTACTTCACGGTCTTCGCCTACGACAGGCTTCGCGCCCAGCTCGACAACCTCGGCCGCATCCGGCTCCTCTTCGGCGAGGCCGCGTTCATCCGCAACCTCGACCCCGGGCGCAAGGAGGGCGCGGCCTGCGTCCTTCGCGACGACGGGATCGCCCCCGCCTCCGGCCTCAACCAGCGCCACATCGCCCAGGCTTGCGCCGCCTGGATTCGCGACAAGGTCGAGGTCCGCTCCGTCACCCGCACCGGCTTCCTCCACGGCAAGATGTCCCACATCCGCCGGGGCGAGGTCTCCGCCGCCATCGTCGGCAGCTCCAACTTCACCACGCGCGGCCTGGGTCTCGGCGCGGCCAACAACAACGTCGAACTCAACCTCGTCGTCGACGGCAACCGCGACCGCGCCGACCTCCAGCAGTGGTTCGAGGAACTCTGGAACGACACCTCGCGCGTCGAGGACGTGAAACAGGCCGTCCTCGACTACCTGCTCCAGGTTTACCGCGACCAGCCGCCCGAGTTCATCTACTTCAAGACCCTCTTCGAGGTCTTCCGCCGCTTCATCGACGAAGGCCGCGACATCGAGGAAAGCCTGCGGCGCATCCGGCTCCCGGAGACCGGGATCTGGAACTCCCTCTTCGCCTTCCAGAAAGACGGGGCCAAATCCGCCATCAACAAGCTCAAGACCCACGGCGGCTGCATCCTCGCCGACAGCGTGGGCCTGGGCAAAACCTACGAGGCGCTCGCCGTCATCAAATACTTCGAGCTGCGCAACGAGAAAGTCCTCGTCCTCTGCCCCAGCAAGCTGCGCGGCAACTGGGACCTCTATCCCGCCCACTGCGCCAGCAGGCACAATCCCTTCGCGGCCGACCGCTTCGGCTACACCGTCCTCGCCCACACCGACCTCTCGCGCGAAGGCGGCGCGTCCGGCGCGGTCCAGGAGCTTCGCGACTTCCACTGGGGGGCCTTCGATCTCGTCGTCATCGACGAGTCGCACAACTTCCGCAACAACACCCTCGGCAAGCCCCGCGAGGACGGCGCCGAACGCCGCAGCCGCTACCAGCGCCTCATGCAGGACATCATCCAGTCCGGCGCGCGCACCAAGGTCCTCCTCCTCTCCGCCACCCCGGTGAACAACTCCCTCGCCGACCTGCGCAACCAGCTCTCGTTCATCGCGGGCGGCGATGTCGCGCGCGACACCCCGGAGGGCCTGGCCGCCGACGCGTTCTTCTCCGGCAATCTCGGGATCCCCTCGCTCAGGGCGACCACCCGCGAGGCCCGGAAACGCTTCACCGAGTGGTCCAAAAAACCCGTCGAACAGCGCCAGAAAAAAGACCTCATCCACGTCCTCGGCGGCGACTTCATCAGGCTGCTCGACGCCATCACCATCGCCCGCTCCCGGAAACACGTCTCCCGGCACTACCAGGCCGAGATGGCCCGGCTCGGCGGGTTCCCGGCCCGCACGCCGCCGGTTTCCCTGCACCCCGGGATCGACACCGCCGGCGAGTTCCCGCCCTACGACGTGATCGCGGAAAAACTCGCGGAATACAAACTCTGGGTCTTCCGCCCGGCCGAGCACCTCCGCGCCACCCTCCCGCCGGCCACCGTCGAGCACTACACCCGGCGCATCGGCGGGTTCACACAGCAAGGCCGCGAGCGCATCCTCACCCACATGATGCGCATCACGCTGCTGAAGCGCCTCGAAAGCTCCATCGACTCCTTCCGCCGCTCGCTGGTGACCACCTTGGACAAAATCGACCGCCTCGAACAGCGCATGGCCGCGTTCGAGACCCGCCGCGACGCCAATCCCGATCTCGACTTCGAGGCGCTCGCCCCCGAGGACGTCGAGGACGACGACCCCGAGCTGGCCGCCGCGCTCGAAATCGGCCGCCGCGTCACCTTCAAGATGGCGCACCTGGACCTCGACGCCTGGCGCGCCCGCCTCGCCGAGGACCGCCGCCAGCTCAACGGCCTGCTCAAGCTCGCCGAACCCGTCACCCCGGCCCGCGACGCCAAGCTCGCCGAACTGCGCGCCCGCCTCGCCGCCAAGATCCAGAACCCGCCCCTCGACAAGGACGGCCTCCCCAACCGCAAGGTGCTCGTCTTCACCGCCTACGCCGACACCGCCCGCTACCTTTACGACAACCTGCACCGCTGGCTGCGCGAGGACCTTGGCATCCACGCCTCCCTCGTCGTCGGCAGCGGCCGGAATGCGTCCACCCTCACGCCCGGCTCCGATTACACCGCGATCCTGACCGACTTCGCCCCGCGCGCCAAACGCCGCGCCGGCGACCCCGCCGCGCCGCAGGTGGACGTGCTCATCGCCTCCGACTGCATCTCCGAGGGCCAGAACCTCCAGGACTGCGACACCGTCATCAACTACGACATCCACTGGAACCCCGTCCGCATCATCCAGCGCTTCGGCCGCGTGGACCGCATCGGCTCCCGCGCCACCGCCGTCCACCTCGTCAACTTCTGGCCCACCGCCCACCTCGACCGCTACATCAACCTCAAGCAGCGCGTCGAGGCCCGCATGGCCCTCGTCGATCTCACCGCCACCCAGACCGACAACCCCCTCGACGAGAAACAACTCGAAGATCTCGTCACCACCGACCTCCGCCTGCGCGACCGCCAGCTCGAACGCATGCGCAAGGAGATCCTCGACCTCGAAGACCTGGAGGACTCGGTGACGCTCGCCGACTTCTCCCTCGACGACTTCCGCGCCGACCTCCTCCGCTTCCTGGAGCTCAACCGCGAGCAGCTCGAAAAAGCCCCCCCCGGCCTCCACGCCGTCGTCCCCGCCCGCGCCGACCTCCCGCTCACCGCCGGTGGCGGCATCATCTTCTGCCTCCGCCAGAAAGGCGCCGCCGCCGCCCGCCCCGCCACCGGGACGGAAAAAATCAACCCCCTCGCGCCCCACTACCTCGTTTACGTGCGCGCCGACGGCGAGGTGCGCCTCGCCTGCACCCAGGTCAAAACCATCCTCAGCCTCTTCCGCGAGCTTGCCCTCGGCAAAACCGAACCCTGCGCCGAACTCTGCCGCCTCTTTGACCGCGCCACCGCCAACGGCGCCGACATGGGCCACCCATCGCGCCTCATCCGCTCCGCCATCGAGTCCATCACCGCGACCTTCCAGCAAAAACTCGCCACAGGCCTGCAAACCAGCCGCCAGTTCATCCTCCCCGCCGTCGAAGAGCAGCCCCGAGCCAACGAAACCGAATTCGAACTCGTCACCTGGCTGGTGATTCATTCCGAACCCGCCACTGCCGGCCTTGGGTGAGCCTTTGGTCTAAAATTTAATAAGACGCATTTGACTTTATTCCTTGATTCTCAATCAATTATAAAACAACATTGTCTTAGGTAAAAACTTTTATATTAGGAATTCCCCCATGCGTTCCCCTTGGAGTTTCTACGGCCGTCGTGTCGAATTGAGCCAGTTGCAGGCCATTCTTGCCCGGCGTCGCTGGTTCTTTCTCCAGATATCCGGACGGCGGCGCATCGGCAAAACCACGCTCATTCAGGAGGCCTTGAGCGCCGAGCAACGCGCACGCACGCTCTACCTGCAAATTCCCGATTCCGATCCCGTTGGAGTTGTCGCCGCCTGTAACGGCTATCTGGAGACTTTTGGGCGGCCTGAGCGCGTGTCCGACCTGGGAGAACTCGCCCGGCTCGTGGCGCGTCTGGCCGAGGCCGGCCACATTGTGGCCATCGACGAATTCCAATATTTTCACCGCAAGCCGCTCGGTGACTTCTGCTCCCTGCTTCAGGCCGAGGTGGACCGCCTTGCCGCCCGCGCATCCGAAATCTCCGGCGGGCTTATTGTCCTCGGCTCCCTGCACGCGGAGATGACCGCCCTGTTGGAAAACCGCGATGCGCCGCTTTTTAATCGCACCACAGACCGGCTCGATCTTGGGCACCTGGACACCGCCTCGATTCTCGAAATCCTGCGAGTCCATGCCGACACCTCTCCACAACGCCTCCTCTTCCTCTGGAATCTCTTTGAGGGCGTGCCCAAATTCTACCGCGACGCCTACGAGCAGGACGTGCTTGGCGCGGAACGCCGCAAGCTCCTTCAGCGCCTTTTCTTCGCCAGCTCCTCGCCCCTGCGCGGCGAGGCCGACAACTGGTTCCTTCGCGAACTTCGCGGCCGCTACGACATGGTGCTCCAGCACCTGGCAAAGCATCCCGGCTGCACCAATGCCGAGATCGAGGCCGCCATCGCCCAGGTATCCCGGGCCGGGGAGACCAAGCAGATCGGCGGTTACCTGAAAATTCTCACCGAGCGTTACCGCATGATCGAGCGAAAGCTCCCCACCTTCTCCCCCGCCAAGGCGCGGAGCGGCCGCTACTACATTCGCGACAATTTCCTCCGCGCCTGGCTCTCCGCCCTCCAGCGCCCCGTCTCCGCCACCGCCTTCCGCCCCCTGGAGGAACTCATCACCCAGGCCGACGAGCGCCTCGCCACGGTCGAAGGCCACGCCCTGGAGGCCCTCGCCGGCCAGCTCTACGAAGAACGCAGCCGCCTCGGCCTCGGCGATTTCCCGCTGAGTGACCGCATCCACGGCTACTGGGATCGCGGCGACGTCGAGATCGACCTGGTGGCCGTTTCCGAGCCTGGACAACGCATCCGTTTCGGCACCTGCCGCCGCAACCCGGAAAAACTCCTCTCCTCCCTCGACAGCCTGCGCTCCGGGGCCGGGTCATTCATCCAGGCCCAGGGACGCTTCCGCGGCTGGAGGTGCGAGTTCGTCGCCATCGCGCCGGAAATCGCCCCGGATCTCCGCCACCGCCTGCAACAAGCCGGCGTCATCGCCCAGGACCTGCACGACCTCACCGCCGGCCTCTGATATCGGGTTGACGCGCGCACCGCGCCAGCGCCCCTATTGTTCAGAAGACCTCACCGCCGGCCTCTGGCATCCCATCCGCCTCAACCATCCCATCCGCCTCGACCATCCGCCTCATGCCCGAAACCCTCCATTCCTCCCTCCGGTCCGCCCTCGCCGCCTTCAACGGCCAACCCCTGCGCGAGGCCGCCCTCGGTTTCTTCAAAACGCTCGGCTATTCCAGCCAGCGCACGGTCATCGTCCCCAAGTCCGCCCCGCGCACCTTTCTCGGCCTCTTCGCCAAAAACGCTGGCGCCGCCCGCCCCACCACCGGGACGGAAAAAATCAACCCCCTCGCGCCCCACTACCTCGTTTACGTGCGCGCCGACGGCGAGGTGCGCCTCGCCTGCACCCAGGTCAAAACCATCCTCGGCCTCTTCCGCGAGCTTGCCCTCGGCAAAACCGAACCCTGCGCCGAACTCTGCCGCCTCTTCGACCGCGCCACCGCCAACGGCGCCGACATGGGCCACCCGTCGCGCCTCATCCGCTCCGCCATCGAGTCCATCACCGCGACCTTCCAGCAAAAACTCGCCACAGGCCTGCAAACCAGCCGCCAGTTCATCCTCCCCGCCGTCGAAGAGCAGCCCCGCGCCAACGAAACCGAATTCGCCCTTGTCACCTGGTTGGTGTTGCACCCGTCCGCAGGCCAGGCTTCCACCACGTAAACCCCCGCACGCCTTTCTCCTCCTCCATGCCCGCCGCCATTCCGCGCTCCTCCATCTTTGTGAGTTCCGTCCAGAAGGAACTCCAGGCAGAACGCCGCGCGCTCAAGGACTATGTGCACGGCGATCCGCTCTTGTCGCAATTTTTCGAAGTCTTCCTGTTCGAGGATGTCCCCGTGTCCGGCCGGCGCGCCGACCAAGTTTATCTCGCCGAGGTGGATCGCTGCGATCTCTACCTCGGGCTTTTCGGACAGGAATACGGTTGCGAGGACACCGAGGGCATCTCACCCACCGAGCGCGAGTTCGACCGCGCGGGCGCCGCCGGAAAAGACCGCCGCATCTGGGTGCTCGGCGCCGACGCCACCCGCCACCCGAGGATGCAGGCCCTCGTTCGCAAGGCCGGCGACCAGGTCGTCCGCCGGCGTGCCGCCTCCATCGACGATCTAAAGTCCGCCGTCTACGCCAGCCTCGTCGAACACCTCTCCCGCCAAGGCATCATCCAGTCCGGCCCCTTCGAGGATGGCCCCTGCGTCACCGCCCACGCCACAGCGACCGAGGCCGACCTCTCCCCCGAAGCCGTCGCCGCCTTTGTCCGCCACGCCCGCGCTGCGCGCCAGTTTCCCCTGCCGGAAAACACACCCGTCGCCAACATCCTTGCCCACCTGCACTTGCTCGCTGGCGACACGTCGTCGCGCGCCGCCGTGCTGCTCTTCGGCCGCGACCCCATCCGCTGGCTGCCCTCTGCCGAGATTCGCTGCATGCACTTCCACGGCACCGAGGTCGCCCGCCCCGTGCCGCTCTACCAGATTTTCAGGGGCACCGTCCTCGAGCAGGTGGACCTCGCCACCAATTTCGTGCTCAGCGTCATCAACCGCAGCGTCGGCACCCGCGCCCTGAGCAACGCCGCCCCCGTCGCCTACGAGATCCCGCCCGACGTCGTGCGCGAGGCCATCGTCAACGCCGTCGCCCATCGCGACTACGCGTCCGCCGCCGCCATCCAAGTCTCCGTCTTTGCCGACCGGATCGAGATTCGCAACCCCGGCGGTCTGCGCCCGCCCCTCACCCCGGAAAAACTCCGCTTCCCGCACACTTCGATTGCGCGCAACGCCCACCTCTGCGACGCGCTTTTCCTTGCCCGCTACATCGAGAAATTCGGCACCGGCACCCTCATGATGATCCGCGAGAGCCGCGCCCACGCCCTTGCCGAGCCCGATTTCGCCACCGATTCCGGGGAATTCGTCCTTACTCTCTGGCGCGACCTCTATACAACAATCCACCTCGCTGGTCTCGGGCTTAACGACCGCCAGCTTGCAGCCATCACTTGGGTGAAAACCCATGGTCGCATCACCAACGCGGAATTCCAGACCCATTTCAGCGCGGCCAAACGCACGGCATCCCAGGATTTATCCGCGCTCGTTGCGGCGGGCGTATTCGAGAAACAGGGCACGACCGGCAAAGGCGTTTTCTACCGACTAAACAAAGGGGCACCAAAGGGGCATAAGGGGCATTCCACATGATCACTCTGCCAAAGGAGCCAAAGGGGCCAGACGTATGACTATGTGTCCATCGTCTCATGCCGGCCACAAAGGGGCCAAGCGGCACTCATCACCAGAACCGCCTTGCCTCAAACGGTTTCGGCATGGGCTTGGCGCCCGGCTCCGTTTCGCATCGCCCCCTCACCTCCGCAAGTTACCCAGCAAGCCACCATGCAAGATAAGCCATTGGTAAATGATGCCTTGTTTGAGTTGGCTGCCGCCTTGGACGTCCCTGCCACGCGAGTCACCCAGCAAGCCGCCGGGCAAGCCGCCAACCTGCTCCAAGCGGCCATCGAATCCGCCACCCGGGAAAACCTGCAGGAGGCGATGAACTTGCAAGACCGCAGGCACTTCCGCCAAATCTGCCCCGAACCGCAGTTCAAGCCCGGTTGGCCTGAACGCACCATCCCCGGCAAGCCCACCAGTCCCCGCCAGCGCCACCGCCTCACCGCCGGCCTCTGATATGGTTGACGCGCGCACCGCGAGAGTGCCCCTATTGTTCAGACGACCTCACCGCCGGCCTCTGGCATCCCATCCGCCTCAACCATCCATCCGCCTCGACCATCCGCCTCATGCCCGAAACCCTCCATTCCTCCCTCCGGTCCGCCCTCGCCGCCTTCAACGGCCAACCCCTGCGCGAGGCCGCCCTCGGTTTTTTCGGCGCCTGTGGCTACCGCAGCGCCCGCGTTCTCCCGATCAACTCGCTCGCCGAATTGCGTGCCCGCTTCGACACTGATGGTCTTCTCACGGAGGCCAACGCGGCTCTCTCCCGCTGGCGCTCCATCCATTTCCTCTTCCAGCTCACCGACGCCGAACTGCGCACCGCGACCGAGGGCGCTCTTGATCTCGACATTGCCGAACCCTACGAGACCAAGGATATCCGTTCCTACCTCTTCTTTGCGCTCGATCTTGAGGCCCGGCCCGACGGTTTGCCGACCACCCGTAAGGAGCTTTCCGAGATTACTCGTGCACTCAACCGCCTTGTCCCCCAGCCGATCCTCGTCCTCTTCCGTTGCGGAGACCTCCTTTCGCTCGCGATCATCAACCGCCGAAAAAACCTTCGTGATGGCACCCGCGATGTCCTCACTCGCGTCTCCCTGATCCGCGACATCGCACCCGTTGCACCCCATCGCGCCCACCTCGACCTCCTCGGGCGTTTCTCGCTGCGACAGCTCCGCACTCATGGCGACGAAATTCGGACTTTTACCCAGCTCGACAACGCATGGCAAAAGCTCTTCTCCATCCAGGAACTCAAGGACTCCTTCTATCGCGACCTCGTCACATGGTTCCGCTGGGCTGCCGCCGAGATCAAACTCGCCCGATTGCCTGACCACACTCCCGATGACATCGCACACCGCGCTCGCGCCACGCAGGAATTCACTGTCCGCCTGATCTGCCGAACCCTCTTTGCGTGGTTTCTCAAAGAAATGCGGCTCATCCCCGCTGAACTGCTGGAGCTTTACACAATCACCGATCAGCGCCGCGTGCTCACTCGTGCGCCCTACGATCCCGAGTCCAATCACTACTATCGAGGCGTCCTCCAAAACATTTTCTTCCAAGCGCTCAACCGTCCCATGGACCAGCGGCGCAAGACGGGACCCGCCGCTGCCCAAGACCGCACCGTCACCCGCGCCGAACTCAAGCAACTCGCCTACCTCGGTAAAAATCACCTGCCCGAGACCTTCGATTACGATCTGTTTGACCGCATCCCTTATCTCAACGGTGGTCTCTTCGACGCCCTCCCCGAGGACAACGCCTCCGACACCATAGACGATGGAGCCCTGCGCGTTCCCGACAAACTCTTCTACGCCACGGCTGCGGACGGCTTTGCCATCGAAGTCGGCGGAAAAAAGAAGGCCAAATACTCCACCGAAGGCCTCAACCGCATCCTCGACCGCTATCGCTTCACCGTCGCCGAAAACACTCCGCTGGAAGAGGACGTCGCCCTCGACCCCGAGTTGCTCGGCCTCGTTTTCGAAAACCTTCTCGCTGAGATCGATCCCGACGACAAAGCCGCCGCCGAGTCCGCGCGCAAGGCATCCGGCTCCTACTATACTCCGCGACGCATCGTGGACTACATGGTCAACGAGGCGCTCCACCTCCATCTGCGAACTCGTTTTGAGCAAATCGGCGCCACCCGGGACGATCTCCAGCTCCTCGCCCACCTCTGCTTCGAGTCCGGCGAAGACCTCGACTTTTCGCCCATTGCCGGACGTGTCGTGGACATTCTCGAATCCACTCGCGTGCTCGACCCCGCCTGTGGCTCCGGAGCATTCCCGATGGGCATGCTCCACCGCATGGTCACGCTCCTCGGCCGCGTGGACCCTGACAATGCACGCTGGAAACAACGCCTCCTCGACCGCCTGCCCGCTCCCATGCGCGACGACGCCAGCCGTGGCATGGAAGGCAAAAGCTACGATTACCTGCGCAAACTCGGCGTCATCCAGAAGAACCTCTACGGCGTGGACATCCAACCCCTCGCCGCTCTGATCGCCAAACTCCGTTTCTTCCTCACCCTCGTCATCGAGCAAGACGTTCAGCTCGCCGACCGCGCCCACAACTACGGCCTGCAATCCCTGCCCAACCTTGAGACCAATCTTGTCTGCGCGAACACCCTGTGCAACGCCGAGCACGACCTTCTGGCCGGTCCCACACTGGAAAACCTCCGACGCATCCGCGAGGAATACTATCAACCCGGCACTCCTCGTGAACGCCGCGACGCCCTCGCTCTCGAAATCGGCGGCCAGCTCGCCACCCTCTTTCCCGGTTTCGCCGAGAAAACCAAGGGTATCCACTCAGCCAATGCCCAGATGCGCTACGAACAAGACCGGCAATGGCTCGCCGAGTGGTTCAAACACGCGACCGTCGCCGCCCCCTTCTTTAACGTCGAAACCTTCTTTCCCGAGTTGGTCGGCGAGGGTGCTAATCGCCATCCCGCGCCCTTCCACATCGTGATCGGCAATCCACCCTACGGCGGCACAAAAATCGGCGAAGAACTGCAGGAGCAGCTTGGTCTCGGCTCCAAAGATCCCTACGGCGCTTTCATCGCTCGTTTTCTTGGCGACCCCGCCCGACCCAGTCCACTCGCCGAGGGCGGCGTGCTCGCCTACATCGTCAGCGACACCTTCATGACCATCAAGGCGCACCGCCCTCTGCGCGAGCAGATGCTCCGCCACCGCGTCCACAAGATGATCCGGGTTGCCGGCGACACCTTCAAAGCCACCGTCAACTGCGCCGTCATTCTCACCCAGCGCGGCCCGTCGACGGCCGACCATACCTGCCAGATGGCCGACCTCACCAACGTCTCCATTCACGACCGCTTCGAGTATTTCCTCCACCTGCTGTATCAAACCGAAGGCACCGGCCCCATCAGCCGTCGGCAAAATGTCTCCAACCAAACCTACGCTATCTACCACTACCGCCAGAGCCTCATCACGACCAACAGCAACCTCCCCTTCTTCGTCGCTTCACCCAAGCTCTTCGCACTGATGAACGACACCAGCGCACCGGTGTCGCATGAAATCATCAGCGGAAAACGTGTGCCTGTGCGCACCATCACACTCAACGGCAATGCGGTGCGATTGGTGAAGCTAAGGGACATCGCAGAGGTTAAGGTTGGTCTGCAAACCGGCGATAACGATACCTACCTTTTTCAGAATCCAGACGCACGCGGATCCTACCGATCTATCGAGGATTACCGGCAATATTTACTGAACGAACATGACCTAGAGCGCATTCGATCCGACGAGTCCCTGCGTCGTGAGGTCGTCCATCATGGGATTTCAAAGGACAATCGTCGTTCGTCTCGTTATTTTGGCGGCCGCTATATCGTGCCTTACGACAAGGGTGGCGAATCCGACTCTGACGAAGGCTGGATGCCAAACTATTGGGTTCCGACCAATTATTTCATAGATTGGAGTGAGTTGGCAGTAAACCGGATGAAGACTCTGACGACCCGCGAAAGAAATCGTTCGCGCGGAGAAAACGGAGGCAACGACTCGATTGCATCGCGGTTTCAGAACGCCGATTCCTATTTTACCAAAGGCATCACTTTTTCGATGCGAGGCGTTTACTCGCCGACGTTTCGCTTCGCCGAGTCGAACCCATTCGATGTGATGAGCTCGAAACTCTTCGCATCTGCGGGCGCATCGTTGGACGAATTGCTAGCCTGGCTCGCGTCGCGACTCGGAAAGTTCGTGATGAAGAATTATCTGGAGCACACGGTTGCGTTCGACGTCGACGCATTGAAAGAAGTGCCGATTCGGTTTTGTCCAACCGAGGCTCAGGAAGCAGCCAAACTCGTGAATCGAGTGATGGAGATGCAGCGCCGGAATCCGCGTTACGACTACGCCAGCAGCGAGCAGCTCGAAATCGACCGCCTCGTCTATGCGGCCTACGGATTGAATGAAACGGACATCCGCGAAGTCGAGGACTGGTATGCTCGTCGCTACCCCAAACTCGCGAAGGCGCAGAAGGAAAACCTTGCGGCCAAACTCGGCCAAACCGTCGACCAGCTTGCGCCGCCCCGCGTTGTTCATCTCTACTGCGACGAAAGCCGCCACCTCCCCCACGACCGCGAGTCGCACATGCTCCTCGGCCTCGTCTCCTGCCCCGCCGACAAGGTCCGCGCCAGTCATCTGGAACTACGTGATCTTGCCCGCCGTCACGGTCTTACAGACGACTACGAAATGAAATGGACGCATGTCCGCCCCGGCAAACTGCCCTTCTACGAAGCCGTGATAGATTGGTTCTTCGCCCGCGACTATCTTTCCTTCCGCGCGCTTCTGCTGCCCGACAAGCACGAGGTTTATCAGCGCCTGCCCGAAGACAGCCAGGACATCGCCTATTACCGCCTCTACGCCCAGCTTCTGCTCGCCGCCATGGAGCCGGAAAATCGCCATCGCGCCTTTATAGACCAAAAGGACACCCGCGGCGGCCACAAGATCGACGAGGTGCAAAAGATGCTGCGTTTCGCCCGCAACGACGCTGATGGCCAGACTGTCCAGAGCCTGCAACAAATCCAGAGCCACGAAGCCAGACTGCTCCAGCTCACCGATGTCCTTCTCGGCGCCTTGGGTGCCGCCCGTCTCGGGCGAACACTCCCGCCCCCCAAGCAAGCCTTGGTCAGCAAAATCGCCGCCGCCATTGGCAGCCCATTGGTATGGGACACTGCCGGGTTTTCGCGGAAATTCGCCATCTCCACCTTCCACGACATCGACAGCCTCGTCTCATGAGTACCGCAACTTGGCTTCCAGCCCGATTGGACCGGGCCGATTATTCTGACGACGACGCTCTCGAAGCCGCCGCGTGGATCGCCTTCCAAAGGGACTTTGCCACCGCCCCAACCTTCCGCTCCGAACGCGTCAACATCAACCGCCAACCCCACCCGGCACGCTCCGACCGACACCACAGTTATTGGCACTCCGTGACCGAAGGTCAGCCCGAGCACACTCGCACTACGCCTGAATTAGAGCGCTTGGAGCGTATTCCTTGGGCTCGACCGGTGATCGAGAACGAAGCCTGTCCTCACTCCTCAATCAAAGTCTGGAGCAACCAACGGAACGGCAACACTCATGTCTGCATCTGGTTTGACCAAATCAATTACCTTATCGTGCTCAAGCGGCTCACAACGAACTATCTCCTGAAAACCACCTACAGCCCGGAACCCCAACGCCACCAGCAGCTTCACAAGGAATACGCCCGTTGGAAAAAAAGCGGGGCGCGGCTGTGAACCGCGCCCTAATGCACCTTCCACATGAGGTGGATGCGACCCGGGCATCCTCGCGCAACCGGAGTCGAGTGCAAGCAAAACCTGAAAAACAATGAAGCCTCCGCCGCGGCGGAAGCCTGGCTCCTTTCGCACATGGTGAATGAGTTGGAGAGGTTGTCGTCCAATTTCGGAAAAAGTGAAGCCCCCAATCGCATGCAGCGTTGGCTCATCAAGTTCGTCCCCTTTCGTACCACATAAAACGGCATCGCCCGCACTAGGACCTTCACCTTGCGAGACGTGCGCAGTTCGGAGGCTCGTCGGCAGTGACAGATTATCCAGCTCGCATAAACTGCATGCCTTGCGAGGTGCGCGGTTCGCCGACACCGAGCTGTTTGAGCGGCCGTTTCCCGGAGAACGGGCCAGGGCACTGGGCATCCGCAACAATTTCACTTCTCCCGTCAAGGTGCCTGAAAGGGCATTTGCCGAAATCCACCGGCACGGCATGAAACTGTCCGTTTCGTCCTGAACACCTCCCGCATGCCCAGTTTGACCCGCATAACACTTCCAACCGCCGCACGATGGACTCCCGCGCTCCAATCCCTGCCCGCGCTCGCCATCCGGCAGCCTTACGCGTGGCTGGTGGTCAACGGAATCAAGGACATCGAAAACCGCTCCCGCCGGACCCACCACCGGGGAAAAGTGCTGATCCATGCCTCGCTAAATGAGGACCTGCTTTTCGACGACTCCCTGGCCGCGCTGAGCATCCGCGCCGGCATCGAGCTGCCCGAGTCCTACGACATCGGCGGGATAGTCGGCGTCGCCGAGATCGTCGGCTGCGAACGCCGCCACGAGTCCGACTGGAAAAATCCGTCGAGCTGGGGCTGGGTCCTGGCCAATGCGCGGCCCTTGCCGTTCCGGCCCTGCAAGGGGGCGCTCGGATTTTTCCGCCCCAAGTTCGCCGATTGAAATACCGCTCCAGACATCGCCTCCATCAAGGATCCCGCGCGAGTGTTTGCCCCCCCCGGGCCGAGGCCGAACGCGGCCGTGCCCACATGCGCCAGCTGGCGGCGGAGCACTGGCGGAGGAGGAGGGATTCGAACCCCCGGCAGGCGCAAGCTCGCGTCTGATTTACGGCGGGGCGGCGAAAAACCTGCGGGGCGAAGGCTTTTTTCGGATTTTTCGGGGTGGGCGGGCGAAAAAATGGCATCACAACGTTGCCCGCAGATTCGTGGCGTGGAGCAGGGCGATGCAATCGGAAGCGTCGTGCGTGGGGAGCCAGTTGAATTCAAGGGCGGGGTATTCGGCCTCGAGCTTTTCCCGAAGGCCGCCAACTTCAATGAGGAGGATGCCGTTGGGCGCGAGGAGGCGTGTGGATTGCGCGAGGAGGCGCCGTATGACGTCCATGCCTTCCGGGCCGGAGACGAGCGCCTGGGGCGGCTCTTTGCGGAATTCCTCCGGCAGGTTTTTGAGCACGTCCTCCGGCTCATAGGGCGGGTTGCACAGGATGATGTCGTAACCTCCCGCGGGAAGTGAATCTGGCGGCACCCCTTCCAGCACGTCGGCGCGGTGGAGATGGATGCGGTCCCGCAGGCCGTAGTCGGCGACATTGAGGGCGGCGACCTCGAGGGCGGCGGTTGAGAGGTCCGTGGCGTCGATGACGGTTTCCGGGCAGGCCAGGGCGAGCAGGATGGCGAGGCAGCCGGAGCCTGTGCAGACATCCGCGGCGCGCATGGGGGCATCCACGTCGCCAAGCCAGTCCTGAAGTTGCCCGGGAATGATCTCGAGAAAGTAGGAACGCGGAATGATGACGCGCGGGTCAACGCGAAAGGAGTGTTCGCCGAGCCAGGCCTCGCCTGTGATGTAGGCGGCGGGTTCGCGGCCGAAGGCGCGTCGCGCGAGCACCTCGCAAAGGGCGGCCGCCTCGTCTTCCGTGAGACGGGCGTCGAGGAATTGCGCCCAGAGTTCGTCATTGCGCGGCAGGTGAAGGGCGTGCCGCAGGAGCCAGACGGCCTCGGCCGTGGCGTCCGGGGCGCCCTGTCCGAAAAAGAGTTTTTGGGCGTTGAAGAGGCTCGTGGCGTAGCGGAGCCAGTCGCGCAACGTGAACAGCCTTCCCTTGGTCTCGCGGGCGATGCGGGCGGCGTTGTCGTTTGCTTTCCTGACCGGGGCCGGTGGCGATTTTTTCTTAGGCATGTTTTTATTTATCGTGGGTGCCTTCCGGGGAGAAGATGCGGATGTCCGGCGCGCGCCTTTCACTCCTGCCAGTGTTTCACGAGCCATTCGGGGGTCCGGAGGTAACTCTTGAGGTCCTTCATGAGGCCTATGCGCGAGCCGTCGTGCATGGCATGCCCATATTCGCGAAAGGCGCTCCGGATGTGCTGCCAGGGCGTGTGCGTGGTCTCGTCATGCCACCAGTGGCCCTTGACGATTTGCTCCGGGTTTGGCCCGCCGGGAAAGGTCACGATTTTGCAGTCTCGCGGCAGTTGCGGTGGCAGGAAGTAGCGCAGGGGGAGGGGGGGGAGGCAATGCAGCCGGAAATGTTTTGTCCACGTCTCGGGCCAGAACTTGATGCCGTTGCGAATGCCGTGGGTCACGTAATGCTGCTCAAATTGGTACTTGTGGGCGATGCCCGCCGGATCGGCCCGCAGGTTGTCGAGCATGTAGGCGTGCGCGCCGACCTTGAAACGGAACACGCTGGTCTGGCCAAGCCGCCGCAGGGGCCTCGCCCAGTTGCGCGCGGTGATGACGTCGTCGGACGAGCCGTAGGTGAAATAGTCGTCCATGTTGCCCACGATCGCGGAGTCGAGGTCGAGGAAAAGCACCGTCCCGGTGACGCCGCCGGGCAGCTCCCTTGCCCAGAGGGCCTGTTTTCTCCATTTCCCCGGGGAGTCCGGGGGGATCTGGCACCCAAGCTCCGGGAGCGCGTGGCAGGCGATCTCGGGCCGGATGCCGGCGGCATCGTCGGTGAAGCAGTGCAGCTTGAACGCGCCCGTGATGTTGCGCGCGCACATCGCGTAGAGAACGTTGACGTAACGCGCGGGATACGCGGTTCCCCACTTGATACAAATGATCTGCTTGTCAGGGCGCACGAGAGGCCTTCCAGCCGGTTGTTGGATTTTTGAAAGTGGCGGAGAGAGAGGGATTCGAACCCCCGGTGCCTTGCGGCACACCTGATTTCGAGTCAGGCACATTCGGCCACTCTGTCATCTCTCCGAGTGGCCGGGGAGGGAAGACAGGCGGCGGATGTTGGCAAGCCGCATTTGGCGGACGCCGGCGGGCGGGCGGGCGGGCGCAAGGCGTGTTGCGCGGGACGCGCGGGCGGCCATTTTCCCACGCATGGACAGGCAAGAGCGGGCGGATTTTGTGGATTTTCGGCTGGCGGAGCTGTATCCGGACCCGCCGATCCCGCTGGCGCACCGCGACCCGTTCACACTGCTCGTGGCGGTGCTGCTTTCGGCGCGGTGCACGGACAGGCGCGTCAACGCCGTGACGCCGGAGCTGTTCCGGCTGGCGGACGCGCCGGAGGCGATGGCGCGGCAGGATGTGGCGGCCGTGCGCTCGATCATCCGCCCATGCGGCCTGGCCCCCCGCAAGGCGGAGGCCATCCTGGGGTTGTCGCGCCTGCTGTGCGAGCGGCACGGCGGCCGGGTTCCGGCGGATTTCACGGCGCTGGAGGCCCTGCCGGGCGTGGGCCACAAGACCGCCTCGGTGGTGATGGCCCAGGCATTCGGGGTCCCGGCCTTTCCCGTGGACACGCATGTCCACCGCCTGGCGGGCCGCTGGCGGCTCAGTGACGGCGGCAGCGTCGAGAGGACGGAGCGCGACTTGAAGCGCCTGTTCCCCAAATCCTCCTGGAACCGCCTGCATCTGCGTTTCATCCTCTACGGGCGCGAGCACTGCACGGCGCGCGGGTGCGACGGGAGCCGCTGCGGGATTTGCCGCGGGGTGAACGGGGTGCGCTGACCCGCGCGTCGCCCGCGCCGAGGCTGCCGCCAACGCCGGACTGGCGGGCGGGAAGGGCGGCGGGGCCTGCGTCCTGTCATCCGGCTTGCCCCTCGGATCCCTGTTTTCATGCTGCGGGCAACACATGAGCAAAGAGATCTTGAACGCATCCCCGGCGCCCGCGCGCCACTGCGCGTCGCGTTATCGCGCGCTGCGCCGGGCCACGCGCGTTGTGAACGTCGGCGGCGTTGCCATCGGCGGGGCAAACCCCATCCGGCTGCAGTCCATGACAACCTCCAACACCCTGGATGTCGCCGGGACGGTCCGCCAGTGCGTGGCCCTCGCCGAGGCCGGGTGCGAGATCATCCGCATCACCGCGCCGACGGTCGCCGCGGCGGCGGCCCTCGGGGAGATCAGCGCCCGGTTTCGCGCCGACGGCTTTTCGCAGCCCCTCGTGGCCGACATTCACTTCCTGCCCGCCGCCGCGATGGAGGCCGTCGAGCACGTGGAGAAGGTCCGCGTCAATCCGGGCAATTTTGCCGACAAAAAGGCGAGGGCCGCCTACTCCGACACCGAGTACGCCGCGGCGCTGCGGCATCTCCATGACACGGCCACGCCGCTCATCCTGCGCGCCAAGGCGCTGGGGCGCGCATTGCGGATCGGCACCAACCACGGCTCGCTTTCCGACCGCATCGTCAACCGCTACGGCGACTCGCCGCTGGGCATGGTTGAGTCCGCCCTCGAATTCATCCGCGTGTGCGAAAGCCACGGCTTCCGGGACATCGTGCTCTCGATGAAGTCCTCAAACCCCAAGGTGATGATCGCCGCCTACCGGCTGGCGGCGATCAAGATGGCCGAGGAGGGCATGGACTACCCGCTGCATCTCGGCGTGACCGAGGCCGGCGAGGGGCAGGACGGGCGCATCAAGTCGGCCATCGGCATCGGCGCGCTGCTGATGGACGGCCTTGGGGACACCATCCGCGTCTCGCTCACGGAGGATCCGTGGTACGAGATCCCGGTCGCCAAAGACCTGGCGGCGCGCGCGCAGGCCCTGTGGGCGCGAAACGCGGGAACGCAGGCGAAGGCCGGCCCCGATGACGGGTTTGGCTCCGTGGACCCGCTGGAATGCCTCCGGCGGGAGACGGATGGCGGCCCCCTCATCCTGGCGCCAGGCGGCGGCGAGGGCGCGCCCCCCGCCATTTCCTCCGCAAACCCGCCGCGCGTCATCGTGCCCGTGGCGAGTCCGCTTTCCGATGCCGCCGGCATCGCGCGCGAGCTTCGCGAGGCCCACGCCGGGCAGCCCAGGGAGGTGCGCGCCGAGGGGGTGCTTGTGCGCGTCGGGAAGGCGGAGGAGCTTCGGTTTCTCAAGCCCGCGCTTGAGGCCGCCGCCGCCGAGGCCGCCGTGCTGTTCCTTGAGTTCTCCGGGGATCTCACGCCCGCCGCCATGGAGCCTTTTTTGCCGACGCCGGCGCCGGATGGCGCGCGGTGTCCCGCCGCAAGCGCGCCATTCGTGGTCTGCCGCTTTGGGAGCGGGGCCACACCGGAGGGCTATGCCGCGTGGGCGCGTCTGGCGGGCCGGCTGGGCCGGCTGGTTTTGGACGCGGATGCCGGGACGCTGGACATGCTTGCGGCGGCGGTGAAGGACACGGCCGCCCGCCACGGCGTCGCCCCGGTTCTTCACGCCCTTTCGGCCCCGGAATCCGGGCGGCACGCCGTCGGCAGTCACCGCGCGCTCGCCGAGGCATTGGCGCGCCATGGTCTCAACGCGCCATTGTGGCTTCGCGCGACGGCCGCCAACGCCATTGATCCCGGCGCGCCCAACGATTTTCCAGCGCGCCTCCTTGAGGCCTCGATGTTCGCCGGCACCCTCTTCTGCGACGGCCTCGGGGACGCCTTGAGCATTGAGACCGCGCCCCTGCCCGCGAAGGCGCTCACGCTGGCCTACAACATTTTGCAAGGCGCCCGCATGCGCGCCTCAAAGACCGAATACGTGGCGTGCCCAAGTTGCGGGCGCACCTTGTTCGACATCCAGAGCACCACGAAAAAAATCAAGGCGCGCACGGGGCACCTGAAAGGAGTCACGATCGGCGTGATGGGCTGCATCGTGAACGGCCCCGGGGAGATGGCCGATGCCGACTTTGGCTATGTCGGCGGCGCCCCAGGGAAAATCAACCTCTATGTGCGCCGCGATTGCGTGAAAATTGGCGTCGCCCAGGAGGAGGCCGTGGAGCGCTTGGTTGACCTCATCAAGGAGCATGGCCGCTGGCGCGAACCGGACTGCGCATAGGGCATTGCCAGCCCGATCGGGCGCGGATGGCAGGGCGGTTTCATCAAAACCGCAATGGCGGCCCGCAAAATAGCGCCTGCCAAACCGGGGAATCTGCCTCCGCGATGACGTCCGCGTTTGCGGGCGAGGCGGCGCTTGTCCCGAGCCGGCTTCTCTTGAGGGGTGCGGAGTAAAGTTCATATTCGCTGTTGCGGCCGCCGGGGCGCGCAAACAGATTGGCTTTACCCTCATGCACGCCCTCAAGAACACCGCAGCGCCGCCCGGCCTTGTTCCACACGATAGGCACGCGGCAGGGGCCGCCCATGATGCGGAATCGCTCACCCCGCTGGAAAAGCGTTGCGAGGAATGCGGAACGATCCGCCCTGTCATTCACGATGAATTCCCGGCGCGCGCCGGTCCAAATCCGACCATCAACCGGACAACCCCCAATGTCGCGTTCCTGTAATGCCGCCGGGCAATCGATGTGCGCGGATGTGTTGGAAACCACGAGTCTTGCCGCGCGGCATCCCTTGGAATTCACGATCCAATACCCGCCGCGTCGCGAGTATTTTCAAAACGCGTTCCGGGGAGAACTTGACATCGAATCCATTTTGAAGGCGCCGGAATTGCTGCTTTACCTGCACATCCCGTTTTGCGCGTCCAAATGCCATTATTGCAATTTCGCGGTCGATGTGCGCGCCAATGCTGAATTGCACAAAAACTATGCGCGGCTGCTGGTTGAACAAATAAAACGCCTGGACGGACTTCTCCCTGAAAACACACGCGTCCCCGGAATAGACATCGGCGGCGGCACTCCAACAATCCTGCAAGCCGGCCAGTTGACGGAAATTCTTCTCGCATTGAAATCATGGGGAAGGCGGGCCGGCGCGCCTCATTTTTTATCGGTGGAAACCACCCCGTCCATCGCCGCCAGCCACCCAGAGCGTCTCCAGGCGCTTGTGGAAGGCGGAGTCGAAAGAGTGTCAATGGGGGTGCAAAGCACAACCCAGGCGGTTCTCGCGGACATGAATCGAAAACAACAACTGCATACCGTGGACAAAGCCGCCGAGAACATCCGGAAGGCAGGATTTCGCCGCTTCAATGCCGATGTTATTTTTGGACTGCCACGACAGACAAAACACGACTGGGCGGAGACGGTCAGACATGTCATAAGCACGGGCGTGGACAGTGTCACAACCTATGACTGTCTCTATCGCGGCAAGGGAAGGAGGCTTTCGGAACAAACAAGCGGCACCCCGTCGCCCGACACTTACGGCGCGCTTTATGACCTCTCATACGACATGCTGACGCATGCCGGTTTTCATGCGCAATACGGTTCCGTCAACTTCTCGCGCATCGCGGGAGAGACAGGAACATCCGCCTATTTTGAGGAACGGCTTTTCAAGCACACACCTTATCTTGGTGTTGGAAATTATGCATCAAGCATGGTTGGCAACAATTGGTGGTTCGCCCCTTATGCTGTCAATTCATGGATGACGCGCATCGAGGCGGGCGAGGTTCTGCCGCTTGGGGATGTCTACACGCTTCCCGCCCTGGAATTGATGGCAAAACAAATCCTGCTTTCGCTCAACTTCGGCTCCATTGACACTGTGCGGTTTGAACGGCGGTTTGGCATCGCATTCGACGCAATATACAATGAGGCGATGATGTTTGCCGTGGGACAAAATTGGCTGAGAAAAACACAAAACGGCTATGCGGTCGCCGATGGACATTTCAAGGATATGCACCTGATTCGTTCCCTGTTTTACACAAGACAGGCCGTTGAATGGCTCAAAAAAGTTGAACAAACACACACCCACGCATGAGCAAGAAATACCGATATCCCTGCACCCGCAAAGTCACCATTGACGGTTTTGCCGCTTTTTTGGAGGCGAACATCGCAACATCGCGCCAAAACATCAACGATTTCGCCAATGAATTGGGCGCGCGCTTCGGCGCCGGAAAAATGACGCTGGTCAATTCAGGTTCGTCGGCGAATCTTGTTGCCGCCCTGACTCTTGCGGAACAATTGAAGGCGGAAGGACGCCCTCTCGCGGCATTCGCCTCCGCCTACACATTCCCCACAACGCTCTCCGCCTTGCTCATGGCCGGATTCTCCATCCGCTTGCTCGACACCGAGGCGGACGGTTTTAACCTTTGCCCACTTGCCCTCGAAAAAGCATTTTCCCGGCACCCGGCAACGCTCGTTTGCGTGACGCATTTTTTGGGATTCCCCGCAAAGATGGCTGTGCTGGCACCCATCGCACGCAAAAACGGAGCAAAAATTCTTCAAGATGCCTGCGAGACAATGAATCTAAGGACAACCGATGGGAAACCAATGCACACATTGGGCGACATGACCACCTGGTCGTTTTACCATCCGCATCATCTTTCGAGTTATGGCGGCGGCGCGGCGATAAGCAATGAAACGGCAACCCACGAACTGGCGGATTCCATCGCGCACTGGGGGCGCGCCTGCACCTGTCATATAAACCCATCCACATGCCGCGCCCCGGCCGGATTTTCCCACAATTTCACCTATCTGCGCCCTGGTCTCAACGTCGAAATGAGTGAATTGAACGCTTGCTTCGGACGTTTTCAATTGCGCCAATGGGATGCCATGGAACAAGCGCGCAAAGAGCGCTACGCAACGTTATATGATGCGCTCTCCGGCCTGTCCGGAATCACTGTGTATCCGGCGGATGAAAAACAAGGCAGCCCATTTGTCTTTCCCATCACTTGCAATGGGATGGACGCGGCGAAAGCCGTGGAAAAACTGGGGACTCTCGGCATGGAATGCCGCAGTTTGATGGGCGGTGCCATGACGGAGCAACCCGCTTTCAAAGCCTTGCCAAATGACGGAAATGCAAACGCAAAAACAATGGCGCGCGGTTCCTTCTTTGTCGGTATTCATCAAACACTGCCTCTTGACGACGTGCGTGACATGGCATCGCTATTACGTTCCATTTTTTGATGGATCCAGGCGTAAAATCAAATGCCACCAGGGACATCTTGGTTTGATTTGTCGCTGTCAAGCAGGGGGCTAGGCGACGGCAAAAGAAACCCCGTGGGATCGCTTCCCGTGCCGGTGGCTTTTGGTTCCTGTGTCGTGGTTTCATAGTTTGTCCAATAGGAAGAAACAGAGGAGCGGGATGACTCCTGTTACGATCAAGTGGGTTGGCATATGGTTAATGCATATATTACTAACCACGTTACGCGAAGTGGAAACCCGTGCACCCTTGGCACGGCACAAAGTATATTGCGGAACATGGAAATGGATAGGAAAGGATCCAGATACGCAGGGCGCCCTCGCCACGCTTCGGGCGCCCTGCCCCTCTGAGGGGCACATGGAGCAATGTGTCCGGCGCCGCAGCCCCCTCATCTTATGCGGATGAGGAGACTGGGGCAGGACAAAGGCCCATGGGAATCCGGCGTGGTACTACTTGTCGTTGTTGATGAAGTAGATAAACAACGAGACAACGAGACAACGAGGTACACGAGAACGTAGCCGAGCGCTTTGTACTCCTGAAAGGTGGGCCATCCGGGCGCCTCGGCGACGAGGTACGTGAGAACGTGGCCGAGCGCGGTGTGGGTGTCGGACGCCATTTGATGTGTGATCATGGTTGTGTTGTCCAGCTTGAACGGTTCAGGCTAAGATTTGGGTTCTGTTGTTTGGACGGATCAGGTTTAGCGACCCTAGGCAGCCTCCATAAAAGGCACGCCAACAGTAACTTCCGCCGCAGGTTCAGCTTCGCTCTCGACAACTCTACTCTCCGGTTTCTCCACCCACATTCTTAGCTGATCGCCAAGCGAATTCAACTCCCTGTAATCTCCTTGGGGAGTCAAGCCTGCCTGCCTGCGTTCCGCATCATCCAACGCCTTAAGAAAACGTTCCAGCGTCTGCAACAGACAGGCTCTGAACGACGAAGGCTTTGTATCCTTGAACAATTGGGACGCTTGTTCCATCAACTCCTTGCCACGAGAAATTTGCAGGGCTGCCTCTGCTTTTGCTTCTTCGTCGATATCTCGTTGGCGGGGGGAAGTGTCGACGCGGCCTCTTTTCAAGCTTTGGAGCAGCGCAACCTCGTATTGGAGGACCAGTTCGATCTCCTCGACTGGGACGCCCTTCTTTTGCGCCTCACAAGCCAGCCGCTCCGGATTCGCAATCAGCAATTGCCTTTCTCTAATCGGACCCGCACCACGCGTTTTCGGCTCCGTGCAAAACGGGACGTCCGGCAGGTCGACACTGTTTATGTCGAAATCCTCGATCTTTAACAGCGCCGCCGCATTTTTTGCAGAGCAAGCAGCGGCAGGATCCATCAGCCTGGCTTTTTCCAGCATGGCCTTGCGAAATGCGGGATGCCAGCGATAGACCAGATAGTAATCGCGCGCAACAGCAAAGAGAAAGTCGAGTTTCACCTTTTCAGTTAAGTGCCTGGGAAGATCGTCCAAGAAATTGGAGAGACTCAGAGTCACAGTGCGCACTTCGAGTACGGTCGTTTGTGTGTTTTCCATGTTTTGATCTTTCTATTTCCCGCAAACGGTGCGGGTACGACCTAAAGCCCCTCTTTCGAGGGGGAAGGATTATTCGCGGGACATAAACAAGTGTTTTGATGGAGGGAGAGGGGTGGGAGGGAGCATGGGATGAAACGCATATGGGAGGGGATGCGAAAGGTTGTGACAAAGGAGGGAGAGGGGTGGGAGGGAGCATGGGATGAAACCCTGCACTTTGTATATAGGAGCGCGGGCGGGTCGCATGCGTGATACGCCCGTGGGCGCGTTTGTGCTTATATATGCCTTGGCGCAGCACATTGTACAATTCTCCACCAAGGTACGAGAGGCTTCGGTGCGGAAAGCAGCAGTATGCATGGGCGGGGAATCAGGCTGCCGTTGCAAACCATGTACAAGAGGCTTCGGTACGAAAGGCAGGCAGTATGCGGGCAGGCGTGCATGCCTTGGAGGCAGCGTGGTTTCCACCTCTATGCCGCGCAAGCTATGGACGCCGTTTTGGCTGCGTGTGACATCATAGTACGAAGAGGAAAACTGTGGTGCGCAATCACTGTAAAATCCGGATTGAATTTACTGTGTCGGTGGAGGCCGGCGGTATTACTTGCGCATATGGGGTGGGATGGGGTTTCGCCTAACAGTTAAAAGTACAAAGATAGGACGGCGGTATTACTTGCGCGGCATGTGAAGCTCAAAGACCACAGCAAGGGGACGACGCAGTCTGGGGCGGGCCAGATCTTTACGTAGTGATGGTGTCACGCCGCCCTCAGGGGACTACCCGTCTCTGTAGAATGTATAAGTTTTTAAGAGGAAAGGTCTCCCTCTTCGCCACTAGGCGTCGTTTTGGCGTGCTTCTCGGATTTTTGTTACCCTCGCAGTTCATCGATAGGCGCACAAGTAGGTGGAAGCCATGTATAGGAGAGGGGAATGCGCCGGCCGTACGCGCGAAAAGTTAAGAGATAATTTGCAAGATTGTTCCGGCACGATTGGGCGCGGTTTGGGCGCGACGCGGCTGGATCCGACGCCGGAAATGGAGACTTGTACATGGTAAAGCGCGGGGGGGGCGGTAGACACGATACGTGGCGTGCGGCCTGAAACGCCGTCTGCATCTGCGCCCGCCTGGCGCCATGAGGACGGTTTGAAACCTTTATGGGATGCCGTTGCGCGGAAATGCCGCCGTGCAACGCGTCTATGCCGCTGCAACACGGAACCATGATGAACAACGTTCGTTGGATGGCAATTTAGACGTTGGTGATGAAATTTTTTTACGTTTTTGCTTGCAGAAAGCGCAAACCAGGGTTCTGTGGCGGCCGTAAAGAATGAGGCCTTCCACCGACAATCTGCGTCCGTTGCGTTGCCTTGCCCAGTGGCTGGGCAGTTTCGCGGAGCTTTGCGTTGGTCCCAATGGTGGCCTGGCAATTCGTGTTGCGGGCAGGTATGTTTTTCGTGCTGCAGCCGGGAATGGATTTGAACATGGCGCGGAGCAAGGAGTTATCCCCCCCTACACACACTCTCTCTCCAAGGATTCATTCTTTTCTAAGATCTGGCCTGCATTGACGCCGGAACATTCAAAAGGCCGCGTCCTGTGGCGCCTTCACCCTCGCAAGTCTTCCGCCCCCGCCGTCGGACTCCAGATTCCCCGCCTGATTGGGCATTTGGAAGCAGATGCAGGCGCTCCTTGTTTGCTCCGTTCTGGAAGCTTTCGATCATGCGAAAAGAGGCACGGAAAACAGGGCCGAAAATTGTGAAATCCTCTCGTTGATTGTCCAAAGAAAACCCCGCCCATATCCCGATCTCCATATCTCAGTCACCACCCACTCCACCATACCACCATGTCCAAGCCTCGCCCCAGAATTCCGAACGGATTTGCCAAAGGAAATTTCCTTTTCCTTCGCAGGCCGGAGAAAGAGAGTTCCCTTTCTCCCGGCGCCCTCGCATCCGAAAAATTTCTCCTCTTTCTTTCACGAACACTTCCTGTCCTGTTTGTGTTCCTCGGCGTGATATTTGCCTCGGGAACCCAAGACAAGGATGCCGGGCGAACGCTTTTGGATTCGCTCGCCAGCCTCTCCGAGAAATGGGAGAACGAGCACCCGGAACGCCACGTCCGGCTGACGAGCATCGTGTCCGGGCAGACACACATTGTGGAGGTCCTAAGGCTGCGGGAGGGCGCCTCCCTGCGGACCTGTTATAATTGTTCCATGGTTTCGGAATCCAAACGGATCAGATTTTACATGGTGGAGGATTTGCCGGGAAAGAGATTTCTTGCCTATTTTCCCCGCTCCCGTGCCACCGTTAAATTCGCGGACCACGTGCAATTTGAAGCCATGGCATCCCGTTTTTCGCCCCGGACGGGCGTGCTGGCCCTCGCAGCGGTGTCCCAAAAGACGAGGGCATCCAAAAACGAGAAGGGGTATCTGCTTTCCGCCGAGCTTGATGTCGCCAAGTTGAAGGACAGTGGAGTCTTTCCCGTTGGCGTGAACTCCTTTGAGATAATCTCCCGGTTTTCCGAAACCGGGCGTTTGGAAAGCATGGAGCAGGTTATGAACGGAGTGAAATCAAAGACGAAAATAGAGTATCTTTCCTTTGATTCCACAAGGATCCGGGAGGAGATGGGGCGTTTTCCAGAAATGAGAGCCGTGGATCAAACAAAAAGTTTCGCGGACGCCATGGCGGAAGAACTCTCGAAATCACCCGAGGCAAAAGGAGAATAATTAACATATCCGCCTCCTGACATGAAGAGGTTGTTTTTATATGTCCGATGGCAGGACATTCGTTTCTCCTGGGATGATGTTTTGCCTGTTCGTGTCTGCCATTTTCTCAAAGAATTCTGTCCCGAAAGCCGGTCCATTTTCATTCCTCAGGAAGGCCTCGCGCCTTCGTCGTGAAAAAAACATTTTTCCCGCCATCCCTCGCCCTGCCCCATTGTTCGCGTTCCCGCGTTTCGAATCATGCAAAACTTTAATTCGAAAAACGCTGCCTCGTCCGTCTTTTTGTTTTTCCCTCTCTTTTAGCTCCCAACATGTTTCTCATCCCATTGATTTTCCTGTTTGCTTTGTTTGTGCCCGTCCCCTCCTTGGGGCGCGGTTTTGTTTATGGGAAACTTTCCCTCCCTGTTTTTCTGCTGCCAATGTTTTTCACCGGACATCCGGAAGTTTTCTCCTCTGGAAACAATCCCTCGGAAAATCCATCTTCCCAGCATGTCCCGCCCGCCCCGTCGCATGTTCGCGAATCGCGGGACGCGTTTTTCAACAACGATGCCTCGGACATTTTTTCATACACCCCTCCCTATCCAAGGTTTGATATGCTTGGGGTGACGGGAAACCTGCTTTATAGCGAAAAATTGCTTTCCCTTCCCATGAAGGACGGCACCTCATTCCCCGTCTTTGTCCAGTTTGATTCAATGTCCAATCTCAAGAGTCTGATCTTCGGATATGGCTGGCGGGTTTCGCTGTTGGATTCGATTATTTATCTGGACGATGAAAGAAGCTGCATTTGCTACTCCCCTGACGGCCAAAAACTTCGTCTGTTCCGCTCATCTGATGGAAGGAAGTTTGTCAACAATTCGGGATGGACGGCACGGCAAAATGGGAAAACAACCCTGCTTGAATCTCCCCACGGATATACCGCGACATATACCGCCGGGCGGATCACCTCTTTGCAGATGAAAAATGGCTCGTTTTTCAGGATTGTCCGCACCGGCGATTGTTTCAGGGTCGTGGATGGGAATTCGATCTTGCTGACAATTCTATCGCCAAAACAAACGCTGGGGGAGGGAGTTGTGTCGTATGATGGGAAAGAGATCAAATTTGAAAATAAGTTGACCTCGCTCGTCACAAGCGACAAGGGAAAGCCTGTTGTTCGCTCCTTGCCAAGCCTTGCCGAAATGACTTTCCATGAAAAATCAAAACGAAAATACAATTTTCATTACATCCCCTCTTCTGAGAGGATGTCACTGGATGTTTTGCAGGGTGAAAAACGGCTCCATGAATTTTCCTGGAATGCGAAAAATGGGCACCTCATCTGGCATAATCGCAACACATATGACGTCATGGTGAAAAAAAATGAGTGGGAGGGATGGAGCATCAAACGAACGGATGAAGGAGGGAGGGTGGAGAGCCAGGTCCGGGACAATGTTCGTGGTTTTGAGGAGGAAATGGGCAAGGATGGGACGAAAGTCCGGAGAACCTGGTTTCTCTTTGGCCCGGCGGCAGGGTTGGTCAGGGAAGTGGCCGTCACCACCCCGGATGGAAAAACGTGGAAAAGCAAGAACCTCTATGATCCAAACGGATTCCTCGTTAAAAAAACAGGAATTTCAAATCCATAGGAAGTCTTGGAAAACCCCATGGACATGTCGTTGATCCGAGAAAGAATCCTGCATTGGCGAAAAGAAAAGCAAGGGAAAGGCGGTGTCGAAAATGAAACGGATCATGGCGCCGGGGATCCACTGACTCGATGCCCCATGGAGAAAGACGGCTGTAAAAATGTGGGGGGGGCGAATTCTCCGCCGCGCGAAGTCACGGTGCGTAAAAATCCGACTTCTCCCTCTCCAACAGCGCCCCGCGTCTCAATTTCCACATCCTCCTTTTTTGCCTTTCTCTCTTTCCGATGTTTTCGTCAGCCAAGATCTGTCAGCATCTGTCGGCCTGCATATTCTCCAAATATTCCCATCCAAGGGCTTCCTGCGGGATGCGCTGGCTTGAGGTGAACAAGTTTTGCGCGAATCGAATCAGGATACTATCTTCCAACCATGCAAGGTCGGTCTCGTCAAAGGATGTCTCATCCATTTCCATCTCGTTTTCCGAATCTGCCGTTTTTTGTTTGTCCGTGTTTTTGGTATTTGGACGCGGTGTTTTTTCGCATAATTTCTGATAAGCCCAGAGCAGGGGGCGGATGGGCGGCAGCTTGTTTTTGATGGCGCTCTCCGATGCGGTTCGCGGGATGCGCAATCCGGCGGGATCAAGGTCTCCGAAATAAAACACCGGACGCGCACCGCCGATTTCGGCAAAAATTTCCCGCAAGAACAGGACGCCATCACGGAAGCGGACTGTGTTTCCATGTCCGTAAATGATGGCGGAAAATGTCGGGTAAATTTCCCTGTCCCAACGACGGAAAGTGTCGAAGGCGGCGGCGTTTTCGAGAACGAGCACCGGGCCGCCGGCTTGCGCGCCACGCAGCCATGCGAGGGGTTCGGGAACAATGCGGCAGCGCAAAATTTCCAACGAGAGACGGTTTTTTGCGAAGAGCACGGTCGATTTGGCCAGGCCGTCGAGACGTTTCTCGTCGCCAAAGATTTCAAGAGAGCGCTCTTTAATCGGAACGACGGGCCGGTCGCGTCCGTTGTTTTTGAGAAAGGCGTTGAGCGCGGCGAGTTCGTCGAAGGGGATTTGTGGCGGCGAGCCGGCGCAAAAGGCAAGCTCGGGTTCCCAAGGGTGCGTGCGAAAGCGGACGGTGTCAGGATTGGGGACGGGCGGGATGAATTCAAACGCGGCGCACCAGCGTTGCTCGGTTTAAAGCGGAATGATAACACGTTCAATTTGTCCGTTCCAGTTCTTTTTTAATGCGAGCCAGCCAGCGGATTCCATCTCGTGGAGGTCTTGAATGGCAAATCTCTCCTGCTCTGCATTTTGAAAACCGGCGCTGTCGCGGCAAAGCGTGTGCAGGCTGATGCCGAGATCGCTGGAAAGCGCGCGCTGATCACGGGGCGGCGGTGATGGCGGAGGAGTTGCAGAAGCTCGGGCAGTCGGGCGGCGCGGGATATGGGGATCAATATCCTTGGGTTTGCGGAGGCGGGGCCGGCAAACATCAACCAGCCGGATGCTGGCCCATGATAGAGCGGGAGCTAACCGACGCTTACCGGCAGCAGCGTCATGGTGTCGTTGCCGAAGATGTCGATGACCTTGACGGCCACCGTGTAGCGGCCCGGTTTTTCATAAACGTGCGCAGCGGTTTTTAACTCGAGTTCGCGGTTCTGGCGGGTGCGGAAACTTTGCCACTCGTTCTCGAAGATGTAATTGCCGGTCCAGCGTTCCTCGAAGTCGATGAACTCTCCGTCCGCCGTGACCACGCCGGGAAGATCGCCGGTCGCTCCGAAGGTTTTCGGGACTTTGATGATTTCCCTGCGGCTTTCATAGTTGAAATCCACCGCCCAGTAATCGACCCAGTCGGTCCATTTTTTTGTGAGGATGTCGCGGGTGACGATGCCGGTTTTGTCCTTGCTGTATTTGATGAGTTTGCCGGCCTCGCAGACGACTTCGCTTTTGCCTTCCTTGAGTTCGGCGACGACGGAATCAACAAACCCCTGGCTGTAAAAAACGGAGAAGTCGGCGAGTTCGATGGCGACGGCGAGTTTTTGTTTTTTGTCGTAGCGGGGCGCGGCCTCGATGTAGGCGACGTCGGCGAAGCGCACCTGGCCTTTGTCCACGGCGCGTTTGTCGAAGACTTCGGGCGGGATGGTCTTGGGGGCGAGGTCGATGCCCTTGGCCCTGGCTTCGCCGAGGATGGCGGGGAAGAGGCCCATTTCGAATTCGAAGGCGAGGATGTCGGCGCGGCTGGCTCCGCGTCTGCGGCATTCGGTGATGACTTCCTCTATAAAAAGGCGCCCGACGGGGAGATTGATGGGGCCGATGGCAATGAGGCGTCCGTTGTGCTGGCCGTGAAAAAAGGCATCGTTTTCAAGCGGCGCGGCGCGATAGGCGCGGAGGATGAGTTCGCGGAATTCGCGCTCCTTGCGGGCAAGGGCGTCGGCTTTGCGTTTGGCGGAGAGGTTTCCCGAGATGTTGAGGTAGGCCTGGCGTTCATAGCGTCCGAGGTTGAGGACTTCGAAGGCGCGGAAGTTTTGTCCGGTGGCCTTGAGTTCGCGTTGCACGCCGATGAGGCGTTTGCGGGTGGTGTGGATGCCGAATTTGCCGAGGTCGGTGGCGATCCATTTACGCCCGAGTTTTTCGGCCACGGCGGCGGTGGTGCCGCTGCCGCAGAAAAAGTCGGCGACAAGGTCGCCCTCGTTGCTGGATGCGCGGATGATACGTTCAAGGAGGGCTTCGGGTTTTTGAGTGGGGTAATTAGCTGATTCCAAACCACCTTTGATCATTGCGATGTCTGCCCAAAGGTTTGGAAGTGGCACACCCTTGGCTTCATCGAGAAACATTTTTAATTTTGGCACTCCGGCAGAATTCCAAAAAATACGGCCCTGTTTTTCGAGTTCCAGCATCTTGTCGAGTGTGTAAGCCCAATGTCGTCCGGTTCTCGCCCGAATACCATTCCACTCATAGTCGGCTTTCGTTCCTTTTCGTTCACCGGGTGCCATCAAGTCAGCCAAGGCAAACTTCCGGCCTGTGTCATCAGTGTTTGAATACGCCTTCTCGATTCTATCTTCGGAATATTCGAGGTAGAGCTGATTCCATAGAGGGCTGTCTCCTTTGCTATAAAACAGAAGTGTGTCTGTTACGACTGAGAGAGTTGTTCCTGCACGATTTGAGTCCTTACGTTTCCATATAATTTCACTCTGAAATTGATTAGGACCGAAGACTTCATTCATCACTGTTCGAAGAAACGAGTTCACCCGCCAGTCGCAATGCACATAAATGCTTGCGTCCTCGGCCATCAAATCGCGCATGAGAATCAGCCGCTCGTAGATCATGGCGATGAAGGAATCGGCCCCGCGTCCCCAAGTGTCTCGATACGCGATTTGCTCCAAGATGTTCGGCTCCTTGTGAAAAGTTTCGCCACCGATTTCGATGTCCATTGAAAAGTCCGCGCCGACATCGAAGGGCGGGTCAATATAGATAAGTTTGAGACCACCGGCATCTTCGATTTGACGGCGGAGCGCACCGGATTTGAGCGAGGAGAGAATCAGTTTGTTGTCACCCCAAATGAGTTTGTTGGTCCAGCCCTTGATTTGGCGTCCACCGTCATCAATCCCAAGCTCGCCATCAGCGGCGGCTTCCTTGCGCGGTTCGTCGATGTGTTCGAGGGTTTGGAAGGGGAGGACGGCGGTGCAGATGTCGCGAGTTTTGCCGTTCCAGACGAGTTCGACCTCACGTTTGTCGGCGAAGAGGAGAAAACGGTATTTTTCGGGAAGGGGTTTGTTGGCTTGAATAAGGTTGATGAGATCGCGTTTTTCCTGCGCGGAGAGTTCGTAGCGTTCGGTGGTCTCGGGAGGGCGGGACATGGGAGGAAGTGATGGGCTGGATGATGATTAAGCGCGAACACGTTGGCGGGCTTGGGCGGAGGTTTCGACTGCAGCGCGGACTTCGGAATACAAACTAACGCAACGTCCTGTCGTATCTTCCAAACGGATTACAACTGCCAGTGGGATTGGCGGCTCCGAATCCTTGCACCACGATGATTTTTGAAGACTGATGGCGAGGGTGTAGTGGTTGGCGCTGTAGCTGGCGATGTGATCAGACCAGCTAAAGGTGTCGCTTTGGAGCGTGCCGTTGGAGCGGAGGGTCAATTTCCAAAATCCATCCAGGTGTTTCGGGGCGTCTGCATCTTGTTGTGCAGAAGATTCGGGGGGGATATCAGCTTCGATTTCCGGCTTGGTGAGGTCTTGGATGATTTTGTCGAAGTCTTCATCGCCGCGGTAGAGGCGAAAATGTGTGTTGACTGACAGGTAATCTTCCACGCCCCAAGCTTGGACGCTTGGTGCGGTTGCAATGGAGACACGGATGATTTTTCTGCCGCGACCATGACCGCAAAGCGATTGGGGAACAGTTATCGGTAGAAAGATGACGTTCCCGGGGGCATAGGTGCCTTGGTGATAGAGGAGGACGGAATGGCCGGCGCAATCAGTGGCGGTTTTCCCGTCGGGAAGTCCGTGTCCGTAGACGGAAAGATGGAGGTTTTTATTGTCTCCGACCTCAATTGGCGACTTGGCGGAAACAGCCAGAAAGGCACGGAGCAGGCAGGCTGTCGGGGTGAGGCCAAGAGCGGTCAGGTCAAAGAGGATTTGCGCAGCGTGGTGGGCAATGCGCGGAGCGGCAAAGCTGGTGCCACGGTTGTTTTGGAGAGCGGGAGTGAGTTTGCCGCTGGCCATGACAACGTCCGTGCCGACATTCCAACTGATTGCACCGGTTTGGAGATTGATGACGGAGTTGCCGCCTCGTTCGACAAAGTCGGGTTTAATGGAGTCGGCGAATCCGGGGCCGCTGCGAGTAAAGGGTGACGCGGCGCCTTCCGAGGCGATGGCAGTATCGGTGGAGACAGCCACGGTTGCCGAGTTTGCAATGGCCCCGGCAATAACGGCGAGGCTTGCCTGGCCGGGATCAAGAAGTTTGGCCAGAGGGGTTTCCCAGTAAGCGGGGTAGGGTGTTTGTTGGTGAAGGTCGGTCAGATCATCGGATGCAATATTGCCTGTGATGCCGACAAAGAGGATGTCATGCTCCTTGACAAGTTGGTCGATTTTGCGGGCGACCCATGTCTTGCGCGTAATCGCGGGACGATTGGCTTCGCTCCAGTAGTGACCGAGTATATTGTAGGAGAGGACAAAGATGCGGACGCCGTGAGGGCGTAACGTGGTGACGATTTTTTCGAGCGTCTTGCTCAGGAGATGCGCTTCCTTGAGACGGTAGGTGCCGTCGTCTTGTTGTTCGACCACGTCCATGTTGCCATCGTCATTTGTAATGCGAGCGGAAACGATTTTGGCCAAGGCTTGGTGGGTGGTGCCGGTTTCGGAGTCGATGAGGTGGTAGGCAGCAAGCGAGGCCACGCCGGAACCGTGCCCATTGGCATCGGACAGAGCGTTGAACTCGTCTTTCTTGCCGATAAAGGATTGCGACAATTCCCGATCCACCACGGGAGAAAGGAAGTGATTTCCGGCAGCAACACCGGTGTCGATGATGCAGATTTTGGGTGCATTTTCAGACGGTGGGAGGATGGTGGTGTCGGCGATGTTGAAGTCGCGGAGTCGTGCGTGAAAGGTCTCAAACTTGGGACGTTCATCGAAGAATGTGACGATGCGGCGCCATTCTGGATTTTCAACGAGTTGGCGGAAGTGTTCACCACTTGACGCGAGAACGACACGAATAACACCTTCGTTTTTTTGAGCATCGTCGTGCTCGTAAACGGTGCCGGATGTGAGAAAGCGCCTAAGGGATCCGAGGTGTGCAGCAAGTTCTTTGGACTTGGAGCGTGAATTACTGGCAAAGCTGGTGATTTCGATTTCGTAGATGAAAAAACCGCGGGTGATCCGATCAGCGTAGTCAGCGCGAAACTCCGAACAAAGGCGCTCCTTGGGATCGGCGATGTCGAGGCCGGTCATGTGAGTGGCCAGTTCGAGACTTTTGTCGGATTTTGAGTCTTGCTCGATTGTTGTGAGACGCTGGTTGAGGGTGGTAAATCCGAGATCTGCAGTTTTTTTGACCTCCCTGAGAATTACGAGTGATTCAGTTGCTCCAGGTGGCGAAAAAAAACGCAGTCCGGAACCGGCAAGATCGTCCTTGGTGATCGGCTTGTCGTGTGTCATTTTCAGGAACACGGCGCGTTTTTGCTCGGGGGTGAGCTCACGTATTTTCCGGGTGACTTCGGCGATGATGCGCCGGGCGTTTTTTGAGGCGGTGACGCGCGTTTCTATCGCCAGAGTTTTCTGGGGAATCTTGTTTCCCTTGGCTCTGAATTTTCGTGTGGTGAGCGGTTCGAACTGTAATGGCGGATACGCGGGGTTCATCGGTTGAGGGGGGGGGATTAACGGGAGGTACGTTTGCCTGTTTTTTGGAGACGGGTGGCGGCGGCTTGACGAGATTTCCAGTCTTTCCATGCAACGATTAATGCGGTCACCGGGATTTCGTTTCTTTCGGTGCCTTGGACAACGCCTGCCTTTGCGACTTCGAAACAGATGCGGGTGATGTCGGCAAAAGATGCCGATGCGGTTTGCCGAGCTACGCTGGCGAGAGGACCGGTGATTTTCAGCCCGCTGGTGAGTCGGGTGAGGAGTGCGAGGCGTTGCGGTTGCGCGGGCAGGGGGAACTCGACGACTTCGTCAAAGCGACGCCATATCGCGGGGTCGAAAAGGTGCTGGTGGTTGCTGGCAAAGATGACGATGCTCCGGCCCGGTTTCAGTTCATCCATTGCTTGCAGGAGGCTGTTGACGACGCGTTTGAGTTCACCAACGTCGTTGCGATCTTCACGGTTTTTGGCGATGGCATCGGCTTCATCAAGGAGGATGACCATCGGAGTTTCATTGGCTTGCTGGAATATTTTTTGAAGGTTGGACGCCGTCTCGCCGACATAACTTGTGATGACGGCGCTGAGGCGCACCAAGCCAAAAGTGAGTCCGAGTTCGTTTGCCAGCCATTGCGCGGTGAGTGTTTTGCCGCAACCGGGCGGTCCCCAAAACAGGATGCGCGAGGAAGGGGCGAGTCCGGCTTCCTCCAAGCGTGTCCGGGAACGGTATTCCCCCAGGATTTTCTCAATGGAAGAGCGGGTGGACGGACTGAGGATGATATCTTCTGCGGAGATTTGTCGCGATGGGTATGTGATGAGTGGTTCGCCATTACGGAGCGAGCCGAGGACAGGCTTGATTTGCGGTATCATGGTGGCGGAGTTTTTCCCGTTGATGGCTGAAAGGGTTGAAAGGGTATTGCGGAGCACTTTGGCTTCACCTGTGCGGTTGGAGAGGCTGAGTTCGGTTATGATGGCTTCAGCTCTTTTTTGAAATCCAGAGTGGTCTTGCCGTGCATGTGATTGAATCATCCCAAGGAAGAATTCGTAAGAGATGGGAATGGTTCGCTTCATGGTGACGGAGAAAGATACGGCGAAATGGGGTAGTGTCGATTTGGAAGGAGTTTTATGTATCTATACTGGGGGTTCACGCTTTGTATTCCGTAAAGCTGGCGACAAGCCCGGCGAAGGTGGCGGGCGGGTGTTTTTCGAAGCCGGGTTGGTCAACGTAAACGAAATCGTAACGTCGCGGCGCGGGGGCGTTCGGGGTGGTGACGGCGTTCTCCGCAGCCTCGGCGGAGGTGGCGTCGGCGCACCATTGGCGGAGGCGACGCATTTTTTGCGGGAGGTCGAGTTCTTCGCGGCCTTTGGTTTCAATTATCCAGATGGTGCCGTCGGTGGTGCGGACGATGAAGTCGGGCGTATAGGTGGAGAGGTCGCCGTCGGCGCGGACGTAGTCGATGCGGAAGCCGACGGCGAGGTAGTTTTTGGCGAAGGCTTGCACGTCGGGGGCGGTGTCGAGGAAGGCGGCGAAGGTGAGTTCGAAGCCGCCGGCAGAGGCTTCGCCGACAATGCGGTTGAAAAGGGATTTTTTGGCGGCGAGCCAGGGTCTGTTTTCAGTGCGAAAGGGGCGGGTGGCACTGATGCGGAGGCGGGGGCCGGTGGCATCGGGCGCGGCGGGACCGGTATCGCGGAGAGTGATGGTGTTGATGGCGGCCTTGAAGGTGTCGTGGATGATTTTGCCGGGCGCGGGTTCGGCCAGGTTGCGGAGGATGACGGGGTCGTCGAGTTTGACGGGGTAGATGAAGAGGTGATCGCGGATGAAGTCGCGGACACGGGGATAGAGGATGTCGTAGCCGCCGACGAGGCGGAGGTCATGGATGAGTTGGCGGGCGAAGAAGGCGACGACGGAGCGGTAGTCGGCTGTCGTGGCCCCATCGAGGGTGATGGTGTGGTGGGCCGCGCCGTCGATCAGGGTTTTGAAGACGATCTCGCGGGTGTCTTCGGGCTGAAAGAGGATGGGGGTGAGTTTTTTGTTGCCGAGGGTGGCGGGGTCGAGGGCGGAGAGGTCGCCGTATTCGCGTTGAAAGCGGCGGGTGAGGCGCGGGAGGGCGATGTCGAGCGTGGCCGGGTTTTTGGCCGGGTTGGCGGTTTCGATTTCGATGATGAGGGTATCGGGGCGCTGGCCGCCGTCGCCACCCATGCTGATGCGTTCGAGGGTGATGCCTTCGCTTTGGATGGTTTCAACAAAATCCATGAAGGCGGGGGTGCCGAGGACAGAGACGGTTTCCCTGACGTCGGCGCCGAAATACATGCGGCGTAGGCCGCGTCCGAGGGTTTGTTCGGGGAGGATGTTGGATTTGGCGGCGTAGGCGCGCAGGCCGACGATGGTGGTGACGTTGCGAACGTCCCAGCCTTCCTTGAGCATGAGGACGGAGACGATGGCTTTGAAGGGGGATTTCCAGGAGTCGATTTCGTTGGACTGGCGGCGGAGTTTTTCGAGTTCATCCTTATTTTTGCCGGTGGCGGCCTCGGAGATTTCGCCGTTGTTTTTGGTGTGGATGACAAGGACGCCGCCTTGGAGTTCGGGGCAGTTTTTTTCGAGCCAGGAGCCGACTTCGTCGCAGTTTTTGGTATCGTCAACCATGACGAAGAGGACGGCTTTTTTGCCGAGTTTTTCGTGTTCGGCGTAAACTTTTTTCCATTCCTCGATGCCAAGGCGGAGGTAGTCTTCGTAGCGGTCAGAAAATATGGCGGTTTTCTTTTCGTGGAGTTTGGAGCGGCTGGTTTCGTCGGGGATGACGGGGTGTTTGACGACGTTTTGATGGACGGCTTCAACGAGGGGATAGTCGGCGACGGTTTGGACAAAGATGGAGCCGTTGTCGTGGCGGGGGGTGGCGGTGACGTCGATCTGGAGGGTGAGGCGGCGGTCGCGCTGGAGCATTCGATGGTGGATGTCCTGGATGGATTTGAACCACGCCATGCGGTGGTCGTGGATGTGGTGGGCCTCGTCGTTGAAGACGGCGAGCTCGTCGATGTCCCGGATGATTTCACCGAGATCGGTTTGTGAATCGGTGGTCTTGCCGGCGGGTTTGTCGCCGAAGGGTTCGAGAAAATAATTGCGCAGGTCGTCGTCTTCGAGAGAGGGGGGGATATGGTCGCCGAGATAGACGCGGTGGATGTTGGTCAGAAAGAGGTTGCCGGTGGGGCGGTGGAGGCGGACGTCGTCCTGAAGGTGGAGCGTGAGCTGGAAGTCGTCGCGCCAGTTATGGCCGGCGACACCGTTGTCGGGGAGGATGGGGTCGTTGAAGAAGATTTTGAGGCCGTCGAAGTCGGTGCGGAGGCGGTCGAGAACGATGATGTTGGGAGCGATAAGGAGGAAATTGCGGGCGAGGGTGGAGTCGGGTTCGTAGAGGCGATGGAAGAAGCTCCATGCGATGAGAAGTGAGAGGACTTTGGTTTTGCCCGCGCCGGTGGCGAGTTTGAGGACGTAGCGGGGCCAGTCTTCGGGGAACATGTTGGCCGAAACGGAGCCGGAGGCGTCGAAGCGGATGAGGTCGTATTTGTCGCGGGCGCGGCGGACTTCGTAGAGCCAGATTGCGGTCTCGACGGCTTCGCGCTGGGCGAAGTAGTAGCGGAAGGGGGCAAGGGCGCCGGAGGCGGTTTCGAGGAGGTGTTCGGTTTCGAACCAATGAGTGAGAAGTGCGCGGGTGGTGGGGGAGGCGCCTTCGTAACCGGAGGCGCGCCATGCGTGGATTTCGCGGCGGATGTTGGCGACGAGGGGGGGGAGGAGTTTTTCGTAGGCGGTGGAACGGAGGGCTTCGTCGGCGGGAAACCAGCGTTGTTCAGGGATGAGCGGCGCGTAGGGCGAGGCGGGAAAATCGGGATGGAGGGCCATGGTGTCCGACGGCTATGTGATCTCTTATTGGTTGAGAAATGAAACGGGTGTGAATGTGAGCATAATCAGGGTTGTGCGGGCAAGGCAGGAGGAGGGAGGAGACGGGGGTTATTTTTTGGCTGCTTGCGATGGTGCGGCATCGGGGGCAGGTCGCGGTAGCTGCCGCGAATGGGGTGTTTGATGCCTTTGGCGAGGAAGTGGCCGGTGAGGGAGGCGGGGGATTTTTTGATTTCCTCCGGCGTGCCCTCGGCCAGGAGTTCGCCGCCGTGGATGCCGGCCGCCGGACCGAGGTCGATGATGTGGTCGGCCTGGGTCATCAGTTCGTCGTCGTGCTCGACCACCAGCAGGGTGTTTCCTTTCCCGCGCAGCGTTTTCAGGGTTTCGATGAGGCGGTCGTTGTCGTGGGCGTGCAGACCGATGCTGGGTTCGTCGAGGACGTAGAGCACGCCGGAGAGGTTGGAGCCAAGCTGCGCGGCGAGGCGGATGCGCTGGGCCTCGCCGCCGCTGAGCGTCCCGGTCGGGCGGTCGAGCGAGAGATAACCGAGGCCGACGTGATCGAGGAAGCGGAGGCGTTCCTCGATCTGCGGAATAATGTCCTGCGTGATGGCGCGGGCGCGGGCGTCGGGAAGGTCGAGCCGGCGCAGGAGCACGAGGAGCCGGCCGGGCGTGGCGCGGAGAAGCTCGGGAAGGGAGAGCGTGAACGTGGAGGACGAATCGCGGAATGCGGATTGCGGAATGGCGGAGGAGGTGGCCGCGGGGGTGGCGGAGGGATATGTGGAGCCGGCGCGGGACAGGGCGGGGCACGCGGGGGGGAATGGGATGGGGCGCCATTTTATTTCGTGCCGAATCCTCGGGAGGGGATGGCAATCTCCGGCTCGGGTTCATTTCGGGAATGAGTGGCAAAAGGCCTTTTCAAGCTCGGCGGAATCAGCCCGCCCCAGAATCCCGCCAGACTCCTTGCGCCACAGGGGATGCCCCGCGCGTTGTTCAGAGGTTTGTTTTTATTTTTCAAATCCACGGATCTTTTGTCGGAAAAAGCTTCAAACGCGCGTGTGTTTTATCTTCATTTATCGTGTCTTATGAAACGCTCATATCTCCAAACAAACGAATGAAGCATTTCACGATCAGGCCACAAATGTTCTGATGAAGAACGGCCGCCGCAGCGCCGTGCTCCGTTCTCAACGCGGCTGGCTATGACATTGGCCCCCCTCGATACCTGACGCTCGCCGAGGAGGGAATCGTCGCCGGGGACATCCCGGGGCTTCCTTCCAATCTCCCCCAGCCCATCAAGCTCGAGGATATTCATTTCACGGGCGTATTTGGAAACAGTTCCGCCGATTTTGATTCGGATCCTCCATGGGGCATCCGGCTTCTCGACGGTGCCACCGTGACGTTTCAAGGCGCAAACGACCGCCTTCTTTTGGAGGACCATCACCAAGGATGGATATCTTTCGGGGACGACTCAAAGCTCGTGTTGAAAAACCACGTCAGCAGCACAGTCGGGGACATTGGCGGGGTTGTTTCCATGTCGGGATATTCCTCGCTGCAAATAGGTGATTTTAGGTATTTTGGGAATTACAGGGGCATGATAGAAATTTCAGGCAATCGCCTGACGGGGGCAGACTCTCATGGCGGAGTCGTTGCGATGAATGGAATTGAAGTTCACTCGCCATGGTGCGTAAAAACGATTTCCATCACCAATAATTCGGTAACGGGAGATGGTGGCTTTCTTCACTCTCACAATGCGGGAGTGTGCGAAGAAAATACTCGCCCTTCCATTGAGATGCAGGCGCAGGATTCCCTCATTCTCGCTGGCAACCGGGCCGGGGGCCACGGCGGGGCGTTTTATGTGTTTCAGGCACAAGAAAAGGGGGATAGTGAGGCAAGCCTAACGCTCCGGACGTACTTCGGAGATCTTCTTATCGAGAATAATTGTACCGGGACAGCCGCCGGCGCCTACAGGAACGGAGGCGACGGCGGAGCGATTTATGCGGAACAAGCAGAAATGGGATCTCTGGACGTCCAAATTATTGCCCTTAACACAATCATCCGGAACAACAAAGCGCGCAACGGAGGAGCGTTTTTTCACAAAGGAACTGGAATGCATGGGAGTCCTCTTACGATCGCCGGCGAGCGGCTTGTCATTGAAGGAAACGAGGCGGCGCAAGGCGGCGAAGTTGCGTACATCCATAATTCGTATGCCTCTCTATTGGCTCTTTCCAGTGAAGCCAGCGGCGGCCTTGTTTCCGGCAACAGAGCCGCGCTGCTGACCAACGCTTCCCGCGATACAGGTGGTGCGTTTCATATCGAGGCCGGGCAGGGGCCAGGTCCAATCTTTGGTGGAGGAGCGCCTGGCGCGCACATGAGCCTTAGTGCCACCGGCGCCCCGTTGGTCATAAAGGGGAACACGGTTGGCACCGGCGCGGATCTGATCCCGCGCGCCATCTATATGAAATCAGGGGTGCAGGGCGGCGGGCGTTCAGGAGAAATTAAATTCTCCCCTTGTTTTGGCGCTTCCATTGAGCTTCACGATGGCATCACCGCAGTCATCGCACCGGGAAACACCGTGGGGTATTCCGTGAAGATCGGGGAGTGGTGGGATAATTCCCACGGCGCTTTCGCCCAGATCGGTCCGGACGCCAAGGTGTTCATTCCGGGGGACACGAGTGTGAACGACGCAAAAACCCACCTCCTCTCCGGTGGCGCGCGCTACCAGACCTACGCCGAAGGCGCCGCGGCCTTCGGAAGCTATCGACTGAACAACGGCGCCACCCTCGCCGCCAAGGGAGCGGGCAACGTGCTCGCCAGTGGTAACTTTATCTTTGCCCAAGACTCCGCGCTGGGCTTCGACCTCACTGGCGCCACGCCCAATGCCGCCACGCCCTTGCTCACCCTCGCTGGCGGCAATGTGGACAATGGGAGTGGCGTGTCTCCCGGAGAAAACAAGGTGGCCCTCTCCGGCAACGTGGGCGCGCTTGGCAGGTATTACCTTCTCGACGTCTCGACGCTCAATTCGGGATCCGTCGCCGCCACCAACAATCTCGACACGGCGGCCTTCACCCTCAACGGCAACCCCGTCACCGCGTTCCATGAGGTGTCCTCCACCGAGGGGCGAGTCTATGTCACCGCCGGGCTTGGCACGGAAACGCCGGGCCAAATGGGGAATGGCAGCCAGCTTTACGTCTCGATTGAAAAATCCGGTGGCAACATCCTCACCACGTGGAAGGGTGCCGCCAGCAACACGTGGAAAGCCGAGGTTTCCACGCCTGGCATTGGCGACTGGGATGGCAGTGCCACCGTGAGCTACGGCGGCCAGATCATCCCCGCCAACACCTTCCTCAACGGCGACATCGTCGGTTTCGACGGCAGCAGCGCCGGTGGCGACATCCAGGTTGAGGCAGCGGGTGTCACTGTCGGCGGCATGGAGATAAACAACTTACAAGGCGGATCCACTGCGTACACCTTCTCCGGCGGCCCGATCTTGGGGCGCGGCGAGAGCACGATCCTGAGTGATGCCAACGAACCCCTCCTGCGCGATCTGGCCAACGGAACGCTCCGCATCCGTGATGGCGTCAAAGTCACGGTGCAAAACACCATCGACTTTGCCGGGAAGAACTCCGCTCCCGGCGTCCAGTTGTTCGGCCAGAGAAGCCAAACGGGGTTGATCCTCCAAGGCGCCGCGCGTCTTGGAGCCAACGACGCCCAGAGGGTCGACCTCGAGGACCAAAGCTTCCTGAAATTCCAGCTCGCGGGCGATTACACCTACAAAGGCGTCATCAGCGGTGCCGGCACCCTTGTGCAAGGCTCGGACAAGACGCTCACCCTTGCCGCCAGCCAGACCTTCACCGGGGCGCTCAGCGTCGTGGGCGGCGCGGTTGTCCTCAAGAACATCAACTTGAGCGCGGGCGTGGCGCTGGTTGATGAAAAAGGCACGCTTGCGGGAAAAGGCAACGTGAGCACCGGCCAGGGCGCATCCGTTAACGGGACTTATGAGGCCGGCTCCCGGATATCTGGCACGCTCTCCCCCGGCGTGGGAGACGGAAAGATCGGCAAACTTGCCTTCGGCACGCTGCAATCCGAGACCGTCATCCTCCACGACGGCGCCCGGTTCATTGTGGACATCCTGAACAACGAGGCCGACCTCGTCCAAGTCCACGGCAACATCGAGATTGAGGCTGATCAAGGCAAGGGCGGCGTGAAACTCGAGCTGGGAGCCGTCGCCGGCTACATCCCCGCCAACGCGGAGTACGTCATTCTCTCCGCCATCGGCGGCGATATCGTTGGTTTTGACGCCCTCAATCCCCGCACCCTCACCTCCGCCAACGGCATCAAATTTGAGGTCGATCTCCGTGAGGTTAGCAACGCTGGCGGCACCGTCATCCGCCGGGAAATTCTCCTCCGCAGCCCCCTCGGCGGCGGTGTTCCCCCCGTCCCCGAACCTTCCACCTACGCCCTCTGCGGCGGTCTTGGCGCGCTTGCGTTCGCACTCCTGCGCCATCGCCGGCGCGCGGCGCGCAAGGGGATCTGATTCCCGGCCCATTCACAAAAAACCCGCGAGTGCCGACAAACGCCGGCCTCGCGGGCTTTTTTTGGATATTCTCGCTCTTTGGAAAATGGTGGTGGGGGAGGGATTTGAACCCCCGAAGGCTGAAAGCCGGCAAATTTACAGTCTGCACCCTTTAACCACTTGGTTACCCCACCGGTTCCTCTCCACGGCGCCAAGGGCCTCGGAAAGTAGGCGGCGTTTATGCGAATCCCCCCCTTCCCTTGCAAGATCTTTTTGGCGGCAGGCCTGAATTTTCCGCCCGCCGCCGCCACATGAAAGGAGGTTCGCGGTGAATCTCCCGCTTGACACCGGTGGGATGGGGGGCATTCCAGCGTGCATGCCCAGCGTCACCTCCCATCATTTTGGCACGCGCATCCTAAGGGCGGCCCTATGCGCCGCCAGTGCCCTTGCCCTGCTCACAACGCAACCCGGCGCCCTCCCCCGCGCGCGCGCGGCCGCCAACGCCGAAAAAGGCCCGGTGTGGGTCGAGGTCATCCACAAGGACGCCTTTGGCGGCATCGAAAGCGCCACGGAACGCGCCTTTGTGCTGCATGCCAGCGAGAGTTGGACGTCCGTTGGGACGGGCACCAGCCCGTGGATACAGGCCCGTCCAGAAAAATATGGCCCCGGCGAGGTGCCCCTGAAACTCTTTCTCAATCTCAATCCCGAGGCCGGGGAACGGCGTGGAAAACTTGTCATCCGCTCCCAAAGCGGAAAAACCGTCCAGCTGGAGATTGTCCAAAAAAAGGCGGAGGCGTTCCGCTTTGAGGTCAGCCACAAAAAGTTTGAGATCGCCGATCTTGGAAACGCCCGCGAGTTTCGCATATCCTCCTCCGCGCCGTGGAGGGTCACCTCTCCCGCGCCATGGCTGCGCATCCGTAAAAACAGCGGGGCTGCGGGAGTGGAAATCATCCAGATCGGCGCCGACAAAAACACCACGGCCTCCGAACGCAAAACCACCCTTGCCATCCAGGCCGTCGGGCACCCCGAAAAGACCATCACCATCCCCGTTGTCCAAGGGCGTGTCGGGGATTATTACAACGACGGCGAAGTCCTCTGGCTGACACGTCACAAACGCGGAAAAGGCGTCCCGGTCATCATCGTTGGCGATGGTTTTGACAGGCAGGATTTGAAAAAAGGCGGCTTCTGGGAAAAAGCGGCGCGCACCCTTGGGGAGAATTTCAAACGCTGCCCCGTCGTCCGGGATTTATGCGAGGATTACATCGACCTTGGGATCTACATGGCGGAATCCGCCGAACGTGGCACAAGCGACGATTTTGGGCATAATATCGCGAGGCGAAACACGAAGTTCGGCGGGCATAACTGCGAGGCGAATTACGCCCTTGTGCTGGAAAAAATCAAGGTCATCCCGGGCATCAACAAGCAGAATGTGCACGCCTGTTTTGTGGCCAACGGACCGTTTGGCGGATGGGCCATGGGATGGTTCGCATTTCTCCCCCTGCCGCAAGTTTCGGACACTTATTGGATTCTGCACGAATTCACAGGGCACATCCTGGGGCGCATGCCTGATTTCTACGATCCGGGTCCCGTGGTCAATGCCACCAAAAAAGACCTTGAAAATTATCACAAGGAGGAGGGTGGCCTGGGGTGGATGCTGGATCACACCAATGACCCGGAAAAAGTGGTGTGGAAGGATTTTCTAAAACGCCCGGAATATGTGCGGGAGGGTGTCGGTTTTCACAAGGCCGGCTACTATGGAGGATTGACGGTTTATGTCCCCGAGGATTTCGAGAAATCCCCCATGAAACGTTATACCGGCGGTTTCACCGCGCTGGAACGCTACCAACTGTGGAAACGCATCATGTGGATAGCGGGGGAGGATTGGAGCACCGAGCGGTTTTTCAAATATGACATCCCAACCAATGTGGGAAAATCACATTTCCCACTCTGGCCCTGCGAACGCCCGGAGGAAATCCGCGAATGGTGGAAAGACATCCGCGTGGATTGACGCGGTTTCGAAAACGAAAAATTCTATCAAGGAAACAAAACAAAAAACAGGACAGGGGTTAACCCCTGTCCTGTTTTTTAGAAGCGAACCGTGAAGGCGGCCTCGAGCGATTGATGAACAATGTCCACGGTTCGATAATTTGTGAGATGCCGCATAAATCCCTCCGTGCGCAAGACGGGAGTGATAAAACCAAAACGATAACCCAGGGTGAGATTGGAGTGGTCGGTGATGTGAAAGGTGACTCGCGGGTGAACCTGCATGGCCCAGTCAATATTGCCGTTGCGGCGCACCTTGTGCCCGCCGAGGGCATAATCCTCGCGGGTTTCAAGAAAAGTGCCCCCGAGGCCAAATCCAACCTGCGCGCCAACCTCAACACGGTGATCCAGCGGCTTCCACGGAATCGTGTAATAAATCCCGGCCATGAGATTCAACGCTCCCGCATCAAGGCTTTCCTTGATGTGCAAATTCGCCTTGTTTTCAGAACCATTGCTGTGAAAAACCAAAAGCTCAAGGCCCATCCTCACCCTCCAATCAGGATATTTAGCCTCGGCGGGTGGAGAAAAAAGAAAACTCACGGTTCCACCCCAGCCGTTGTGTCCTGTCACATCACCCGAAAATCCGTAAAACCATGCGGCTCCAAAGGATAACTCATTTTGTTTTGAATTCGCCAGACTCTCCTTCCTGTCCCGTTCCATGATGCTGTACATCCCTTCATTGGGAAGCAATGGGACAATCCCATGCGAAGGCCCACTTTCTCCGGCAATCCCCGCGCACGGGGCGCCCAGGATGGAAAAAAAGAGGACCGGGAGTATTGAAAATTTCACGTTGGCATTCATGGGAAAAACAAGGTAAAAACAGTCGGGTTAAAAGGGAGAAAACTTTCTGTCATAATCCAAAAAATCTGCCGAGAAGGTGCAGAAGATGAAGGCTTCCGCAAGCCGCAAGAGCGGCGGCGAGGTCATCCAGAACGATGCCTGCCCCGCCGGGAAAACGTTGCAATTTATTGATTCCAATCGGCTTCAAAACATCAAAGAAACGGAACAATGCGAAACCAAGAAAGAACCACAACCACCCGTGATTACTTTCCTTGATAAAGGCCTCCGAACCAAAATAGACAAACGGCATTGCCACAAACTCATCCAAGATCACCTCGCCTGGATCAACACGCCCGATATTTTTCTCAGCGACATGGCAAATACCGGCAGCCACAAGCGCAAAAAATGTGACAAGCCCTATGAACACCGGAAAATTCTCAAAATTATTATATCTGAAAAGCACCGCGGCATAAAACAACATGCCCGCCCCGGAACCCCACGTGCCCGGCGCCGGCATTTTTGTGCCAAGAGGTCCCAGCGTGGCCACCGCCGTGAGGACGCGCGCCAATGGACCCGTAAACCTCTTTTTTTTCAAACGCGCAACCTCTTCTCCAACTCCCGTTTCGGAAGTTTCTCCGCTTTCCATCCTGTCTTTCATTTCAAGATTCATGATTTTCCACGGGGGGAAGGTGGTGGTTCCGACATGAAAACATGCCAATATTTTATCAGGTAACCCACGCCCGAGGTGACGGTGAGCACCGTGGCCAGGGAAAACGCAAAGAGGGCGCCAAGACGGGCGTTTTCAATGATCGCGGGAGAAAATCCAAAATCAGTTTCCAAGGCGCGTACAAACAGAAACAGCCCGATCGCAAAAATCTGGAGCACCGTCTTTATCTTTCCGGAACGCTCCGCGGAAAGCACAAGATCGCAGCTGGCGGCAACCAGCCGCAAACCGGTGATCAACAACTCGCGCACAAGCACGATCACCACCAGAAAAACACACCACGACGGAAGAAGGGGGGCGGATGTAGGATACACCAGCAAAAATATCATCATTCCAATGTTCAATATCTTGTCCGTCAGCGCATCCATGAGTTTTCCAAAATTGGAGACAATCCCCATTCTCCTCGCCAGCCAGCCATCAAAAAAATCCGTTATTGCCGCAAGAAAAAATACGATGAAAGCAAGGGTGTCGCTCCCCTTCCCTCCCCACGCAAAAAGGGCGGCTATCGCAAAAAGCGAGGGGACGCGCGATGCCGTCATTATGTTGGGAAGGTGTTTCACGAGATTTTTTTGGAGAAGGATGCAAACCAGGGCCGCCAGATCAATACCCGCCTTTGGAAAGTTCTTTTTCCAGCATGGATTGGAATTGAATCACATCTTGTTGCGTGGGTTGATAACCCTTGTATGGAGGTTCAAAACCAAGGCGTCGGTAACCATCAATAAACCATTGCCCGCTCTTTCCGTCGGAAAATGTGACACTGCCGCTGGCAATCTCCCCGGGACGTTGTATGGCATCCACGGTGATCTTCACCCCGCCTCCCGGCACCTGATCCGCCGCAAGGTCCTCTTTATACGCATCCTCCCCGTCATTATTCCCTGTGGAAACGTCCCCGGCGGCCCCTGGCTCATCTTCCAACAACATGTCCTCGACGCCACCCATATTCCCGCTTGGGGCTGGTGCGGCTGGCGGAGGCTGGGGGGCGGAGGAGGTTTTGTCTTGCAGGGTCAGATTGAGGTCGTCCACCAAAAAGCGCAAATCCATGTATGTGATGGAAATTTTGAACTCGGAGTTTATTCGCCTTTGGACTTCGGAAAGGGAAAGCCCTTCCCCAATCCATCCCGCGACGGCCAACTTTTGCTCGGTGGCAAGAATTTCGGACATGTCGCGAAGAATTGCCGCAGCACTCCGGCTTGGCAAGCACCAATTAGTTGATAATTAATATCAGCCATTGGAATGGATTGAAAGAAGATTACTCGTTACTTCATGCCGGAATGTGCCGGTTGAGACACGAGGTTTCCGGGGTTAAAGAATAGTCAGGATCCTATTCTTTAATAAATAAACTCCCTCCTCTTATGCCGGATGGGATGTGGGAATAGTTTTGTAACTTGTTTATAATAAATGAATTGTTTGATGTTTTGAAATGTGAACAGGAAGGGGGGGATGTGTGGAATGGGGTTGGGGATAAGTTATTGACGGTCTGGTTTCCCTGTTATTGCCCCCATTTTCCGAGGTTGTTCGCATGGGTTGTTCACAAGGGTGGGGATGGATTTTCCATTCATATGCTCCAAGGCTGGCGGTAATCAGGGCTGAGCAGGGCGGAGGCATTGGCGTCGTTGGAGATCGTTTCCGTGTTGGGATTCCAGTGCAGGCGGCGTCCGAGGAGCATTGCGGTGTGGGCTAATTGGGTGATTGTGGCGGCGCGGTGGGCGGGTTCCGCCGGGGCGCGTGGATTTCGACGGTGCTTGATGGAGTCCAGAAAATCCTGCCAGTGATCCACTGGGGAAATGGGGGGGTCGTTTTCCGTGGATTGCAGGATTTCCGGTGAGGAGGCATGAAGGAGCGGGGTGTTGGTGGAGGCGTCGGAAACATGGAGCCAACCGCGGTCACCGATGTATTTTACGCCACGTGGAAATTCGGTGGAAATTTGCATCTGGATCCCATTCTGGAACGTCAATTGGCTGTTATAGGTCAGTTCCACATCATAGGGTGGAAAAGTGGCAAATTGGGCTGTTCCAGAAATTATGGAGGGGCCGGAGTGTTCCATGGCTATTCCGCGCAGGGCGGAATCAACATAGTGGAAAGTTGAGGAAGCAAGCTCGCCGCCGCCAAATGCCGAAACCCATCGCCAGTAATGGGGGATGAAGCGGGGATCGTAGTCGTGCCATCGGGCGGGGCCGACCCAGGCATCGTAGTTCAGATGTTTTGGAATCCGCAAGGCGTCGGGGGCGGGTTTTCGTGTGGGATAGGCGGGGGTTGGAAGAGCGCCAATTTCGATGTGTGTGATGTTGCCGAGGACGCCGTTTTTGGCAATTTTTACAGCATGATCCCATTCATGGGAGGAACGGTGTGTGAGACCGCATTGAAAAATGCGCCCGTGGAGGTGGACGGTTTTCACGATGGCGCGTCCTTCGACCGGATTTCGGGAAAGTGGGGCTTCCGCGTAGATGTCCACCCCGGCGCGCGCGGCGGCAATGCACATCGGGCCGTGCCAATGGTCGGGTGTGGCGATTATGACGGCATCCAAGCTTTTTTTTGCCAGCATCTCGCGAAAATCACTAAAAATGGTGATTTGTGAATCAGGGCGATAACGTTGGATGGCAACGGCTGCATTTTTGGCGCGAATGGCGTCCACATCACAAACACCGGTGAGCTGGGTTTCGGAAAAACGCAGAAATTTACCCGCGGTTCCCAATCCCCAACCCGCCCCGATGAGGCCCAAGGTAATGCGATTGGAGGGGGCGGGACGCTTGCCCAAACCAAGGGCATCCGCCGGAATCAGGGTTGGAAAAACAAGCCCCGCAGCGACGGTATTTATGGAGTTTTTAAGGAATTGACGTCGGCGAAGTGGCATTTGGATGTGAAAACAGTACCTGTCCGCGTGTTGGAAATGGCGGAGAGTGGAATGTGGACCACCCTTCTGTTTTTTACCAACCTGCTAATAAACACGGACCCGGTTGATTGTTGGTGTCTTCGAAAAAAGCAAAAGCAAAAAATGTGAAAAAGTGAAGCCATAAACAGTTTTTTGGTAGATTTTCGGAAAATATTCCAGTTTTAAGAATACGGTTCGCAATCATATAATTCGCAGTCATATAATCAATATTACTTGTCCAATTGCAACAATTTGAGCCACCAGTGTGGATTTTTACATACCCTCTGAAAGCGCGGTTTGTGTGTGGCAAAGGGGGTAATGCCGCTTCCCCAGACTAGCACCTATCCGCCTGATGATTCCTGAAAGCGCGGTTTGTGCGGGGCAAAGTGGAGAAGTGGAAATTGAGTTTTTCATTCCGCCTGATGATTCCTGAAAGCGCGGTTTGTGCGGGGGCCGAGGACTTGCACAGCGTGCGCACGGAGCAATCCCGCCTGATGATTCCTGAAAGCGCGGTTTGTGCGGGCGAGGCTGCGGCCGCAAACGTGGAGGCCGCGAAGTCCGCCTGATGATTCCTGAAAGCGCGGTTTGTGCGGGCAGCTCGTCGGCCGCTCCCTGCGCCCCTTCTGCAACCCGCCTGATGATTCCTGAAAGCGCGGTTTGTGCGGGACTGGCCCCCCTGCCGCCAGTGCTCGTGCCGCCGTCCGCCTGATGATTCCTGAAAGCGCGGTTTGTGCGGGCCGGGGGAAAAGTTAAAAATGGTTACCCTCACTTTGCCGCCTGATGATTCCTGAAAGCGCGGTTTGTGCGGGGCAGGTGTGCGAGCACAAGATCACCGCTCTTTCCCCGCCTGATGATTCCTGAAAGCGCGGTTTGTGCGGGGCAAACACAGTAAGCTGAAACCGCCCGCGCTCCGCCGCCTGATGATTCCTGAAAGCGCGGTTTGTGCGGGTATTCCTTTGCATCTTATATTGTATTCTTTGCTTTCCGCCTGATGATTCCTGAAAGCGCGGTTTGTGCGGGTGCGCTTTTGTCTGCAATCGCGGCTTTTGCAAAACTCCCGCCTGATGATTCCTGAAAGCGCGGTTTGTGCGGGTTTGTAAGCGCTCCAATTTCCACCTATTTGTCGCCCGCCTGATGATTCCTGAAAGCGCGGTTTGTGCGGGATCCTTCACTTTCACTGCTGTCCTTGCGCTGGAAACCGCCTGATGATTCCTGAAAGCGCGGTTTGTGCGGGGTTTACGACGTTAAAAGATTCATGCGTGATCGTGGCCGCCTGATGATTCCTGAAAGCGCGGTTTGTGCGGGAAGAATGTGAATACAAGGATTTCTTTGAACCAAACACCGCCTGATGATTCCTGAAAGCGCGGTTTGTGCGGGGGGTTCCAGAGAAGACAAGGAACCCAAGAAGGAGCCGCCTGATGATTCCTGAAAGCGCGGTTTGTGCGGGAAGAATGTGAATACAAGGATTTCTTTGAACCAAACACCGCCTGATGATTCCTGAAAGCGCGGTTTGTGCGGGGTCATGGAGTCCTTTCCACCGCTTGTTGCAACAAAACCGCCTGATGATTCCTGAAAGCGCGGTTTGTGC
>JAIRPL010000027.1 GCA_031256995.1 Puniceicoccales bacterium
GGACGGTCTACTCCCGTCCATAAACTTCCACAAAATAACCGACAAAAGAACCAACAATAAACCTTCCCCCGCCCTCCACATGCCTCCACAAATGTGCGAAACTTTCCGGACACAACCGAAAATTCCCATGACACATCGGCCCGCCAGAAATGGTTTTCGTGTGTTTTGCGAAGATGAGCAAAATAGCGAAGAACATGAAAAAATGCCGCCATCAGTTTTGGGTTTTGAACATTACCGTTTCATGTTCCTCTTTTGCGGGAAATCGGAACTTTTTCCAGATTTCCAGGATCAGATAATCCATTTGATTTCACGCAGGATCCAATGAAAGAACAGCATCCCATCTTTGCTGGCGAAATCCATCCCATTTTCGATGCACTGACTAAGGTTTGGATGACTCAGCTTTTGGATGATTCAGCTTTGGGATGATTCAGGCCATGGAAGCGGATGTTGATGTCTCGGTTGGGGCGGGGTTCTGGAGGGGGGCGGCCGCCGGATGTGTCTTTTTATTTTTAAGGAATCGGGAGAAGAAGAGATAAACGACGGGGGTTGTGAAGAGAGTCAGAAGCTGGCTGAGGATGAGGCCGCCGACGATGGCGTAACCAAGCGGTTGGCGCAGCTCCGAGCCGTCGCCGTGGCCGAGGGCCAGTGGAACGCCGCCAAGCATCGCCGCAAGGGTGGTCATGAGGATTGGGCGGAAACGCTTGCGGCTGGCCTCATAGATGGCGTCGAAGGGTGTCTTCCCGGCCTCGCGTTCGGCATCAATGGCGAAGTCGATCATCATTATCGCGTTTTTCTTCACGATGCCGATGAGAAGCAGGATGCCGATGATGGCGATGACTCCGATGTCCTGTCCAAAAAACCAAAGGGTAAGCAGGGCGCCGAGTCCGGCGGAGGGCAGGGTGGAGAGAATGGTGAGGGGGTGGATGAAGCTCTCGTAGAGCATCCCCAGAACGATGTAGATGACGACGATGGCGGCGAGAATGAGGAATGGCTGGCTTTTGAGGGAGCTTTGGAATTCTTGCGCGGTGCCTTGGAAGAGGCCCTCGATGGTGCTTGGGAGGCGCATTGCGGCGGTGGCGTTCTCGATGGCCGTCACGGCGTCGCCGAGGGCATGGCCGGGGCCGAGGTTGAAGGAGATGGTGACGGAGGGGAAGAGCTTGGCGTGGTTGACGACGAGGGGCTTGGGCGTGCCGGTGTCGAGGGTGACGAGGGCGGAAAGTGGGATCTGGCCGCCGGTGAGGGGGGAGCGGAGGAAGATTTTGTCGAGGCCGTGCGCGCTGGTCTGCAGCTCGGGCGGGACTTCAAGGATGATTTGGTACTGGTTTAGCTGCGTGAAGATTTGCGCGATCTGGCGTTGTCCAAAAGCGTTGTAGATGGCGGCGTCTATGTCGGAGACGGAGATGCCGAAGCGCGAGGCGGTCTGGCGGTTGATGGTGAGGCTGACGGCGGGCGCGGAGGATTCCTGGTCGCTGGCCACGTCGCGCAGCTGGGGCAGTTTTTTCAGCTGTTCCAGCACCCGTGGCGCCCAGAGATTCAATTCGTCGAGATCTTTGTCGCGCAGCGTGTATTGGAACTCCGTCTTGGACATGATGCCCCCGACGTTGATGTCCTGCTGGATTTTTGTGGAAACGGTGATCCCCGGGATTTTCGAGGCTTCACGTTGAATCCGTTTGGTGATGACCGGGAGTGGTTCGCGTTCGGAACGCGGTTTGGCGCAGACAAAATATCGCGCCGAGTTCTTGACCGCGTTGAGGCCGCCGCCGATGCGCACCTGGAAGGCCTCCACGCCAGGGTCGTCCTTGATGATGGCGCCGGTCTGCTGGACGAACTTTGACATGGCCTCGAACGAGATGTCAGGGGAGGCGTCGATGATGACATTGAAGAAACCCACATCCTGCTGCGGGAAAAATCCCTTGGGCATTTTCACAAAGCAAAATGCCGTGAGGCCCAGCGTGGCGAAGAGGGAGAGCAGGGTGATTTTCCGCCAGCGCAGCACGACGGAGAGCACCGAGGCGTAGAGATCCTCCAGCCCCGCGAAAAACCTTTCGAGCGCCCGGTCAAAGAAGCCGGCCACGCCCCTCCGGGCGGTCCCTGCGGCCGCCGCGAGGTGGTGGCGAAGGAACTTTGAGCACATCATCGGGACGAAGGAGAGGGAGACAAAGGCGGAGACGAGAACGGTGACGGTGATGGTGACGGCGAATTCGTGCAGCAAGCGGCCCACAATGCCCCCCATGAGCAGCACGGGGATGAAGACTGCCACGAGCGAGACGCTGATGGAGAGGATGGTGAAGCCGATTTCGCCGGCTCCCTTTAGCGCGGCCTGCAAGGGCGGCATCCCGTCCTCAATGTGCCGGTAGATGTTTTCCAGCATCACGATCGCGTCATCGATCACGAAGCCCACCGAGATGGTCAGCGCCATCAGGGAAATGTTGTTCAGGGAAAAACCGAGCAGCCGCATGGCCGCGAATGTGGCCACGATGGAGATGGGCACCACGGCGCTGGAGATGAGCGTGGCGCGCACGTTGCGCAGAAAAAGAAACACCACGGCCGTCACCAGAAGCATGGTGAGCACGAGGTGGAATTCCACCTCCTCGACCGAGGCGCGGATGGTGCGCGCGCGATCCATGATCTGCATGTCGATGGCGGCGGGCATCGCCGATTGCAGGCCTGGCAGCACGGCCTTGATGCGCTCAATGTTTTCAATGACATTCGAGCCGACCTGCTTGCGGATGGAGATGCACACGCCGCGTTTGTTGTTAACAAGGGCCGCCGTGAAGTTGTCCTCCGGCCCGGGGACCGCGCGGCCCACGTCGCGCACCCGCACGGGCGAGCCGTTTCGATAGGCCAGGATGATGTCGTTGTAGGGGGCGGCGTCCAGAATCTGGTCGTTCGTGTAAATGGCCATGCTCATGCGCGCGCCCTCGATGTTCCCCTTGGGCGCGTTGACCGTGGCGGAGGCCACCACGCCCCGCACATCGTCGAGCGACATGCCCAGGGCGGAAAGTTTTGCCGGGTCCACCTGCACGCGGATCGCGGGTTTGCGAAGCCCCATGACGTCCACCTGCGCGATTCCGTCGAGTTGCGAGATTTGCTGGGCCACGACGGTCTCGGCATAGTCGCTCACGGTTGTCAACGGCAGCGTGTCGGACCACATCAGGATGAACATGAAGGGCGAGTCCGCCGGGTTCACCTTGCGGTAGGTGGGCGGCGAGGGCAGGTCTCGCGGCAGCTGGCGCGTGGCCGACGAGATGGCGGTCTGCACCTCCTGCGCCGCCGAGTCTATCGGGATGTCCAAACCGAATTGCACGGTGATTTGCGTGCGGCCGACGCTGCTCACCGAGGTCAGCTGTGTGACGCCGGGGATGAGCGAGAGTTTGTTTTCCAAGGGTGTGGCCACCGACGAGGCGAGAGTCTCGGGGGAGCCGCCTGGCAGGCCGGCATTGATCTGGATGGTCGGGAACTCCACCTGTGGCAGCGGGGCGATTTGCAGGAACGGGAACGCGACCAGCCCGACGAGGAAGATGCCGATGGTGAGCAACGTGGTGGCCACGGGCCGTTTGATGAACGGGGTTGAGATGCTGATGAAGCTGGAGGAGTTCATTGGAAAAGCGCGCGCGGGACTCTTGGGAATCCGCCACGACGAAAACACCCGCAACGCGGACGGGGTTCCCTGCCGCGTCGCAATGCCCTTGCGCCAGGCCGCGGCCTTGCGCCCCGCGCAACGCTGTTGTCTTCGCCCCGGCTTTGGATAGACAGGCAAGGCATGAGGATTGCCATACTTGGGTCGGGACGCGGCTCGAACGCGGAGGCCGTTTTGGAGGCGCAGGCCGCCGGGAACTTGGGGGCGGCGCGGGTCGTCTCGCTCTTTTGCGACATGCCGCAGGCCCGCATCCTAAGCCTTGGCGGGCGCTTCGGCATTCCCGCATTCCAGCCGGAATCCGGGCCGTTCAAGACAAAATTCCCGCCCGAGGTGGAAGCCGCGTGGGCGCGCGCGATTCGCGAATCGGGGGCGGATTTTCTCGTGCTGGCCGGTTTCATGCGCGTGATCAAGGCTCCGTTGCTGGAGGCGTTCCCGGGGCGCGTCATCAATTTGCACCCCAGCCTCCTGCCCGCATTTCCCGGCCTCCATGCGATAGCGCAGGCGTGGAATCACGGCGTGAGGATCTCCGGATGCACCGTGCACCACGTCAACGCGGAGATTGACGGGGGCGCCATCATTGACCAGACGCCCGTGCGCCGCGACGACGACGACACCTTGGAGACCTTCGAGGCCAAGATTCACGCTGCCGAGCACGCCTTGCTCCCCGAGGTCATACGCCGGCTGTCCGGCAAAATTCCGGCCTGAGCGATTCCCCCGCCACGCCGCGGCGGCCCCTGCCGGCACACCTTTCTTGCGAAAAACACGTAACTTAATGCGTGTTCACAGAAATTCGATGGCGATTCTTTGTTTTTTGTTTGCAATGAAGGGCATTCTTCACGATAGTTCGCGTCGATGAGAATTCTACCACGTCTAACCCCTGAACAGATCAATGAATTGGAAATCGTCTGGTCGCAGAAGCATGACGAACGTTGCCGCCGCCGGCTGCAGGTTCTCAGGCTCGTGGCGCAGGGCAAGCTTATCGCTGCGGAGATTGCGCAAGTGGCCGGAGTGAGCCGCCCGACGGTGTTCAACTACATTCGGAAATTTTTGACCGGAGGAACCACGGGACTCTTGTCCACCGGCTATGCGTCACGGCGCACGCGCGGGCGTCTCAATGCGCAAATATTGGAGCAGTTGCGCGCCAAACTCGAAAAAAATGAGTTCAAACACGCCAGGGACGTGCAGGAATGGCTGGCGAGCGTGGGAGTGAGAATGGCCGTTTCAACCGTGTTCTACTGGGTGAAAAAAATCAACGGAACCTCCCGAATCTCACGCCGGCCCAATTTCAGGAGAATCGAGATCAAGCCGCGATCCCTTGCGGGAATCCGCCAGTGAAAACCATGTGGGCCGATGTTTCGGCGGCGGTGCTTTGCCCTTTGCCGAAGCTCCGTCAGGTTTTTTACGCATTGGCCGAAGCCGGCTCGGAAAATTCCCCGGCGGGGCGCGCGTCTCATCGTTGTTGTGTTTCGCAGGGTCCTTCGTCGCCAAGGAGGCGATTGGTTGGGTGAGGCAGGAATCCGTTGTGCGCAGCGCCTTGGAGCATGGCCCCTTGTGCCATTTTCGACAGCCTTGGCCGAGTGGGATGCCCGGAATGTTTGCGTGATTTGGAAAGCGGGGAGACGTGTTCGAACACGCGGCTTGGTTGTTTCATGCGATTTTTCAAGGCGGCAGGGGACTGCCGTACTCCAAGGCAACGGCGCCGCCTGTTCAACTCGCCATCTTCCCCGGCTTTCCGCGAGGATCCTGATGAAAAAACGGATTGCGTGTTTTATTTCCCAACTGCGGCGCGGATGTGGGCGCGCAAATCATGGGTAAAACGCTGAACGTTGTGAGTCTTGCGGGCGTAATCGACCGCGGCTGCGGCGAGGCGCCGGCGCCCGGGTTCATCGGAGAGAAGCTTTTCAATGGCGGCGACATAGGCGGGGATTCCATCAAAACCATCACCAAGATTTTCGCCCGTATGAATGCCGAAGCGGCTCACAAGCCCCCCGTTGTCCAGATTGCTGACAAGCAGCGTTCCATAGGACAGTGCTTCCAGCCACGAGATCGGGATTCCTTCCCAGATGGAGGTGTTGAGCAGGATTTTGCTCGTCTTGAGCATCTCAATTTTTTTCCCGGCGTCCAGATGCCCGACAAAATGGAGGTTGGGCGGCGGATTTTCCATGTACGGTTTGAGCGTTTTTTTGTTTTCCTCAATCCATCGAAAGAATTGTCCGATGACAAAAAATTCCAACCGGGGCATTCGTCTGGCAACCTCGCAAAACAGCCAGCAGCGTTTTTGCGCCTCCAACCTGCCGAGGAAAATCACCCTGTTTTCTTTTTCGGCGCCGGCGGCGTCAAAAGAGAAGTCCATTTCCACCGGATTGGGGAGAAGCGCCGCCTCGATCATCCTGGGGCGTTCATAAAGTTCCGTGGCCAGGGGAACGAGGGAAGGATCCTGTGTGAGCCAGAGAAGCCGCTTTTCCGCCTCAAGCCTGCCAACCATCTCAACCGCATTCCTGTCGTAAAAACAGGGATCGTTGATGATTTTCATCGTCGCGATCTCTTCGTCCCATTTCTTCTTGGGCCTTGGATCCTGGATCCAGAGCATCAGTTTTGTTTTTTCTCCGGCAATCCGCATGATTTTTGCGGATTGCCGGGTTAGCTCGATGCTTAGGAAGAGATCGTAATTCCGTTTTTTCAACCACAACCGCCCAAGAATGGAATTGCGGGGGAGGCGTGAAACTTTCACGCCATCAACGAGATGCGATTTCCCAAGGAAATAGCCCTTTCCGCGCCGGAGCAGGACCTCGATCTCGATGTCGTCACAAGGGATGTGTTTGGCGACATAGCGGCGCGCGAGGAATCCATAACCGCCAAACGGGGTGCCCAAGGCGCCAAAATATTCATCGACCAAAAGCGCCACGCGGATTTTCGGGCGGCTGCCACAGTCCATCAGCTTCCGGACACGGCGCATCGCCCGGTGTTTTTGTTTCAAAAAGAACAATGGTCTGCGCAGAAAATAAGTAAATGTGTCGCGCAGGGATGCAAGGTTGTCATAGGATTCCGGCGAGGCGTTCTTTGCATATTGAAAATACAGGCTGGCATATGGCGAGGCGCCCGCCCCGGTTGGATTTTTCCAGGGTTTTCTTTTTCCCACAAAATGAGCGATCGCGGGATTTTCACGCGCGGAGACAATCTCTTTCATTGCTGCCGCCGGGGTCGGTGGAAGCCGGTGTGGTGAATTGAAAAAGAACTCTGTGACATTCCATTTGAACGGAAGATAAAAGACCCTTCCCTGGAAGGCAAAATTCAAAACATCCTGGTCTTGGAATTTGAAATCATCCGCATGTGTTTTTGCGATCTCAAGGAGGGTTTCGAGCGTGAAGTGTTCCCTGATTTTCTCGCAGTTCAGCAGGAGCACGCCGGCGTTAAAATAGCGGTGTTTGGGAAACAGTTCCGCGTGGTTCTTTATGGATTTTTCCGGGCGGATGAGGTCTTCGACAGCGCCAATGTGATTTTCGCCGATGTTTGTGTTCCAAAGCTCGCAAATGTCCCCGCGAACGATGAGGTCGCAGTCAAGGTATATGGCGCGCCGGCCCGCCCCGCTGTGGAATGGAATCAAGAGACGAAACCATGTCTCCTTTGAAATATGGGAGAGGGTGAGCCGCAGCGATGCGAACTTCTCCGCGTCAACGGCGGTGAAATGAAATTCCGCCGGGAAGTGTTTTTCAAAATCCCGGAGACTTTGCCGGGTGGCTTCCTGGAGGTTGGTGTGGAGGATTTGGAAACAAAAACGCGCCCCGGCGCCGGCGTTTTTCAGGATGGAAAGAATCGTGGCGCTTGCGTGTTCCGCGTAATTTTCGTCGAAGGAAAGAAAAATGGGGATCGGCTCGCCGGGCGACGGCGGTGTCGCATCCTGTCCAACATCCTCCAATGGGGATGCCTCCGCCCCTTGGAGAAGTTCCCCGCCAAGGGTGTTGTAATCGGCGACCATCCTTTCCGTGGAAAAATTTTCACGCGCGGATTTGGCTCCGGCTGCGGCGAGCGCATCACATTTCCTTGGATCGTTGAGCAATGACTGGAGCTGCGCGGCTAATTTTTTGGCGTCCCCGGGCGGAAAGAGAAGGCCGTTGGCGTCATGCGCAAGCACATCGCGGACACCTGGGACATCGCTGCCGAGGCAGGCGCAACCTGCGGCGAGCGCCTCCACAAGCGCAAGCGGAAGTCCTTCGTAATGCGTTGAAAGCACGGCGAAACGGCAACGGCGGAACAGGGGGGGCATGTCGGCGGGGCCGGGGAAGAGGATTTGCGCGTCAGCGCCATCGGGCGCGGCGGATGCCCCGTCGTTGCCTGTCGCGGACGCGAGGCGCAGTTTTTGGACGAGGCGCCGGCATTTTGCCAAGGCGGATTTCTTTCCCCCGCCAGCGAGGAACAGTTTTCCCTTCCAGCCGCCCGCAATCAAAATCCCGGCCGCGCGGATGAGCGTGGCGTGATCTTTTTGGCGGCAGAAACGGGCCGCCATGACAATGTCCGGGGGGCGCTCCGATGGCGGCGAAACCGGCGGGGCCGCGAAGCGTTCCACATCCGTTCCGTTGGGGATGACGCGGGTGTCCGCGGCGGCAATGCCGATGGTTTTGACGCGCCTGGCGACGCTCTCTGAAACGCAGACCGTCGCGGTTGTCCTCCGCGCAAGGCGTTGCGCGAGCCAGCGGCGCAACGGCGTGTATTTCTCAATGTTGTGTTCGACGTGGATGATTTTCGGAACCCCGGCCGACAGGGCGGCGAGGCGCCCCCAGAGGTGGTCGCTGAACCCGTGCGCAAAAAAAATGTCCGGACGGAATCCTTCGAGTTCCCGGCGGATGCGGGCGACGAGGCGGAATTTTGGCCAGAGGTTTTCAATCCAGATGACGCGTTTTCCCAGTGCGCCGAGGACATCGTCAAACGACGCCGGCAGAGGTTTGCGTTTCCGGCGCAGAAAGACGCGGACATCGTGGCCGGAGCGGAGCTGGCCCGCTGCGACATCGAGCAGTACCCGTGTCGCGCCGGAGCCGCCGCCGGTCCCGAAGTGCACGATGCGCGACACCGCCGCCGGCGCGGCATCACCGATATTCGTTTTGTCGCTGGGAATGCTCATTTTTGGGATGGGGGATGTGAAAAATTCGTGTTTTCAACGTGCCATGACCAGGGCGGGTTGGCGCGGGTTGGCGCCGGGGGCGGTGAGTTCCTCGGTTGTGTTGGTGCCCTTGTTGAAGCGCATGGAGAGGAGCTTCGTGACACCCCGTTCCTGCATGGTGACGCCGTAAATGGTGTCCGCTGCGGAGACGGTGCGTTTGTTGTGGGTGACGACGAGAAATTGCGAATAGCGCGTGAATTCGCGGACGATGTCGGTGAAACGGCCGACGTTGGCGTCGTCGAGCGGGGCGTCGAGCTCGTCGAGGACGCAAAATGGCGAAGGTTTGACCATGTAGATCGCGAAGAGGAGGGCGACGGCGGTCATGGTCCGCTGGCCGCCGGAGAGGAGGGAGATGCTGCGGAGTTTTGTCCCCGGCGGGCGCGCGATGATCTCGATGCCGGAGTCGAGGGGGTCCTCGGCGGTGATGAGGGTCAGGTCGCTGCTCCCGCCGTTGAAGAGACGCTCGAAGGTGAAGAGGAAGTTTTTGCGGATTTGTCCGAAGGTGTCGTTGAAAAGGTTTTGGGAGGTTTGGTTGATCTCGTCTATGGCGGTGGTGAGCTGGTTTTTGGAGTTCCAGAGGTCATCGCTTTGGGTTTTGAGGAAGTTGTGGCGTTCGCGCAGGTCGGCGTATTCCTCGATGGCGGCGAGGTTGAGGGCGCCCATGCTGTTGATGCGGTCGCGGAGGTCCGCGATTTCGCGGACAAGGGGCGGCCAGTCGGTGGCGTCCATCGCGGCAAGGTCGGCGTCGGTGGGGTCGCCCCGGTGTTTTGGGCGCGGGGTGGGCATGCCGCTTGCGGCGGTGGTGCCGGCCTCGGCGGCTGACGCCGGGTTTTCCTTCGTTTTCCCGGGGGATTGCGCGGATTCGTCGTCGCCGTCGTCGAGTTCGTCGAGATTGAGTTTTGTCTCAAATTCCTCGTCGGCCAGCCAGAGCTGCCGTTTCCAGTCGAGGGTGGTGATGTCCAACTGGTAATCGACGGAGATTTTCTCGGTGAGATGGGCGCACTGGCTTGTGGCCTGGGCGAGGTGAAGCTCCGTTTTTTTGAGGTCGTTTTCGGCGGCCTGGAGCGTGTCGCGCTCGGCGCGCAGGGAGGTGTCGGTTTCCTCGATTTGCTGCTCGAGGCTGGCGTGCTGCAGGCGTGCCGACTCGAGGGAGGCGTGGGTGGCGGCCATGGTTTCCGCAAGCTGGGCGGCACGCGCGCGCGCGGCCTGGGCCGTGGCGGTGTGCTGCTGGATCTGGGCGTCCATCGTGTCGAGTTCCGCGAACCGGGTGTCGCGGCGCGCGCGTGTGTCCTCGAGGGCGGCGCGGCGTGAGGCGAGGGCGGCGTCGACGAGCTGGAGCTGCTGGCGTTTTGTCGCAAGCTCGAGGCGGATTTCGTTGAGGGCGTCGCGCGCCGTGTCGGTTTCGGCGCGCCTGGCCGTGATTTGTTGCTCGAGGCTGGCGATGGTCTCCCGGCGCGCGGTGAGTTCGGCCTCCTTGGTTTCGAGGCCCGCGCGCGCCACGGCCATGCGCTGGAGGGCGTGCTGCCGGGTGGCCTCAAGCTCGGCGATCTGGTTTTCCTGGCGCGAGATGGTTTCGTCGTGGGAGGAGAGCTGGTTGCGGGTTGAGCGCTCCTCGGCTTGCAGCGCGGAGAGTTCCTCGGCGAGGGTGGCGGTGCGCTGGCGTTGTTCCTCGATCCGGGTGTCGGCCTCGTCCATGCGTTGCTGGAGTGTCATGGCGGCGACGTTGAGGTTTGTCAGGTTGTCGTTGGCTTCGTGGAGCTGGGCGCGGAGGGCGCGTATCTCGTTTTCGCGCTGGAAGAGCGTGGTTTCCTTTTTGCCTTTCGGGGCTTTGCGGCCTCCGTAGATGAGGCCGCGGCGGTCGACAAGCTCGCCGGCCGGGGTGGCGACGAGGAGAAAGTGGAAGGAGGGGTGCTCCGCCCAGTATTGGAGGAATCCGGGGAGGTCGTCGGCGTAGTAACAGTCTTGAAGGAGGGCGGAAAGGCGTGCCGCCGCGGCGGGGGTCCTGGGGGTGAGGGTGGCGAGGGCGGGCCGGAGGTGAATGGCGAGCGCGGCGGGGTCGGCGGGGGCGTCTGGAGGGGTGGGGGAGTGGAGGGTGGCGGGGGAGGGGGAAAGGAATATGGCGCGCCCGAGGTTTTTCTGGTCGAGCGCGTTGACGAGCGGGGCGAGGCGGCTGGCGTCGTCGATGACAATGGCCTCGGCGGCCGTGCCCAGGAGTGTCTCAAGGAGGGCGGAATCCTCCGGGTTGGGGATGTCGAGGATGTGGTGAAGCGGCTGCGCGCTGCCCGCCGGGGCAAGGTCGGCGATGTCCCCGCGGAGGATGGCTTTCGCGCCCTCGGAGAAGCCTTCAAATTTGGCGTGAAGCTGCTCGAGGAGGTTGAGTTGGGTGCTTGTGCGGGCGACGGCGCGCTCGGCGTCCTGGATCTGTTTCTGGACCTCGCGGAATTCGCCGGACAGGCGCCTGGCCTCGGCGGCGAGGGTCTCGGATTCGGAGCGCGCGGCGGCGACCTCGGCACGGCGCGCCTCGGTGGTCTGGGTGGTCTCGGCGAGGCGCGCGTCAAGCCCGAGGCGCTGTTCCCGGAGTTGGTGGAGCGTGTTGTGGTGGTCGGCGTGGCGGGCCTGGTAGGACTTCAGGTCGACCTCGATGGTCGTGACGGCGGACCGGTGGCGGGTGATCTCGCCCTCGGACATCAGAAAGTCCTGCCGTTCCTGGCGCAGCCGCGCTTCGGTGTCCGTGGTGGCATTGGTGGCCAGGTCGAGGTCACGCTGCCGCTGGCGGTAGGTTTCGTCGGAGTTTTCGACTTCGCCTGCCTGCGAGGCCTTGGTGGCCATCTCGCCGGCGAGGCTTGCCTCGAGTTCGCCGATGCGGGCCTCGAGCGCGTCGAGTTCGGAGCTGACTTGCGTGGTGCGTTCGCGAAGGTCCTGCGCGCGCACGTCGGCGAACGCGGCCTGGCCTTCGGCGTTCTCTTTCTCGGAGCGGAGGTTGAAGGCGGTCTGCTGGTCCTCCTGGAGGCGGGCGTAGAGGGCGGAGCGTCGGGCTTTCGCGGCGGCGAGGCTTTCCTCGCGCTCGCGCAGCGCGTCGCGGAGCGTGGTGACGGTGGCGCGAAGCCTGGTGGCGTCAGCCTCGTGGGCGATGAGGTCGGCGCGGTTTTTCGCGTATTGGTGCGTCTGCCACGCGAGATCGAGGTGTGTGAGGCGGTGTTTGAAGCGTTTGTAGCGGAGGGCTTTCGAGGCTTGGCGCCTGAGGGTGCCGATCTGGCGCGAGACTTCCTCGATCACGTCCGTGACGCGGGCGAGGTTTTGGTCCACCAGGGTGAGTTTTGCGAGGGCTTCCTTGCGTTGCGCCTTGTAGCGCGTGATGCCGGCGGCCTCCTCAAAGAGCTGCCGTCGCTCCGCGGGGTTTGCCGAGAGGATGCGGTCAATCTGCCCCTGCATCATGAAGGAGTAGGACTCGCGCCCGATGCCCGTGTCCATGAAAAGCCGTTGCACGTCCTTGAGGCGGCAGGGTTTTCCGTTGAGAAAATAGTCCGACCCGCCGTCGCGCACGACGCGCCGCGCGATGGAGACCTCATTGAAGGCCGTGCCCAGCTGGGCCTCGCAGTCGGAAAACACCAGCTCGACCTCGCACAATGGCAGGGCCTTTCGCTTGTCGGTGCCCGAAAAAATGACGTCCTGCATGTTGCCGCCGCGCAAGGCCTTGGCTGACTGCTCGCCCAGCACCCACCGGATGGCGTCCACGATGTTCGATTTGCCGCAGCCGTTGGGGCCGACAATGGCGGTGATTCCCGGGCGCAGATCAATGCGCGTGCGATCCGCGAAGGATTTAAATCCATTGATGACAACTTCCTTCAAATACATGGCTGTGCGAAAGCCGCCGGAGGGAAACGTGAAACCGCGCTTTCGCAAGGGGCGAATGGGACGAGGAAAATTCCCGTCACAAAATGGGCGGATTTTTCACGCTTTTGAGTTTTTTTGGCGGTCCGTGGCGGGATCCGTGGCGTCGTCCATTTCCCCATCAGGAAGAGGTGCAAATCGATGCTTTTTCCGTTTTCCCCATCGGATGGCTTTGGTAGCGTGCCGCCCTTTTGCAAATGCCCGAAGACATGTCCGTTGGCCACGAAGCAGTTCCCACCGCGCCCAAGCCCGTCCCGACCGTTGGTGAAGAGGGTGTGGCGCACGCGCTCTTTCCCGCGTCGCGCCGTGTGTGGTTGCAGGGATCGCGTCCCGACCTGCGTGTCCCTGTCCGCAGGATTCTGCTCTCGCCGACGAGGCATCCGCACGGTGGGGCGCCTGTGGACAATGCCCCCGTGGACGTTTACGACACCTCCGGCCCGTGGGGCATCCCTGACTTCCATGGCGACCTGGCCCGCGGGCTGCCGCGCCTGCGCGAGGCGTGGGTGCGCGAACGCCGCGAGGGCGGCCTGCCGGCAACCCAGATGGGGTGCGCAAAGCTTGGCATTGTGACGCCGGAGATGGAATTCGCGGCATTGCGCGAAGGCATGCCCCCCGAGTTTGTGCGGGCGGAAATCGCGCGGGGCCGGGCCATTCTTCCAGCCAACATCAACCACCCCGAGGCCGAGCCGATGCTCATCGGGCGGGCCTTTGCCGTGAAAATCAACACCAACATCGGCAACTCGGCCATCGGCTCCTCCATCGAGGCCGAGGTGGAGAAGATGCGCTGGTCGGTCAAGTGGGGCGGGGACACGTTGATGGACCTTTCCACCGGGGCAAACATTCACAAGACGCGCGAATGGATCCTGCGCAACTGCCCCGTCCCCGTCGGCACCGTTCCCATTTACCAGGCCCTTGAGAAAGTGGGCGGGAAACCGGAGGCGCTCACGTGGGAGATCTACAGGGAAACGCTGCTCGAGCAGGCCGGGCAGGGCGTGGACTATTTCACCGTGCACGCCTGTGTGCTGCGCCGTCTTGTGCCGCTCACCGCGCGGCGTGTCACCGGCATCGTCTCCCGCGGCGGCGCCATCATGGCCAAATGGTGCATGGTGCACCGCAAGGAGAATTTTCTGTGGGAGCATTGGGAGGAGATTTGCGAAATTTGCGCCCGTTACGACGTTGGCCTCTCCATCGGTGACGGCCTGCGTCCCGGAAGCATCGCCGACGCCAGCGACGCCGCCCAGTTTGGCGAACTGAAGGCCCAGGGGGAGCTGACGCTCAGGGCTTGGAAGCATGGTGTCGCCGTGATGAACGAGGGGCCGGGGCACATCCCCTTGAACAAAATCCGCGAAAACATGGACCGCCAGCTGGAGTGGTGCCACGAGGCTCCGTTCTACACCCTGGGACCCGTCACCACCGACATCGCTCCCGGCTACGACCACATCACCTCGGCCATCGGCGCGGCGCATATTGGCTGGATGGGCACGGCGATGCTTTGCTATGTGACCCCGAAGGAACATCTTGGGCTGCCAAACCGCGATGACGTGCGCGCCGGGGTTGTCACCTACAAACTGGCTGCCCATGCGGCCGATCTTGCCAAGGGCCACCCCCGGGCCCAGTTGCGCGACGACGCCATGTCCAAGGCGCGCTTCGAGTTCCGCTGGGAGGACCAATTCAACCTGTCCCTGGACCCCGAGCTTGCCCGTGCCTATCACGACGAGACCCTCCCCGCCGAGGGAGCCAAGACCGCGCATTTTTGCTCCATGTGCGGCCCAAACTTCTGCCCCATGCGCATCACGGGCGATATTCGCGAATGCGCCCGCGCCAGTGACGCGGGCGAGCCTTCACCCTGAGCGGTGTCGCCGCGAGACGACAAACGAAAGGCAACGGCAACGGATCAAGACGTCCGCAGGGTGACTGGCGGCTGGCGACGTTTTTTTTAGGTGGCGTGTGGCAATCACGCGCCAACCCTTGGGTTCCAAAATTTGGGTTTCGTGACTCTTGTCAGTACTCAGGCATTCGACGAGAAGACCTTTGGTCAACGCCCCGGCTTGCGTGCAATCCACAACGTGCCCCGTCGTGACAAGGACCCGGACCGGCGTGCATGAGTTTCCACCACGTCCGGGGGTGTTTTCGTATTGATCCTCCTTTTGTGCGACCCATCGCCTGGTTGCCGCGCTTGTCTCTGGCCGCGTGCGGGTGTGTTTTCGCATGTCTGGCGTCGATCATGAGTCGTCCCACATCTGTGATGCCAGAGCCTGGCGGAGTATGTCGTGATGAAGGGAATGGGAAGGGAATGGGATTGAAATGGAGGACGATGGATGTCAGGCGGAA
>JAIRPL010000063.1 GCA_031256995.1 Puniceicoccales bacterium
CTGCGCCGCGCTGTTGCTCGAAAAGGCGATGACGCAGGTCGTGGAAGAGGCGAGGAAGGACGCGGAAAAGGGAGCGTCCACCGAAAACACGGACCACGCGCAAGACGCGCCGGGCGCGAACGCGCTGCAAAACGCGGAGCAGGCCCTGGGCGGGCAATTTTGCGCGGGTGGCGGGAGGGTGCCGGGAAGGGGGGAGGGAAAATACGATGTCAAGACAATTTCCTCCCCGAAAGAATTGGGCGACTTCTACGACGAGGTTCGCAAAAATCCTTCCGTTGTCGCGACCCGCATTGTGGCGCGCATCACTCCTGAACGCGCCGCTGAAGCCGAGGCTTTGATAAAAAAACCAGTCAAAGATTTTGACTACTCGGTGGATAGTTCCGCGCTTAATCATAACAAAAAAACCGGTCACGAAGATCCGAAGGCGGAACTCCCTCGCGGGCAAATCCCGCTGACCCGTGATGATTACGAGAAAATCCCAAGCATCGTGGAAAAGGGGAAGATGTCGCTTGGGGGTGAATCAGGGGCGAATGGGGAACCGAGGATCGTGTTCCAACACAGTGAACCAAGTCACGGGCGTTACCACTACGTCGCCGAATTTAGACCAAGCCGCAAACGCCTTGCGATGGTGCAAATGCACAAATTCAAGAACCGCAGGGCGGTTTATGCGTTTTTGAACCGCCTAACCTCGACGTCCGAAACGTGTTCCCAGCGCGTTCTTGATGGCGCCCACACTGCATGACCCCGCCCCCGATCCAAGCACTTTTTTGAAGACCATGAGCACCATCTCCACACTGCTTTTGAACCGCCAGGACGGGGAATTGCCCCCGGAGCACCTTTACCAGATTGCCCCGCTTGGGGAATTCCCCATCCGCGTGCCGCTGGAGAGCCTGCCGCAGGCCAGCCGCGCCGCGCTGGCCGATGGCGCCGGCAAGGATGGCACGGTGCGCATCTTGCAAGTCGTCGATGCCGATGCCGCCTGGGCGCTGGCAAGCTCGCTGCCCGAGGGCAGGGAGCTGCTCGTGGATTACGACCATGAGAGCCTGGACACGGACAAATCCACGCGCGCGGCAGGCTGGCTCTCAAAGGCCTCCGCCACCTGCGAGGGCCTGTATGCGAACATCGCCTGGACGGACCGCGCCGCCAGGGAAATCGCCGGGCGCGAGTTCCGCTTTCTCTCCCCCGTCTTTGCCAGCGGGGACTCCCTCGCGCACCTGGGAGGCAACCGCTTCCGCGTGACGCGTCTGCTCGGAGCGGCTGTGACGAACAACCCCAACCTGCGCACAATAAAACCCCTTTCCAACCGGGACACCCCCGGCGAGGAACCGCCGGAGGACCCCGGCGCGGATAAAAAAGACACCACCAAGACCACCAACCCAACCCACACCATGAATGCAATAGCCAAAGCCCTTGGGCTGGCCGAAGGCGCCTCCGAGGCCGACATCCTCGCCGCCATCGCCGCCCTCAAGGACGCCACCGCGGCCCTCGAAACCGAGGCCGCTGACAACCGCCGCGCGCAAGCCGCCACCCTGTGTGACAAGCACGGCATCACGGGCGACGAAGCCCGCGAGAAGTTTGCCAAAACCTACATCGCAAACCGCGCCGTGGCGGAGGAACTCCTCTCCGTGCTGCCGCCCAAAACCTCCGCTGAGGATGCCCCCGGCGCGCTGACGAACCGCCACCCGGCCAAGACGCCTGGCGCTGCCGCCGCGAGTGCCCTCCATCCCTTCCTCAATCGCGCGGCTGCCCTGCGAAAGGAAAAAAACCTCACGGAGGCCGATGCCTACATCGCCGCCGCCCGCGAAAACCCGCAGCTCTACGCGGAGTATAACGACTCCCTGAAGCCTGCCTGACCCCAAAACCAACCCTCCATTCAGAACCAGAAGAAACCAGCACCATGCAAAAAATCACCGTGACCGACAGCCCCTATGCCTCCTTTGCCGAGGCGACGCCCGGCTCTCTCGACAACGCGCAAGACACGCTCGTCCAGCTGGACGCCAACGGCTTGCTCATCCCCGCCAATGGCACGAAGCCGCCCGTGGGTGTCTTTGTCGACAAGCTGCATCCCGGAAGCCCCCATTGCCGTGTGCGCCTTTTTGGCAGCGGCACCGTCCGCGTGCGCCAGGGCGCGCCCATCACGCCTGGCGTGGGCGTGCAATCCGGCGCCGGCGCGGCGGCAATCTTTGTCATCGCCTCGACTGCCGTGACGCCAGGCACGCCCGTAAAGCTCACGCCCGAACTGGGTGCCACGGGCGACATCATCGAAATCTCCGCCTAACGGCATTTTCACGCAGAAAACCACCAAAACGAAACAACCATGAAATCCAACGCAGTATCCAACCCGGTGCTTTCCGGGATATTCCGAAAGTCCATCCTCGATTCGGCGGGCTTTGCCGCCGCCACGCTCGCGCCGAGGTTCTCCGTGGGGGAACAGGCCGCGAACTACTATGTCTCCGGCGCGGCCAACGTGCTCAATGTGCCCACGCTGAAGCCTCGCGCGCCTGGCGCGGCGTTTCAGCGCAGCACGTTTTCCCTCAGCGACGACACCTACAATTGCCGAAACTACGGCCACGAATCCCCGGTGCCGCGCGAAGTCCGCGCCAAATACGGCAACGCCTTTGACGCGGACAAGGAGGCCATCGAGCGCAACGCCAGCATCATCCTGCTCAACTGGGAGATCCGTGTGCAGAAATTGGCGACCTCTGCCGCTGTGACCTCCGCCACGCCGACCGCCAAGTGGGACGACTACGCCAACACGGCCAGCGACCCCGTGGCGGACGTGGCCTGCGCGAAGGAACTCGTGCGCGGGCGGTGCGGCATCAAACCAAACACGATGGTTCTCGGGGAGGGCGTGTTCCAGAAACTCCGCCTGCATCCCGCCATACGAAAGTTCTTCTACGGCAACACTGACGGCGTGATCACTCTCGAGATGCTAAAGGCCATATTCGAGGTCGCGGAACTCAAAGTCGCCTCGGCCATGATCAACACCGCAGCCGAGGGGCAGGACCTCAGCCCGGCGGACATTTGGGGCGATGACGTCGTGCTCGCCGTGAACACGCCCAACGGCGGCGGGCTGACCAATCCCGGCGCGTTTCGCACGTTTGCCTGGGAGGCGAACGGCATCCCGAGCGTCTCGACCTATTACGACGACGCCACGGCCTCGGACATCCACCAAACCCAGCACTCCACGGACGAGAAAATCACCGCTCCGGAAATGGCGACCCGGATCGCCGATGTGCTCCTGTAACCTCCAACCCGACCCACAATGGCTAAACGAACCGTGATCGTGATCGCAAAGAAAGGCATGACGCTCTTTGGCAAACAATACGCCAAGGGCGAAACCCTCGAAATGGACGGCAGCACGCTGCAATACGCCCTGCGCTTTGGCTTGGTGGCGCAGGCCCCTTCCGCTCCGGAAGGCGGGAAAACCCCCGACACCCAGCCCGCACCGGACTCCACCACGGCCCCCGGGCCTTCCGCGCCGGAAGGCGGGCAAGCCCCAGACGCCCCAGCCGCCTCGGATTTCGCGCCCGCGAAGCCGAAAAAAACCTCCAAATAACCCGCCATGCCGTGGATATCGCTCACAGTTGACGATGTCGCCCGCAAGGTGGCCGGCGCGGAGCTTGAGGCTCTGCGCGGTGCCGCGCTGGGCAGCGGGCAGCCTGACCCGCTGCCCGGACTCATCGCGGACGCGGTGGACAAGATCCGGGGCTACGCCGGGGCGTGCTCCCGCAACCGGCTTGGCCCGCCAGGCACCATCCCGCACCAGCTTGTGGATGCCGCCCTCGTGCTCATCCGCAACAGCGCGCTCAACCGGCTGCCTGTGGACTTCCTTAACACCGCTCCGCGCCAGAAGGAGTACGACGACGCCATGGCCCTCTTGCACGACCTCGCGGCGTGCAAATTCTCCATTGAGACGCCTGACGCCCCCGTGGAACCGCCCGCCGAAATGCTCTCCACCCCTGCCACCTCCTGCGTGCGCCCCCGCCCGCTCAGCCGCCAATCGCGCAACAGCGATGGGCTTTGATCGCCAACCCAGACACCCCCCACCGCGCCAACCACGCAAAAAACATGTCTCTTAGACAACAAGTCCAAATCAACGGTGAACCCGACATCTTTTGGGGTGTCGGGGATGAATCCCTCGCGCTCGACACCGCCATTTCCGGCTTTGGCTTCATCACCAACATCTCCGATGACGCCTCCCTCGGCATTGACGACACGCTTGAGGACGCCATCGGCATCACCATCGCCACCATAAAGGGCAATGTCTCCAATACGCGCAGCATAGACCTCGTGATGCGCAAGTCTGCCACGCTGCCCGAAGTGGGCCAGGTGGTCTCGTTCCGTGGAAATTCAGGGACGATAGATTCCGTGAAGATGAAGTGGGGAAACAAGGAAAAGGGAGCCTGTACCCTCTCCGTCTCAAGCAAAGGTGCCGTGGACTACACCCAGTCTGCCACCATCACCTCCGCCACATAACGCCGCCCATGCCTGACAACCCAAAAGTCGCCGTCGCGGCATTCACCTCCGCCGCGCTCCCGCGCAAAATCGCGGGCACCACAATCGTCTTGCAACCCTTTTGCATGGCTCATGCCTACGCGCTGGAAGCCATCGGCAACCCTCTGCAAAAGGGCGCGAACCTCCTGGCGCGCGACCTCTTGCAGATGGCCGCCCTGCTTTGTGTCGGCGGGCGCGAGGCACGCGCTTTGTCCGCCGACAAGGCCGCGCTGGAAGCCGCCGCCACCGAGCTATCCCTGGACTTGCGCCCTGCGGTGCTCGCGCCTTTGGCAGAAGCCATCATCGCGCACATCCAAGAGGCATTCGCCACCTATCTGCCGCCTGCCGCCCCCAAGGATGCCGACGTCGCGGGGGAAACCCGGCACCAGCCCCGCACAAGGGACTCGGCTGGTGCCTCACCCTCCTCGCCAACCTCTGCGCGGAACTCCACATCCCCTGCGACCAAGCCCTCGACACGCTCCCGCTCGCCCAGGCCTTTGCCCTCGCCGCCGCAGCCCACGCCGCCAACGGCGGTAAATTTGCCACGTCGGACTACCTCGAGCGCGAGTACGAGGAAGAGGTGCTCGCCGCCCTCGAAGCCCGCGACGGCCGGGGATGATCTCAGGCCCCATCCGTGAAATAACCCAGCCAACCGAACGCGCACAATGGCCGCAAAAAATCAAATTATCTGGCACGGGAAGACCTCCGGTCTCACCGAGCAGGCGGAGTGCGAAATCTCCCGCAGGGGCGATGGGGAGGGAACCACGATCACGCTCGTTGGGACATGGGAAGACTGCCTCGCCAACGCGCCCGTGCCCGGCAACACCATCCAGCCCTACAAGGGCATCGTGGTGCCGCCCGTCACCATCCGCCGCACGGCGGGCGGCAAGGGCACCATCACCGTCAAAATGGACACCCACCCAGAGTCGGGCGACAAGGAGGGGGAACCCCTCGGCGAGCCGCAATATGAGACAGACTACGCGACGGCGGAGCAGCCCTTGTCGTGCTCCCCGCGCTACAACGAAGAGAGCCAGTTCGGCGCGACGATGAGCACCCCGCTCAATTTTGCGTGCTCCGAGCCGCCCAAGGGTTGGGCGGGCGACAAGACCGCCGCCAGGGAGGCTCTCAAGGACATATTCTCTGGCGCCAAAACGTGGGAGGGAACCGTCGCCCAGCTTATTGAGGTGTATAAAAACCTAAAGCTCGGAGAGAAAGTCCTGGTCGCGACCCTGATGGGAAATGCCGCCGCCGACAGGCTCATGTACGACTACTTCGAACTCTATGACAAGGGGACGGATTGCATCCGAAATTCCGTGCCCGTTCTACGCAAGACCACGCAGCTGACAGGCCCCGTGACCCCGGGGAGAATAGACGTCCAACAGACCCCGCAAGGCTTCAAGAAGCTGCCAAAAACCAAGAGTGGCAAAAGCTTCGTCTGGGTAAAGACCGCCGACCGGCAGGGTTTTGGCCAGCGCGGCCCCTGCCAGCGGACCGAAGAGTGGAGCGGGTTTGACCACGTCGATGAGCGCGTCTTCCCCAAAGGATGACGCGGACCCAAAAAAATCCGAAATTTCAAACCCGATGCTTCAACTTCCGAAAAAAGCAAAACCCGGCACCCTCATCGCCGCCGCCGAATGGAACAACATGGTGGACTACCTGCGCGCGCTCACCCCTGCCTCCACCCCATTCGGCGACGGCATCATGGCGGAGATGACCACCTCCGGCACCATCTACCGCCAACGCCGCCAAACCGCCAAACCGCAGCAACGGCGGGCGGACGCCGCCAAAACCCCTGTCTATCTCAGCCCGATGCTTGCCACTCCAGACGAACAAGGAAACCCGCGATGGACGGTGACAAGCGGGGTGGTAAATAACGGTTACGTCCATATCAACGGGCAAAGGATCGAATGGGTTGACGGCACACCGGAGGATTGGGCGCAGCCCATCACAGGCTCGGGAAACATTTATCTGCGAGTCACCCTCGAATCCGTCAGCGATGGGTATCCTTCCGATGCGACTGCGGAGGTCATATTTTCTTCGGAGGAAATCGACGTATCAGGGACTCCCCACATCGGGTACCATACTCTCGGAGCAATTTCCAAAAACGAAGACGGGGAATGGCAGGTGGTTTCCCTGAACAAAAACAACCTCAGCGTCATCGTCGTCGGTGACATCTGGGACTGGTGGGGATTTTAGCGATGGATTCAAAGCCCTTTGATACTAGCCGCAATCTGTCCAAGTACCCCCTGCTGCGATACGGTGGAAACAACAACGCGCGCGGGCCATCAGGTCTTTTGCGAGCCTATCGCTCGCACAGACTTTACGCGCTCGGCATCCCGCATTTCACCTTCACGAGCAATACGTATCGATACGACGAAAACTCCGACCTCTGGCACATGGATGCATCGTGGGCGGCGAGTTTCATGGGGCTTGTTTCCGGAGAAAGATACAGGTTTTACATGCTCCTAAAAAGAGTGGAGCCGATGAAAAGCGCCCCCGGGAAAAGGCTCCCAAGCGAAATGCAAGAGGATAACTTCCATTGGGACGGGCGGACTTGGCCACCGCCAGACCTCCACTTCGTGGAATTCGTCGCCACGGCGCGCGCGGGGACTCTCTACTCCGAGCCTCCGGAGTCGCCGATGTATGATGACAGCGGGGATGCCCACTCGGATTCGCTCTGGGACATCCGCCCCAACGACAACGGATTCAGGAAAGACTCCTATTGCCAGCCGGCTGACGGGGAATGCCACTTCGGCGGCGACCCTCTGAGTGGCTGGCTGCGCTACCCCTGCGTCGAATTCGCGCGCTACTGGGGGCCAAACGGGGGCTACGAAGGTCCCGTGCGAGAGGCCATCGGCCACGAGCTGCCCCCTGAAAACTTCCTCCCCTCAGTCGCCTACTGACACGCCGCATGTCCACCTTTGCACAAGAAATCACGCTCTACTTGGATTCCGAAAAGCAGCAGGTGCCTGCCCGCTTTTTTGCATCGGACAACACGCTGAACACCCTCGCCGATGTCGGCCTGGTGCAGGGGGATTGCCTCCTCTTGCGCCTCTATATCTGCCGGCCGGCAAAGACCCTCGGCGCGAAGCACACCTTCCTCCACGCCAACGGCCCCATCATCCTCGCCCTCTACGACCGCATCGGCGAGGGGCGGGCGCAGCTGGCGCAAACCGCCGCCTGGGAGGCACACGTGGACGCCGACTCGGGTGACGTGCACTACGAGGCCATTTTCAACCTCAACACCCCTGCAGCCAACGCCGCCATCCCGGGCGCCGCCGCCAACATCAAAGCCCGTCTGGCGATCGAACTGCAAATCGCCGGAAACACCCGCCGGAAAGAGTTTTCCACCCCATGCACCCTGCACCGCCAACTCATAGACGGCACCGACCCGGCGCAACCCACGCCCCCGCCGCAATACCCGCCGCCCGAGGACATCCCCTCCATCGCCAATGTCGGCAACCTCATCCACGACGAGGTCAGCCAGCAGCTCCCCGGCCTCGTCGGCGACAAAGTCGCCACCGCCGCCGGCGCCATCCCGCGCGTGGCCGGCGTGGAGTCCTCGAGCCTCCCGCCCCAGGAGCAAGCCACGGCCGAGCTTGTCGCAGAGGACGGGGAAAACCCGCAAAACCTCACCCTCCGCCTTGGAATCCCTCGCGGGGAGCGCGGGGCGGACGGGGTGGTCTCTTCCGTGCCCATGGGCGCCGCCGGGGCGGAGTTCGCCCTGCCTTCCGGGCCGGGGTCGGCAAGCGGGACCGTCGCCCTGCCGCAGGCATTCCCCACGGCCGCAAGTTACCAGCTTGTCGCCACGCTGGTCGCGCCGGCGGGGGCGACGGTCGCGCTGTCGCTGCAGGTCCTGGACAAGACGGCGTCCACGTTTTCCTACCAGCTTTCCGACGAGGTGCCGGCCGGCGAGGCCTGGAAAATATCCTACCTCGTCCTCACCCTCGGCGGCGATGCCTCCACAGGCTACGTGCTGCCCCCGGCGACGACGGCAACCCTTGGCGGGGTGCGCGTCGGCGACGGGCTTGCCGCCGACGCCCAGGGAAGGCTCCGGACGCAATGGGCGCACCGCACCGGGCGCTGGTCGTTCGCCACCACGCTTCCTCAAAACAACACCATCGCCGTCCCAACGCTCCTGGATGACCCGGAGTTCGCGGCGGCCACCTCTCTGCCCTCCTTTGCCATAAGCGTGCAGCCGTGCTTCCTCCCCTCCGTTGGCGGGGCGTTCATCGCCTCCGCAGTCAACGAGATCGACGCGGGCCTTTCCACCTGGTGGGTCTCCTTTAAGCCTCTCACCGAGTGGCCGCCGGCGGGCCACCCGGCACGGCAGTACATGGGCTTTGTCTGGCAGGCCAGCTGGCTCGTCCCCTGAACCAACCCCCCCCGAACCATGCGCACCATCGTCCTTTCCCTGCTTTTCCTCGCCACGGCGATCGCCCTCCCGGGCGCGGCGTCGGCCATTCGCGACCTTGTCATCTCCGGATCCGCCGTCGTCAGGCCTGGCGCCGAGCTTGTGCTCCAGCCCGGCTCCACCATCCGCGCGGAGGCCGGCGCCGTCATCTCCGGATGGCCGGCGCCAGGCGGTGGCGGACTTTCGTCGGTCGCCCGCGACAGCACGCTCACGGGCACCGGCACGCCGCAGGACCCGCTCGGCGTCGCCCGTCCCCTTTACGCGATTTTCGAGATCCCGCTCGGCATCATGCACTCCGGCGTCTCCGACTTTGAGATCAAGGGAAGCGTCAACAACTTTGAGGGCCTTGCCAGCCAGGCGCTGTGCTACTTTTACGGCTCCGCCTACGGTTCGCTCGAGTCCTCGCATGGCCCCATCGGCAACACCATCGAGGTTTATTACACCGACGACCTCAACGGTGAGGACCACGCCGCCGCGCGCAAATACCGCAGGCAGGACCGGTCGCGCTCCTTGCTCGAGCAGAAGGTCGGCCAAATAGGCGGCGTGATGGTCGTGGTGGCCGTGGACGCGAACATCCGGCCCGACAACGACAACCTCTGCTTTGTCTACCAGCGCGTCGGCGTCCTCATGGAGGAGCGCTGGGTGCCCATACTCCCGCGCTGGACCCGGAGCTACCCCCACATCCCGTAACCCATTTCCGCGCGCATCCCGCGCGCGCAAAACCAACCCAAGACACACCATGAGACCAACCACACTGCTGCTGCTGTGCGCCCTCGCCGGCCTTGCGCAACCCCCGCTGAGGGCGGGGACCGAACCCACCCCCGCAGGTGCCCAGGACGCCGTGCCGCAAAGGACGCCAGGGGAACTCGCCTTCGAGGAGTATAAAAAGTACCAGCGCGACGAGGACTTTGTCCGCGACCTCGCCCGCGACGGCCGCGCCGACCTGCGCGCCTGGCGCGAGGCGCCCAAACAGGTGGAGCGCCGCGCCGCGCTGATGCGCGGATTCCTCCTCGTCGAGGAGTGCAATGTGCCGGCCGCGCGCCGGCTTGCGCACGACTACGAGCGGTACCTCGAGCAAAACCCTCCCATCGAGGGCGCCCCCTCGCTGCGCGAGCGCGTGCTTTTCTTCAAGCGCAACGACCGCCGGCACTACCTCTTCCGCCATGCCCCGCTTGAGGAGGTTCGCGCCCTTCCCCCGGGGGAGCTGCCCATGGCCATGCACATCCTCGCCACCCGCAACCGGCTCTCCAAGGCCCAGCGCGAGGAGGCGGCCGCCGACATTTGCTCGAAGGCGGAGAAGACAGGGCAGGTGCACGGCGAGTACATCGCGCACCTGCGCCGCCGGCTGCGCGCGCTGCCCACGGCCGAGGCCATCGAGCTGCTCTCCGGGGAGATCCGCAGCCACGTCGGCCTCGACATGAACGAGGACCGAAAGCGCGTGCTGGCCGACCACATCGCCACCCTGGACATCCTGCGCGAGGTCGCCGGGCTTCCAGCCCCCGCCCCGGATCCGGTGCGCAACGCCGGCGCGGCCGGCGGCGTTTCCCTGCGTTCCATGGCCGCGCCCACGGCAGAGGCCATGCGCATTGCGGGGATCCGCACCCTGCCGCCCGCCCCCAAAAAACATGGCGCCCTCGACTTCTGGCGGCGCCGCCTGGACAAAAACCCGGCCGCCACGCCTGCCGACTGGGCGAGGTACTACACCGCCGCCTCCAACCCGTGACCCCGTCCCGCCATGCCCAACCCAGCCAAAGTCACCGCCCGCCCGTGACCCTTCTCGACCTCCAAAGCCGCCTCCGGGAAATCATCGCCGACGCATCCTCCCCGGATGCGCCGGACAGCCCCCTTATCCCCGCAGAAAAAATCTTCATCGAGGACAAGGCAGACATCCCCGCCACCATCGAAGCCGAAATCTCGCGCGGCACTGCCCTGTGCGCCGCCATCGCCACCGAACGCGTCTCCCGCGACTCCGCCGCTGACGGCCTATACATGGCCACCGCCTCCTTCCGCATCAGCCTGTTCCGCTCCGCCATCGCTCCTTCTGCGCTCACCCTGCTGACCCTCGTGGAACTCCTCGCCCGCGCCATCACCGACGCCCCCATACACGCCACAGGATCCCCGTACACCTTCTCCCTCGCCGGAGTCGAAGCAGGAAGCACGCCCAAAGGCCTCGACTCCCACACCCTCCGTGCCGAGACATCGTGGTGCTACGAAACCCCGAAAGCATAGTTCACTCCAGTGCCCGACTCATCCGTAAACCTCAACATTCACGTCAATTCCAACGCCTCTGAAACGACGTTGAAAGGCCTTGGAAACGCCCTTGCGCAAGACCGATCCGGGGCCATCGGCCTCGCCACCACACCCCTCCGATCGTTTGCCACGAGCCTCGCCGGCCTCGCCGCCTCCGCCCTCTCCGTCGGCACAGCCATAAGATTCGTCACGCAAGGATTCAAAGGGTCGTTTTCCGATGAGAACCTAATCGTCTCCATAGCAAAACTCACAGGCTCAATGGAGACCGCCCGCGCCCGCTTTGAGGCCATAGACGCCATGCGGTTTGAGTGGCCCATCGACACCGAGGAACTCGTTACCGCCAGCAATGCCCTCTCGCGCTTCTCCGGCGGGGCACTTTCAGGCATGGACTCCCTGAAACTCGCCGCAGATGCCGCCTCCGCCACAGGACAGTCCCCCACCCAGATCGCCGAATCCATCGGAAGAGCCTACGCCGAAATAAAATCCGGCACCTCCGGGCGCGGCATGATGGGACTCGCCAACGCCGGAATCCTCTCGCCCGCCGCCCGCGAAGACCTGGAAAACCTAAAAAAATCCGGGGCCGACAACACCGTCATCTGGCAGCGCCTCCAGGACGAACTCGGCAAGTTTTCCGGCGCGATGGAGCGCGACATGTCCACCACGGACGCCAAAATAAAAAAAGTGGGCATCGCCTGGGGAGACGTCCAAAAAGCCTTCTCCACGCCCATCACCTCCACCCTCGCGGAAATTATAGATGAGGTGCCAGGCCTCCTTAAAAATCTCGAGGCCAACGCCACCAATGCAGGCTACAAAGTGGCCGCGGTCATTGAGTTATTCTCAAAGGCAATGTCACAAGACCGCCTCGGCGAAGTCGTCGCCGCCGCCATTAAATACGGAGTCATTTCGTCCGCAGGAGTCTTTCTCCTGGAGATGGTTGAGAATATAGCCTACATCGGCAAAACCCTCGCCGCCGTCGTAGCCTCTGCCGCCAATGCCTTCACCAAGTATGTCGTAAGCGGCATGTCAAAGGCCGTCGGCTGGGTAATGGAGAAACTCGGAATCGTCGAAAATTTCGATTACTCACAGCACGATGTCAGCCTTGTGGGAACTTTTTCCGATACCCTCAACGAGTTCAACCGCGACTGGAAACTCGGCAAAGGAGCCGACCACACCCTCTCAAAAGGCGTCTCCGATCTCGCCAGCGAAGACCTCAAAAAGCTATTTGCCGACTTTAACGTCGTCGTCGGAACCCCTGCCGCTGAAACCCGCCGCAAAGAGCGTGAAAAAAAGACCTTCCAGCCCCAAGAAAGCCCCGCCGACCCCACCGCCGAAACCTCTCAAGGGAGGTCCAAATCCACACTAGGACACATCACCGACAACTACGCCCGCTTTGGCCTCTTCGCCAGCGCAAGCGATTATTCCGGCATCAACACCGCCCTGAATTACTCCAGACGCACCGCAGACTCCGCCGAAAAACAAACCAAACTCCTCACACAGATTGCCAACACCCTCAAAACCACTTCCGCCACCCCCACCGCAGCAGCCTTTTCCTGAAATAAATACCCCCGTGACTTTGGCCGCTCCGCCCTCCAATTCGCCATCCACAGCAAAGAATACCCAAACCCGCCCCCACTCGCAAAATTCGCTTAACCCACCAACGGGAAGAGTGCCGTGTTCTCCGCAAATGGAGAGCCTCCAGCACCCACCCACCGCCTCCCAGAACATCCCCATTGCCGCCTCCGTTGACGCCATTGGCAGCATCAGCCAGCACCCACCCACCGCCTCCCAGAACATCACCATGCCTGACTCCCTCCTCCAAGTCTCCATCCACGACACCGCCGACGACGAACTCCGTCGCCTCATAAAAGCCGTCTCAGACCCACGTCCCCTCCTCACTCACCTCGGCGGACGCCTCGCCATCCTCACACGAGAGCACTTCCGCGATCGCGACCGCGAACCCAACAAAAGCCGCTTCCCCAAAACCCACTTCTGGGGCAACGCCGCCAAATTCACCCGCCTCACCAACGTCACCGCCACCACCGCCACCGTCACCATCGCCTACCCCCAACTCCTCACCAAAATCCACGGCGGCACCATCAAGTCCGCGCGTCCCAACGGCTCCCTCGCCATCCCCATATCCGCCCAAGTCTACGGGAAATACCCCCGTGAATTTGGCCGCTCCGCCCTCCAATTCGCCATCCACGGAAAAGAATATCCCCTCCACGAACGCGGAGCCGTCCTCGAAGACCCCCGCACCGGCGAAACCCTCTACAAACTCGTCCGCCAAACCATCCACACCCCAGACCCCCACGCCCTCCCTCCCCAACCCGCCTCCACCATCCTCCTCACCAACTACGCCCTTCGCTTCCTCCTTCGCCCCTCCAAGTAACTCCCGCCTCCCTCCAATTTCCCCCCTCCCGCACACACTCCCTCATTTCGTTGTCAAACTCCCTCATTTTCTTTGGCAGTTATCCCACGGCCTCGTGCGTGACCCCCTGCGCGGCCATGATGAGATCCCCCTCGTTTTCCCGCCCCTCGTCATCCGTCACGATGACCGGGCGCCCTGCCGCGACATCCAGCAGGGCCTCGTCC
>JAIRPL010000042.1 GCA_031256995.1 Puniceicoccales bacterium
GGGGTTGTGGTTTGTTTTGGGCTTTACGTTGGGAGGGGGGGCGGATCTGCTGGCCAGCGCATGTCTTCGGGCTGTTTGTGGATAAAGAACGGGCGCGTCATCGATCCGGCTTCCAGGCGCGATGCGAGGGGGGATGTCTTTGCCAGGGACGGGGTCCTTGTGGAGGCGCTCTCGCAGCGGGAGCGCGAGGGGGCGGTCGTGCTGGATGCCGGCGGCCTTGTGGTGGCGCCGGGTTTCGTGGATTTGCACACGCGGCTTGGCGAGCCGGGGAATCGTGCGCGGGAGACTTTTGCGACGGCTTCGCGGGCGGCGGCCGCGGGCGGGTTCACCACGGTGGTCTCGATGCCTGACACGTGCCCGCCGGCGGACAATGAGGGGGTGGTCAGCTTGATCAAGGCGACGGCCAGGCAAAGTTCCGTGGTCCGCGTCCTGCCTGCGGGGGCGATCACGCTTGGGCTTAAGGGGGAGCATCTGGCGCCCATTGGCTCCTTGCGGGCGGCGGGCGTCGTCGCGATCACGGATGGCATCCACGGGGTCCAGAATAATGAGATCATGCGGCGGGCGCTGGAGTATGCGCGGATGTTTGGCCTTGTGGTGCTTGACCATTGCCAGGACAGCAGCATGACGCGTGGCGCGGTGATGCACGAGGGGGTCTGCTCGGTGCGCCTTGGGTTGCGGGGTTTCCCTGCGGCGGCGGAGGAGATTGTCGTGGCGAGCGACATTCTTTTGTCGAATCTCACCCGTGCCCGCGTGCACCTGCAGCATTTGACCTGCGCCGGGGCGGTCTCGCTGGTGCGCGACGCGAAACGGCGTGGAATCCCCGTCACGGCCGAGGTGACGGCCGAGCACCTGCTTTTGACGGAGGAGGCCCTTTGCGGTTACGACACGAACCTGAAACTTGCGGCCCCCCTGCGCAGCGCGGCCGACCGGGCGGCTTTGATCGAGGCCGTGCGGGATGGCACGCTTGACGCGATCGTCTCCGACCACTCGCCGGTGACGCCGACGGAGAAGGACCGCGAGTTTGACTACGCCCCCTTTGGCGCCATTGGCCTGGAGACCTCCTTTTCCGCCGCGCTGGAGGCCCTTGTGCATGCCCCGCCCGCCGCGGACGGCCTTTCGCCGGCTCCCGCGCCGCTGCCCCTTTCGCTTGTTGTGGAGAAGTTCACGTCCTCGCCCGCCCGCGTTCTTGGCCTTGAAGCCGGGACCCTTGCGGCCGGCCGGCCTGCTGACATCGTGCTTTTTGATCCCGACAAAACCTGGGTCCCTGGTGCCGCCGGTTTTGCGAGCCGCTCCTGCAACTGCGCCCTTTCGGGCCGCCCCCTTCGTGGGCGCGTGGAGTTCACCCTTGTTGGCGGGAAGATCGTCCACGCCGCCCCCGGCCGCCCCGCGGCCTCCAAGCTTGAATCAAAGGAATAGAAAATGATGCAAAACGGAATGGCCCCTGACATTTTCCAAGCTCGCGGAAGCCCGTTTTGTTTTCAATTTTCATGACACGCCTTTGTGATTCACGAAATACGCCGGCATCATCACCGTTCAGGATATCCGGATTCTTTTGGGCGAAAAAAGATGCTTGGAAAAAATTCTCCTGGTTTCGGCGAAATAGAAAATTCCAAGCCAGCCACGGAAAAAATTCCTATCGTTTCATGTCCATTTAATAATTCACCCTCTTTTTTCCGCCCGAAAATGGCAATCAATTCCAAGGAATGCAGGGTTAAAATTCCACATGTTCGCGCGCGGTCGGGGAAGCGTTTGATCTTATGCCGGCAGACCCTTGTTTTGAATCGTTGTCGTTGAGATTTTTTGCCAATTCTGCGTCGTGATGACTTACCAGCGTCAGAAGATCTTTTGCTTTTGAGTTGAGCGCTATGCTTTGGACGCGCAAGGCTTCCAGTCGTTGCTCGAGTGTGTTGTTGTCGCGCGCAAACCTGTTCTTTAGTTCACGGAGCAGCGCGAGATCCCGCACGGGCCGTCGTTCACGCGCAAGGATGTCAAGGCAGTGTTGTTCCGTTTTCAGCTGCCAGACCACCACGTTGGCGGCCGCGCGTTCGGTTTTTGCCAGATGCTCCTTGAGGTCTGCCAGTTTCGTTTGGACGGTCGCCAGCGGCACGCCCCGGTTGCACAGGAGTGAGGCACGTATGACGACGGAACGTGCGAAATACAATATTTCCGCGTTGCGCTTTGCCTCGTTGTGCATGCGGGTGTTGCCCCGTATGAGGTTTTGTTCCTCCCGGCGGAGTGTCTGTTCGCGAGGCGTGAGGCGCTCCACGGGAAACTCCGTCATGTTTCCTATAAGCGGGATTGCCGCGCAGCCAAGCAGCAAGGAACATATTATTCGTGTTTTTTTGGGCATGTCGGTGTTGTGTTGCGTTGTGTTGCGCAGGTTGTTGCCAGCGTGGGAAATGTGAATTGAGTTCGTGGCGCTGTCCTTCCGGAGAATCCATTCTTTTCCGTCCCCATCCATCTGTTCTTTTGTCCTTTTGGAGTCCGTTTCGGCGATATGTTTTGACTGCGATGGCGCGGGTTGCTTGGAGGACGTTGTTGTCTGTTTTTCCCTCGCGCAAGGAGGGTGCCGGATTGGCGGGGATGCGGGGAGGGGTCAAACGCCGTTGAGAAAACGATCCTTCCCAAGCGGGAACGAAAATTGGTACCAGAGATAATCCACGAATGGGAAGGTGAGGCATGTGGCGAGAACGCCAATGAGGGACCCCACGAGAACATCCTCGATGAAATGAAAGGAGAGGTAGACGCGGGAGTATGCGACGAGGGCCAATGCGCCGAGGCAGATGATTTGTATGAGGCGTTGAAGTGTCGGGGCGATGTGATTTTGCCCGGCAAAAAATGTGAGGCCGAGGAAAAGCACCGCCGCCGTCGCGGCATGTCCGGAAGGAAAACTGGGGGAGGTCTTGGAGGCGAGATCCACGCCTTCCGGAACCCAGAGGGTCAGGTTGGCATGGGCGGGCATGCTTTTTGACAATTGTTCAAAGTAGAACCAGGGGCGCGGCAATTGCAGAAGGTGTTTCAACCCTTGCGCGACCAGGCTTGCCAGGGCAAAGGCGGTCCCGATTGAGGCCGCGGTTTTCCAGCGGCGGAACGAGAGAAAAAGCAGGACCGCCGCGATCAGGACAAATATCGTTCCAAGGTGGGTGTAGCAGCCGAAGAAGAAATCGCCCGTGCCTCCGTGAAATCGTCGCAGTGCAAAGTGGAGGCTGGGTTTGTGCGTGATGGCAGCACCAAGTCCCGCGAGAGAGATGCCTGTGAGGTAGAGAAAGAGAAAGACAGACACTTTTCGGAATGTGTATGACAGATCCATGCAGGCTCGTTTTCTATCGCCCCGCCGTCCTTGCGCAAGGCGGGATGTTTGCCGGTTGGCACGGTTTTTCGCGGAATGCGATGTTTTTGTGATCAAGGAGGATGCCGTGTTTGGCGGGGCTGGTCATTTGCGCTGGCGGAATCGATGGGGGGGAGGTTTTTTTCGTGGTGATGACTAAGGTGCCACTGCTTGATTTATCCGCCCAGAATGGGGTGCTTGAGGCCGAATTGGCGGCTGCGTTCCAGCGTGTGCTGCGTTCCTGTTGCTATGTCATGGGGCCGGAGCTTGAGGCTTTTGAGCGGGAGGCCGCCGCGGTCTGTGGTGCCGCGCATGGCATCGGGGTTTCCAGCGGGACGGATGCCATCCTGCTTGCGCTCATGGCGCTTGGGGTGGGGCAGGGCGATGAGGTGCTTGTCCCGGCATTCACTTTTTTTGCCACGGCCGGCTGCCCGGCGAGGCTTGGCGCGACCCCCGTGTTTGTGGATGTGGACCCGCACACGTTCAATATCGACCTTGCGGATGCCGCCGCGAAGGTCACGCCGCGCACGAAGGCCGTGATCCCTGTCCATCTTTTCGGGCAGGCGGCGGACATGGATGCGCTTCTGCGGTTCGCGGCGGAGCGCGGGTTGCGCGTCGTGGAGGATTGCGCGCAATCGCTTGGCGCCAGGTGGCGGGGCAGGCCTGTCGGCTCTTTTGGGGATTTTGGCACCTACAGTTTTTTCCCCAGCAAGAATCTTGGTGGTTTTGGCGATTCGGGCCTTGTTGTCACGAATGACGCGGCCCTGGCCGAGCGCGCCCGCATCTTGCGTGTCCACGGCATGGCCCCCAAGTATTACCACCCGTTCATTGGCGGCAATTTTCGCATGGACCCCCTGCAGGCCGCGCTGCTGCGTGTGAAGCTGCCGCATCTGCCCGGGTATAATCTCCGGCGTTCGGCCAATGCCGCGTTTTACCGCGATGCCCTTGGCGCCCTGCCAGGGGTCGCGGACAACGTGCGCGGGCATGACGGGGATGCCGCCCTGCTGCTGCCTGTGGACTTCACCGGGGAGGGCATCTGGAACCAGTTCACGTTGCGTGTCCCTGGCGCGGGGCGGCGCGATTCCTTGCGGGCTTTCCTGAATGCCGCCGGAATCGGGTGTGACATCTATTATCCGCTTTCGCTTGATCAGCAGGAATGCTTCAAAGGCCGGTGCCTTGGTGGCGAGACCATCCACGCCGCCCGCCTCCTTGGTGGCGAGGTGTTGAGCATCCCCGTGTTCCCCGACCTTTCGGAGGCGCAGCTGAACGCGGTTGTGCAAACCATTGGCGCGTGGCTCGTGGAAAACGGGGGGCGATGCGCATGAAAACGGCGCGTGAGGCAAACTCCGGGGATGATGGCGCGGCCCGTGCGCGAAGCCTTGAGGTCAAGCTGGCTTTTTTGGAACGCCATGTCGAGGAGCAGGATCGCGTGATGCTCGATCATTTCCGGGAGCTTGACCGTCTTCGCCGCGAGGTTGAACGGCTTTCCGAGATCACCAAGGCCGCCGTTGCGCGCGACGCCGGCACTCCAGCCGTGGAAAACGAAAAGCCTCCGCATTATTGAAAACATCGCGCCGGTGAAGCCTCTGGGGTTCTCCGGCGTCCGTGATGCACGGCGGGGGCGGGGTGGGGCGCAAAAACGGCCTGGGACATGGGGCGAAGTTGCCCTGTGTGTCCTCACTGGCCGCAGGGTGCGCAAAAAAACCGCCGCCGGCTTTGGCCGGTGACGGTTTTTGTGGAGCCGGAAGGCTGATGTTGTTCCGGCTTAGAACCCAAACTTCTGGAGTTTGCCGCCAAAAACAGCGGTGGCACCGAGTTCTTCCTCGATGCGGAGAAGCTGGTTGTATTTCGCGACACGGTCGGAGCGGCTCAGGGAACCGGTCTTGATCTGGCCGGCATTGGTTGCCACGGCGATGTCCGCGATGGTGCTGTCCTCCGTTTCCCCGGAACGGTGGGAGATGACCGCAGTGTAGTTGGCGTGCTGCGCAAGCTCCACGGCATCAAGGGTTTCCGTGAGGGATCCGATTTGGTTGACCTTGACGAGGATGGAGTTGGCGGTGTTCGTCTGGATGCCCTTGCGGAGGTACTCGACGTTGGTGACAAAAAGGTCGTCGCCGACGAGCTGCACCTTGTCGCCGATGGCGGCGGTGAGCTTTTTCCAGGTGTCCCAGTCGTTTTCGGAGGCGCCGTCCTCGATGGAGACGATGGGGTATTTCTGGCTGAGTTCCTTGAGGTAGGCCACCATTTCGTCCCCGGAGCGCTTGCTCTTGTCGGACTTCTTGAAGATGTAGCTCTTGGTCTTGGAGTCGTAGAATTCGGAGGAGGCGACATCGAGGGCGATGTGGATGTCCTTGCCGAATTTGTAGCCGGCATTTTTCACCGCCAGCGCGATGGCGTCGAGCGCGGCGTTGGTGCTTTCGAGGTTTGGCGCAAAGCCGCCCTCGTCGCCGACGGCCGTGGAAAGGCCCTTGTCTTTGAGGACTTTTTTGAGGGAGTGGAAAACCTCGGTGCCGTAGCGGAGCGCTTCGCGGAAGGTGGGGGCGCCGGCGGGGACAATCATGAACTCCTGGAAGTCAATCGGGGCGTCGGAATGGGCGCCGCCGTTGATGATGTTCATCATGGGCACGGGGAGCACCTTGGCATTGGGGCCGCCGAGGTACTTGTAGAGCGGCTGGCCGATGGCGTCGGCGGCGGCGCGCGCGACGGCCAGGGAGACGCCGAGGATGGCGTTGGCGCCGAGCTTGGACTTGGTCTTGGTGCCATCAAGATTGAGCATCACCTTGTCAATGGCGACCTGATCGAAGGCATCGAAACCTTCCAGCTCCGGGGCGATGACGTCGTTGATGTTTTCGACGGCCTTCAGGACGCCCTTGCCGAGATAGCGCTTCTTGGGGTCAACACCCTTCGGGAATTCCTTGGCGTCCACGCCGCCGTCGCGCAGCTCAAGTGCCTCGTTTTCGCCGGTGCTGGCGCCGGAGGGGACGGCCGCGCGCCCAAAACCGCCGCTGGCGAGCTTCACGTCCACTTCAACCGTGGGATTGCCGCGCGAGTCAAGAATCTCGCGTCCGATGATTTCGATGATTTCAGACATGGTGATGTGCTGTTTTTTAAGGAGAGGGCGGGAGGTTCGGCTTTCATGCCGGGTTGTCAAAAAAAATACGGGTCTGGTTGGCGCGCGGACAGGGCGTCATGCGTTCCAGCATGGCCGGGATTGGCTTCCGGCACCTCCTTGGCCGGGCGCACGTTCTGGCCTTGGGAGGTGAATCACAGGGTGATTTGGGATCGCGCGGCAGAATTGGGGGAGGGAAGGGCCGCACCGGACAGGCCCCTCCATGAGCGTGGGCGCAAACGTTGTTTTTTGAATTCCGCGCCCCGGATGCGCAAGGGCGGCGGGGTTCCCAAGGGGCCATGGCAGCCTTCGGGGCCGTTTCAGGTTGAGTCGCCCCAAGGGGGCAAGTTTTGTCCGGGACATGACAAACCGGTCCTCATTGAGCACGGCTCAAAGCGCGAAAACCCTTGCGCAGGGGGTGGCGTTTTCCGGCCTCTACCTGTTGCGCAAGTGCGGCTCAAAATCCGCCCGCAACGGCTCGCCTTTCCTGAGCGTCGAATTGGGGGACAAGACGGGGGGGATCACCACCACGATTTTCTCGGATTCCCCCGTCTTCAAGGCGTTTTCGGAAGCCGAGGCGGGGGCCGTGCTGCTTGTGGATGCCATCGCGGACTTCTATCAGGAGCGGTTTTCGCCGCGCATCACGGGGGTTGAGCCGGTCGCCATTGCCCAGCTTTCCCAAGGGCAGGTCGACCTGCTTGTCGAAAGTTCGCCGGAGGAGAATGACTCCATGTGGGCCGAGTTTGGGGAGTGCATCGAGGCGATCGGGCACGAGGCGCTGCGTGCCACGGTCCGCTCGGTTTTTGACGAGATCGGCGAGACCTTCCGCCACAGTTCCGCCGCTGTTTCCATGCACCACGCCTATCGCGGCGGGTTGCTCGAGCACACGCTCCACATGGCCCGCGCGGCGCGCGTCCTGCTTCCGCTTTACCCGCAGGTGAACCCTTCGCTGGCCCTCGCCGGCATCCTGCTGCACGACATTGGCAAGATCCTTGAATACACGCAGGGCATGGTGACCAAGGTGACGCGCGCGGGGCGCCTGCACGGGCATGTCGTCCTGGGCTACCAGTTCGCGCGCAAGCATGGTTTGAGAAACAAGCTCGCCCCGCATCTCTTGGAGCGCCTGGAGCATGTGATCCTGAGCCACCAAGGGCAGCGCGACTGGGGGGCCGCCGCGCTGGCGGCGACACCGGAGGCCGTCTTTGTCTCCATGGTGGACAACCTTGATGCCAAGATGGGCATGGTGCAGCGGGCGCTGCGCAATGCGGCCCCGGGCGACGAATTCTCCGAATACCTGCCCGGCCTTGAGTCCGCGGTGCTGCTCACGAAGGTCGAGGACTGAGGCGCGCGGCGGGGCCGGCCTTCGCGCGCTTGTTTCTCCCCGCCCCGGCCACGGTTTTCGTGTTGCGGGCGACGGGCGTTCCCGGCCCCTGGCTCACATCCGCATTGCCGCCAGCCAGGAGGCGTTTTCGCGGTACCAGGCGACGGTGCGCCGCAGGCCCTCGCGCCAGGAGACACGGGGACTCCAGCCGAGCAGGCGCGCGGCCTTGCTGGTGTCCGCCGAGGTTTCCGGCATGTCGGCGGGATGGGTTGGCGCGTGTTTGCGGTGCGCGGCGCGCCCGATTTCCGTCTCCAGAAAGGCGATGATCTCGTTCACGGCCACGGGCGTCCCGCCGCCGCCGAGGTTTATGATCTCGTGGCCGGAAACCTTCTCGACCGCGGCGATGGATCCCCGCGCGATGTCCTCCACGTAGGTCCAGTCCCGCCTTTGCGAACCGTCGCCGAAGAGGCTCAATTCGCGCCCTTCCGCGATGGCCTGGATGAAGCGCAGCACGCTCATGTCGGGGCGCCCGGCCGGGCCGTACACGGTGAAGTAGCGCAGCACCGCCACGTCAAACCCGTGGAGGTGATGCCAGGCGCGGGCCAGGGCCTCCGCCGCCTTCTTGGATGCCGAATAGGGCGAACGCGGCGCGTTGGCGCACTGCCCCTCATGAAAGGGCGTCGTCTCGCCCGCGTAGAGCGAGGAGGTGGAGGCGAGCGCGAGCCGGCTCACCCCCGCCTCGCGCATGGCCTCGAGCACGTTCAGCGTGCCGTTCACGTTGGTTTCGACGCAGGCCGCGGGCTGCTCCACGCTGGCGCGCACCCCGGGCCTCGCCGCCAGGTGAAGCACGGCCGCGATTTTCCTTCCCGAGAAGACCGCGCGCAGCTGGCCGGGGATGGTGATGTCGGCCTTGTGAAATTCAAAACGGGGGTGGGCATTGAGGCGCCCCAGCCTGTGCTGCTTCAGGCGCGCGTCGCAGGAATCGTTCAAATTGTCCAGCCCGGCGACGGCATGCCCGGCTTCCAGCAATTGTCCCGCAATTTCCGAGCCGATGAATCCGGCGGCTCCTGTGACAAGGTAGGTGCTCATTCTTTGTGCCTTGGGGCGCAATTTTGCGGCTTATCCCGCGCGGGCAACGCTTTTCCCGTCTTGGATTGGCGGGCAAAGACGGGATGGGCGTGATCGGCCTGAAAGACGGTGTGCCGCACCGGGGATGGGGGGGAGGGGATTTTTGGGAAATTTCAATTCCCAACAAAGTGCGATTTTTGTTTCCTGCCCCCTTGGTTATGCTCGTCGCCGAATCCTATGCCCGCTGCGAAGCCCTCGCCCGGAGTCATTACGAAAATTTTCCCGTCGCACGGATGTTGCCGAAGGCTTTGCGGCCGCATGTCGCCGCGATCTATGCCTTTGCCCGCACGGCGGACGACATTGCCGACGAGGGGTACGGCCTGCCCGGTGGCGGGGATGGGTCGCCCGCGGCGATCCAGGGGCGCCTGGACGCCTTGCGCCGGATGGATGCCCGGTGCCTTGCCGCCGTGGAGGGGGGCGACCCGGGGGTCGCGGAGGATGGGACGGATTGGATCTTTCCCGCCCTTGGGGACACCCTTCGCAAGTTTGGCATCCCCGCGCAGCTTTGCCTGGACCTCACCTCGGCCTTCGCGCAGGACGTCGTGAAACGCAGCTATGCCGACTTCGACGAGGTGCTCGACTACTGCCGCCGCAGCGCCAACCCCGTGGGGCGCATCGTTCTGCTTTTGCACGGCTATTCCGACGCGCGCCGTTTTGCCCAGTCCGACGCCATCTGCACCGCCCTCCAGCTCGCCAATTTCTGGCAGGATATCGCCGTGGACTGGAAAAAGGACCAACGCACTTATCTGCCGCTCGAGGATTTGCGACGTTTTGGCGTTCCCCGCGAGTCCCTTGGGGAGGCCGTCGCCAGCGAGCCCATCCGCGAGTGCGTGCGTTTCAATGTGGAGCGCGCGCAGTCGCTTTTCGACAAGGGACGTCCGCTTGCCGCCAGCCTGTGTTTTCCGCTCAGTCTTGAGATCCGGGCCACGTGGCTTGGCGGTGTGACCATTCTTCGCAAAATCCGCGCCCAGGGCTACGACACCCTGCGCTCCCGCCCCAGGATCAACGCCGCGGACAAGCTCCGCCTTCTTTTCCGCGCTTTCCTCCCTTTGTGACCCGGCGGCATTTTGCGCCCCGCGCCGGCCTTTCCGATGCCCGGAAAAGCGCCGGCCGGCCTGGTGCCGTGTTCACCTTCGATTGCCTTTGAACGCCCCCATAAGCAACCTTCGCGCCTCAAACTTGACCTGCAACCGTTTCCATATGCGTCCCTTTTCATTTCTGCCCGCCATTGCCGCCGCCGTGCTTGCCTGCGCCACCCCCGCCGCGCTTCCCGCGCAGTCCGCGCCGGGAGGCCCCATCCGGATTGTCGGCACCGTCCGCCGCCAGGCCATCACGGTCGAGTCCGCCGACAGCGAGCTGAACAATCTCGCCCGCCGCGCCTTCAAGGCCCACGGGAACTACGACCTTGTCGCCGGGGCGGACACCCGCCTCTCCCTGGTCAAGACGGGGGCCAATTCCGTCCGTGGCGATTTCACCTCGAAGCGGCGCGGCATCCGGTCCTCGCAGGCATTCACCGGCGCATCCTGGCAGGAGGCCGCGTTGCGCGCCTGCGATGACGCGCTGGAGCGGGACGGACAGCGCCCGTTTTTCTCCGGAAAGCTTGCCTTTGTCAGCGACCGCACGGGCAGCAAGGAAGTCTATGCCGGGGACCTTTTCCTGAGCGTCGCGACGCCGTTGACCAATTATCGCTCCGTGGTCCTCTCGCCCCGGTGGACGCACACCGGGACGGAGGTGCTCCACACGACTTATGTGAATGGCAATTTCACGGATATCTATGCCGTGGACGTTCGCGACCCGCGCCGCCGCCGTGGGGTGGTCGTGGGCGCGCGCGGCACGACAACGGGCGCCGTCTCCAATCCCCGGACGGGACGCCTCGCCTTCACGTCGTCCGCGCGGGGTGACATGGACATTTTTGGCGCGGACGCCTCCGGGGGTGGCGCGCGCCTGCTCGTGCGCACCCCCAAGAACAACGTCGAGACGGATCCAGCCTGGTCCGCGGATGGGACATTGCTGGCCTACGTCAGCGGTGCCTCGGGGCGCCCCTCCCTCCACGTCTCCAATGCCGACGGTTCCGCGCCCCGCCGTCTCCCCACGGCGGGCATCCGCTATGCGACGGAGCCGGCTTGGAACCCTGTTTTTAAGACAAAAATAGCCTTCACATACCAGGAGGGCGGCGTGTTCGCCCTCGCGGTTCTGGACACCGCCACGAGCAAGGTCACCCGCCTGGAAGTGCGCGGCGCGCAAAATCACACCCACCCGATCTGGTGCGCGGACGGGCGCCACCTCATTGCCACGCAGACCTCGGGGCGCGCCTCGCGTCTCGTGCTTGTGGACACGCTCACCGGTCTTCCCGGGCTGGATGGGGCCGACGTCAACCCGTCCGACAGGCGTGTCACCGTCTTGAGCAACGCCGGCTGGGCCAATTGTTACGAGGCGGACTATCGCGCCCCCGCGAGGTGAAAGATGGCATCCTCGGGCGGCATCGGGGAGGCCGGCGGGCGGCCTGGCGCGGATGACCTGCAATCGCGGGTCATCTCGGCCCTGCGTTTTCCGCTCATCGTGGGCGTGCTGCTCATCCACACACGGGTGCGCCCCGGGGCGGGGGCGGACGGTTTCTTTTTTTACATCGAGGCGCTTTTTTCCCGCGTGATCGGGCATGTTTCCGTGCCGCTTTTTTTCTTTTTCTCCGGCTACCTGTTTTTTCGCGGCCCAAACCCGGGGGCGGGGAAGGGGGGCGTTTCCGCCGCCTCCAACGGCATCTTCCCCTCCTCATGGTGGCTTGCGAAGCTTCGCGGGCGTGTGCGGACGCTTTTGCTGCCCTACGTGTTGTGGGTCGGTGGCTGGGCGGTGCTTTATGCCGTGCTTGTGAAAACCGGCCTCATCGGGGCGAGCCGTCCGCTGGATGCCCGTTTCTTCCTCCATGCCTTTTGGGATGTCGAGGCGGATGCCGACGGGACGCGCCCGCTTGCCGGGCAATTTTGGTTTTTGCGTGATTTGATGTGCGCCGTCCTGCTTGCGCCCGCACTGGGTTTTCTCGCGGCCCGGCGCATCGGCGCGGCGGTTGTGCTCGCGCTGGGGTTGCTGTGGTTTTTTGACGCGCAAGGCTCGCCTGTCGTCACGCGCATTCCATTTCTTGGCGACAGGGGCTTGAGCCATTGGGTCCTGTTCTTTTTCACGGCGGGGGCCTGGTTTTCCATCCGGGGAAGGAATTTTCTCGCGGATTCCGGCCGCTTCGCCCCGGGGGTGTTCATCCTGTATCCGGCGCTTGTGCTCGCGGACCTGCTGACCATCCGGCAGCCGTGGAATTTTGCCATCCACCGCGCGGGGATTCTTGCCGCGATGCCCTTTTTTATCCTGTCGGCCGCGCGCCTGTCGCGGCCCGGCGCCGGGCGTCCCTTCCGGCCGGGCCGGGCGGCATTTGTCGCGGACTTTCTTCGTTCCGCCAGTTTTTTTGTCTACGCCGCGCACGGTCCGGCGCTTCTTTTCGCCTTGGAGAGGTTTTTCCTGAGGCCCCTGGCGCCCAAGGGCGACCCCGCCCTGGCCGCCAGCTACCTTGGGGCGCTTGCCTTGGAACTCGTGGCGACACTTGGCGCGTTTGCCGCCCTGCGCCGCTTGTGCCCGCGTTTGCTTTGCCTGCTCACGGGCGGGGCGCGATGAGAGCAACCGGAGGCGCTGGCGCGGCCCTTCCTCCCGCCGCCTATGGCATTGATTTTGTGCCGTGGCGGGGCACAACTGGCGCGCAAATGCCAAATGACCCTCCACGCCGCGCGGGGCGTGCGCTTCCCCCGTTTTTCGCGGCTGCCGCGCTGCTGTTCCAGCCCCTGCTGCCCGCCATTCCCGCGTTCGCCCGGGATTTGGACACGGCGGGCATCCCCGCCACGGCCAAGGCCGTGTTTTTTGTCGATGCGGCCCCGGAGAGTCCGTTTGGCTCCGCGCTGCGCGAGATCGCCCTGCGGAAGCTGTCGTCATCCGCCGGGATCGTGCCGGCAGGCGACACCCGCGGCCTGGTCATTGCCATTCTTCCGTCCCCCGGCGCTGGCGATCCGCGGCGCGGCGTCCTGCTCCTGCGTGGAAATTTTGATTTCCCCGCCATCTTTTCGGAGGCGGAGAAACGCAATGCCAGGACCGTGGATGTTGGAGGCCGAAAATTTGTGGATGCCGGTTTGGCGGGTTCGCTTCCCGGCGCCGACGCAAAGGCTGGCGGTGCGAACCCCAGGATTCTTCTCGGCAAGGCGGCCCCGCGGATTCTCGTCCTCGCGGATGCGGGATGCGCCGGCGAGGTGGTCGCGGCATTTGACGCCCCGGAAAAGGCGTGGCGCGCGCCCGAGTCGCTCGGGAGGCTTCTCGCGGATTCCGGGTCGCCGCTCCTGCTTGGCGTTGTCGAGCAGAGCCTCTTTTCGCAATTGGGCCTCGCCGGCTCGGGCGATTCCGGCGAGGTGGCCCCGAGCGCCGTCCGCATCCTTTTCTCGGAGGCCTCCGGGATGCTTCGTTTGGAGCTTGAGGCGGATTTTCTCGTCCCGGAGGACGCCCGGCGCGTGGGCGCGAGGCTCAAAACCCTCTTCGATCTGCTCGTGCTGGAGGCGGCCTCGGATCGCGCCAAGGATGACCGGCCGCAATCCGGGGAGATCCGCCGCGAAGGGGATCTGCTTCTCCAGCTTCAGCGCGCGGCGCAATTTCTGCCTTTTGGCAAGACCCTGCGCATCACGGCCGAATTCCCCGTCTCCGACGCGCTGAAATTTCTCCGCGCCCAGGCGGGGTGAGCGGGAAAAAGCCGGATGCCCGCCACTGGCGCGCGTGGCAGGCCTTTCCTTGGGCGGGGCGCGGGGCGTGCGCGCCGCCGGGCATGGCTCATTCCTCCGATATGGCGTCGGCTTGATGGCGCCAGAGGCTGGCATAGAGGCCGCCGGCCGCCAGAAGCTCCTCGTGCGTCCCCTTTGCCAGGACGCGTCCGTGGCCAAGCACGACGATCTGGTCGGCCCGCCGCACGGTGGACAGGCGGTGGGCGATGACCAGCACGGTGCGCTTGCGGCGGAGGGTGTCCAGGGCGCGCTGGATCTGCCGTTCGGTGATGGTGTCCACGCTGGCGGTGGCCTCGTCGAGGATGACCATCGGCGGGTCCTTCAAAAGCACGCGCGCGAGCGTCAGCCGCTGTTTTTCCCCCTGGCTCAGGCGGACGCCTTTCTCGCCGATTTGCGTCCGCAGCTTGTCCGGCAGGCGCTCCACGAATTCCAGCGCGGCGGCGCCCTCGAGCGCGTTGCGCATGTCGTCCTCCGTCGCCGTGGGCAGGGCCAGGCGCAGGTTTTCCTCGACCGTGCCGTCGAACAGGAATGGATCCTGCGCGACATGCCCGATCTGGCGGCGAAGCTCGCCGGGATCGAGTTTCCGGACATCCACCCCGTTGAGCGTGACGGCCCCGCCGCGCACGTCGTAGGCGCGCATGAGCAGCGCGGCCACGGTGGTCTTTCCCGCGCCCGTGTGGCCGACAAGGGCGGTGACCTTCCCCGCGGGGATCTCCAGCGTGAAGTCCCTCAGGATGCTCCCGCGCCCGTCATAGGCGAATTCCACGGCCTCCAGGCGCGCGCCGAGCGGCCCGTCGGGGAAGGGCGCGGGCGTCTCCGGGGGCGTGATCCCCGGCGGGGTGTCGAGCACCTCAAAGACCCGCCTGGCCGAGGCGCGTCCCGCCGCGAGCATCTGGTTGAGGCCTGTCATGCGCGCGACGGGTTCGTAAAGCATCACGGAGTACATGTAGAACGCCACAAGCTCGGGGAAGCCGAAGTCGGCGCGCCGCGTGGCGATCATCCAGCCGCCGGCGAGGAACACGGTGGCGGCGCCGAGGCTTGCCAGGAAGGAGGTGCCGGGGCTGTAAAGGGACCATTGGAACATGGCCCGCAGCGTGCGCCGCGCCAGCTCGGCGGCCTTTGCCGCGAAACGCGCGCGCTCGCGGTCCTGCAGCGCGAAGGATTGTATGAGGCGGCTCCCCTGGATGTCCTCGACCAGAAGCGCGTTCATGTCGGCGGAGGATTCGCGGACCCCCCTCCAGCGCGCGCCCATGCGGCTGTTGTACCACAGGCCGATGCCGAGCACCACGGGCAGCGGCGCGCAAACCCCGGCGGCCAGGAGCGGGTTCATCCAGAAGAGCGCCGCGATGACGCCCGTGAGCATGAGGAGCGCCGACAAGCCTTGCTCCGTGCCGTCAAGCAGCGCCCGCTCGACGTTCGCCACGTCATCAATCACGCGCGAGGCCAGCTCCCCGCTCTTGTTCTTGTCATAAAACGCGGCGGGCAGGTCCAGGAGCTTGCCGTGAAGTTCGCTGCGGATGTCCATCAGGATGCGCTGCTCGACGGTGTTGTTGACGCGGATTCGCAGGCAGTTGAGGGTCTCCCGCAGGAATTGCAGGCCCAGGATGGCGAGCGCGGTGAGCACAAAATCCCGCGTGGTGACGCCCTCCGGGGCGCTGATGCGGGCGAGCACCTCGCGCACAACCGCCGGGATGGCGAGCGCGGCGGCGGTCATGGCGGCGGCGATGGCGAGCGTCAGCGCGAAAAGGGCGCGGTGACGCCGGAAATAGGCGGATATTCGCCAAATCAGGCGCATGGGATCGCGGTTCCCGGCCGAAAAAAGTGTGTTTGCATGTTCCGCTTTCTATGCGGAGTGAAGTCGGGATTGGAAGGTCTTTCTGATTTTGTTATTGCATTTGAGACTCAATCTCTATTTCAACGGAGGCCTTATGGGTTTCCAAAACACAGAAAACAACGAAGATTCTGTTGCGACTGACGTTTCAAAAACGGCGAATGTCGCCGTTTCCGCCGCTTCCGTTGCGGCGCCGGTCTCATCCGAGGAATTGCGCAAGGCGTGGGCGGCGCTGAAAGCATCGCAACCGAGGCTCTATCCTCGCGAGGGGGCGGCCTTGCTTGGTGTCTCCGAGGAGCAAATCATCGCCACGGGCGCCGGGGAGAATGCCTTCCATGCGCCCTCCAAGGGCGGCGCCGGGGTCGTGGCGCTTCTCAACGAGCTGCGGCAATTCGGGCCGGTCCTGTTTATTATCCGCAATGATGACGCCGTGCTGGAAAAGGCGGCCAGCCTTCAATTTTCACTTTCCGAGACGCACGGTCGCACGGTGGCCCTGGCCGAGGTCGAGGGGGTGCGCCTGTGGTTCTCGCCGGACGCGGTGGCCTCGGTGTGGGTCGTCCACGCGGAGAAATTCGTGCGCCGCGGCGTGCAGTTTTACGACAAGGACGGTGTGGCGGTGCTGAAAGCCTACATCAGCGATGAATCGCAGATCGCGGCGTTTGACGCCTGGGCGGCGAAGTGGCTGGAGGCCCCGGCGGACGGGACGGCGGCTGGCGCCAGCGTCCAGGGGGAGGCCTGCGCGGCTTCCGGGCCGGCAAAGGGGGCGGGATGCCCGCACGCCGGCTGCGCGCATGGGAGCGTCGCCCCGGTCGCGCTTCCGGCGGATTCCTTCAAGACCTTGCTCAAGGCGGTGGCAAAATCGGGCGAGTCCGTCACCCTGGCGCTCACCAATGGCAACGCCTTCTTCAGTGTGACCGCCTCGGGCATCACCAAGGTGGTTCCGTTCGGGCCGTGGTACAATGTCCTGGATGATTCGCTGCACACGCACCTGCGCGAGAGCGCGGTCGTCTCCGCGGAGGGGCGCGTGGATGAGGCCGCCGGCGTCCTGCGCTTGTCCGCCAACAATGCCTCCGGGAAGCCCGTGTTCTGGTTGCGCGTCGCCGCCTCCGGTGCCGCCGCCGGGGAAGTCTTGCAGGGAGGGAAGGGGCAATGAGGCGCCTTGCGATCGTGGCGGCACTGGCCGCCTTGCTGCCTTCATTGGCGGCGCATGGCGACGGCGTTAGGGACAGCGGGGGTGGCGAGGCCGAAAACGCTCCGGTAGCCTGCGTTTCCGGCGCTCCAGCCCCTGCTGCTTCTAACGCCGTGGCCTGTGACAAGGGCGGCGGTACGGCGGCCGGCCGCGCCCCTGCCGCGAATGAGACGGGTCGCGCGCCACAACCCGCCCAGCGTCTTGTCACCCTGGGCGGGCCTGTGACGGAGATCGTGTTCGCGCTGGGCGCGGAGTCCGAGGTCATCGCCACGGACCGCACCAGCCTTTACCCGCCGCGCGCCCAAAAATTGCCCTCGGTGGGCGTTTACCGCGCGCTGTCGGCGGAGGGGGTTCTCGGCATCTCGCCCTCGAAGATCCTGTCCGGGTCCGGCATCGGGCCGGAGGAGGCGGTGAAGCAGCTGCGCGCCTGCGGCATCCCGCTCGTCATCATTGAGAACCCGCGTTCGCCGGAGACGCTGTTTTCCGCCATCGAGCGTCTGGGACGCGAGGTGCGCAGGGAAAAGGAGGCGGCCGCGCTGGCCGCGAAAATCCGTGGCGAGCTTGAGGAGGCGAAGGCCGTCGGCGCCGGGCGGCGCAAGCCGCGTGTTGTTTTCCTGATGGGCATGGCGGGGGTGGCATCGGCCGCTGGCGCCGAGACACAGGCCAATGGCATCATCGAACTGGCTGGCGGCGAAAACCTGTTCGCGCGCTTCCGCGGTTACAAGCCGGTCTCGGAGGAGGCCATCCTGGAGGCCGCGCCGGATGTGGTGCTGATCGCGTCCCATTCGACGAAGGGGGACGTGGATGCGCCCAAGGACACGGCAAAGTATATGAAAAGATTCGGTTTCCGGGCCTTGGGTTCGCAACCCAAGATAAAGGTGGTGCCGGTGGATGTGGGCGAGTTTTTGATCATCGGCCCCCGGGCCGGGCAGTGTGCGATCAAGCTGGCGAAAATTTTCCACGGGGTGGATGCCTCCCCGAAGGAGGATGCGCCGCCCGCTGCGGTTTCCCGTGGAAATGCCGAAAAGTCCGCCACCCCGGCTCCGTTTTAATACGTTGATGACGGGCATGATGAGATCACCGGGTCGTGCATTGTCCGAAAAGAGGCGCGGCGACTTGGGGGCGGAGGTGTGGCACGCTTGGGCGGGACGCCCCGCCTTCGTCCGGGATTTCCGCCTGAAACCCCCGCTTTCCGGGCTTCCGGACGCGCGGGAATGCGGGGATCCGCCCCTGCGGCCACCGGGGGCATCCGGTTGCTTGTGCCGCCGTGCGTGGTGCGTGATTCGTGTTCCGCGCCGTTGGCGGGGCGCGCGCGGGCCAGGCCCTGTGTTCGCGTCCGCCCTCGCGCGGGTTGCCTGCGATTCGCCGGATTGGCGCGGGGCGTCGCGGGCCGGGACGCCGCCACCCCGCCCATGTCGCTCGTGACCCACCCCGCCCCCCTTCCTTCCGTATTCCAGCGTTCAAATGGTTTCCCTTTTTGAAAAAACATGAAAATCACACGTATCACCGCCTTTGTCGCGCTTGCGGGGGGCATCACGTTTTTTGCCCTGCTGTCCCTGACCATCGGGCCGATGGACATGCCGTTCGTGAAGGTCTGCAACATCCTGCTTGAACGGCTTTTGCCCGCCGGGGTTGTCACCAACGGGGCCGTGGGGTCGGAGGGGGTTGTCATCTGGGACATCCGCCTTGCGCGCACCACCCTTGCGTTGCTCGCCGGGGGCGGGCTTGCGATGGCCGGGGCGGCCATGCAGGGCGTCTTTCGCAACCCGCTTGCCGACCCGGGGATCATCGGTGTCTCCGGCGGCGGGGCCATTGGCGCGGTGACGGCCATCGTGCTTGGATCACGCATCCTCCCCGGCGATTTCACGGCGCGCTATGCGGCGTGGATCACCCCCGTGGCCGCGATGGCGGGGGCGATTTCCATGACGGTTCTCATTTACCATCTGTCGCTGCGCCGCAGGCACGTGGACCTTGTCTCGATGCTGCTTGTGGGGATTGCCATCAACGCCCTTGGCGGGGCTTTCATCGGGTTGGTGTCCGCCTTTGTCGCGACCGCCGAGGAGCTGCAAACGGTCACGTTTTGGACGCTTGGCTCGCTGGGGCGGGCGACGTGGGATTTGATCCTTCCCGCCGCCCTCTTTCTCGCGCCGCCATTGCTTTTGCTCCCGCGTTACGCGCGCCCCTTGAACGCGCTGGCCTTGGGCGAGGAGGATGCCGCCCTGCTTGGCGTGGATGTGCCGCGTGTGAAGCGCGCGCTTATCGCGCTTGCGGCCGCGCTGGTGGGGACGACGGTCGCGTTGTGCGGCATGATCGGTTTCATCCCGCTTGTCGCGCCGCACATTGTGCGCGCCGCCGCCGGGGGCGACCACCGGTTTCTTCTGCCCGCCTCGGCCTTGGTGGGCGCGGCCTTGCTGCTTGCGGCCGACATGGCCGCGCGAACCGTGGTCGCGCCCGCCGAGTTGCCACTGGGGATCGTCACAAGCCTCTTTGGCGCCCCCGTGTTCCTCTCCCTGATCTGGAAGCGCAACCGGGCCTTGGAGCGGGCATAGGGACCCGCCCGGAGGTGGCCTTTTGCCGGCGGCGGCAGAGACGCGGTGGACCGTTTCCCTCCGTGCCGGCACAAAAGGCGGAGACCTCCCGCCTGCTTGCGCGAATTTGCGCGCGGGTTCCTGTGAGTCGTTGCGCCCGCATCAGCCGGATCGCTTTCCATTCAATCCGTGAAAACGAACACACGCACCACGCGCGCCGGACACCGACAAATGCGGGCCGCGCTGCGCTGTTTCACCCCGCCATTGTCTGGCCGGCAATCCGCACGGCACGCGCGTGGGGACGCGGTGTTTGCTCCCGCGCTTGGGGATTCCGCAAGCACCGCGACGCCGTGCCGGACGGGCAGTCACAGGCTGGAGCCGAAAATCCCTTTTGCGGGATCCACCGCAGATCTCCGTGGATATCCGACGACTGCCATCCGTGATGCAGTTTGTCATTTTCGCGCCACGTTAATTCGTGAAAACAGGGCATAGTTTGCTCTAACTTGCACCATCCGAACACTCACGTTTCCAAAATGACCGCCCCCGTTCCCGCCTTCGATTCCAACGCTGGTTCCTCTGCCCGCGCCCTCCTGCGCTTCCAAATCGGCCCCGTGCAGGACTTCATCGCCGCCGCGCGTTCCACCCGCGACCTCTGGTCCGGGTCCTACCTGCTCTCCTGGCTCGTGGCACACGGCGTCAAGGCCGCCATTGATGACAAGGCCGAGGTCGTCTTTCCCGCATGTGACGGTGAGCCAAAACAACCGTTGCTTGAATTGCTCAAGTCGAAGGCAAAAGAGGAAAACGCCGTGAAGCCCGATGCCGGCGCCCTGCTCGTCCCGAATTTCGCGAACGTCTTCGTTCTTAAAATCACGGAGAAGACAAACGGCAACGCCGCCGATGTCGCCCGCAAGGTCGAAAACACCATTCGCGACGAGTGGACGAAAATCGCCGGCGCGGTTTGGTCGTATTGTGAGGAAAACAGGTTGAACGCCGACGCCGCCGTCAGGGAACGCTTCGAGAAGCAGGTCGAGAAATTCCTCTCAATCGCGTGGGCGGCGACACCGAACGAAGGCGGCGAGGAGGCATGGCGGGAAAACTACAAGCGCAACGGCAGGGTTCTCGACGCCGTCCGCCAGACGCGCGACTTTGCCGCCAACTCCGCCGCCGGCTGGCACGCCAATCTCGGCGCGCAATTCGGCAACGCCGCCGGCGCCGCCTTCCTCAACGAAAAGGACTCGCTCACCGGCGCCCTCGAAGCCGTCGCCGACGGCAAAATCTGGCACCCTCGCGCCCCCGAGCGCGACGGCGTCAAAAACCGTCTCGATGACGACCTGCTCTTCTCCGCGCCGACACTCATCAAGCGCTTCTGGGACCTGGCGTATCTCAAGCGCGAACACAGCATCTCCTTCGAAAAAGTTGCCAACACCTGCGGCATTGCAAACCACGAACCCTGCAATGACGAGGTGCGGGCCAACGCCGACGCGCCCAAGTATTTTGCCGTCCTGAAATTCGACGGCGACAGCGTCGGTCAATGGGTCTCCGGCGAGAAGACCGACAACGCCTGCGAAAAATTCCACACCGGGTTCAGCGCCGCGCTCAGCAAGTTCGCGTTGGAAGAAGTGCCACCAATTGTCAAAGAACACGACGGTTTCCTCATCTACGCTGGCGGCGACGACGTTCTCGCGCTCCTTCCCGCCGACACCGCCTTGGACTGCGCCACCAAACTCCGCGACGCCTACCGCGAGGCACTCGACGAATTTAAGGACAAAGAAACCGGCGCGCCCCCCGACGGCTCCGTTGGCATCGCAATCGCGCACTTCAAGGCGCCGTTGCAGGACGTTGTCCACGCCGCCTCCGACGCCGAAAAACGAAAAGGCAAACTCAACCGATCCGCCGTCAACGTCACCCTCATCAAGCGCTCCGGCGGGATTACCCTTTGGGACAACAAATGGGATTTTGCCGCCATTCCGCTTTGCGACGCGCTCGCCAAGGCGATGTCCGACGACGACGCCTCCGCCAAACTCCCGCACCGCATCATCACCCTGCTCGCCCCCTACCTCGACAAGTCCACGCCGCTCGTGAAATCCACAAGCGCCACCGATTTTGATGTCGTCAAAGTCGTCGAAAAGGAAATCGCCCACGCCCTTTCCCGCCAAGTCAGCGACAGGAAAACCCGCGAGGGGCTCACCACGCTTTTCGCCGGTTACCTGAGCGAACTTCACGCATACGCGAGTGGCACGGATTTCATCCTCAACAAACTCATCGGGCTTTGCACCGCCGCCGCCTTCGCCAAGCGCACAAAGCGCGAGGAAAAATCTCAAAAATCCAACCCTTGATTTTGCCATGTCCACCCTCCTCCTCACGCCCACCGACACGCTTTATTTCAAGGACGGACGCCCGATGTCCGGCGCGCTTGCCGGTCACACCGCCGCCTGGCCCGCGCCGCACGTCGTCAACGCCGCCCTCCACGCCGCCCTCCACCGCGCCGGTGTCGCCTCGCACGCGCATCACTCCGGCAATTACCGCACTCGCGATTATTCCAATGACAGCGCTCGTGACCAAAAATATGGCTCGCTGAAAACCGCCGGGCCGTTTCCTGTCTCTCCGGACGGCAGCTGGCATTTTCCAACGCCGGCGGATCTGGCGGTGGAGGATGAAAAAAGTGGCGCTCCTAAAAACGCCATTGTCGCCTGCGAAATCGCCAAGGTCGAACGTGGCACTTCCTCGCTCCCAGAGCCACTCACGCACGCGCCAACGTCAACTTTGCCGCCCTCAAAAGAGGGCAGGCCGCCCGAATGGCTAAGCGGAAAATCCTTCAAGGATTATCTTGAGGGAAAAGAAATTCCGTTATCCGAAAATTTTCTCAAGGAAGACCAGATTTCTGACATTGAGGCCCGCATCGGCATCGGCATTGATGCCGCCACCGGCTCGCAGGACGGCGAACAATTTTATTCCGCGCAAACCCTCCGCCTCCGCGACAAGTGGCACTTGGGCGTCGTCGCCGAAGCCGAGGACAAGGACGCCGGCGACTTGATGGAAAAACTCCTTGCGGCCGAAAACCACATCGTCATCGGCGGGCAGCAACGCCTGTGCTCGGTGGAACGCATGCCGGAAGGCGCGTCCCGCCCCCTTTGCAAACTCCCGCACGGCCTTTCCGCCCACGCCGACTTCTTCGTGGAAATTGACGATGGGTTCGCCCACGAGAAATACGCCAAATGGCGCGTCAAATGGGTGCTCCTCACGCCCGCGATTTTCCCTGAACTCAAAAATCACAAGGGCGGCTGGCTGCCCAACTGGATTGACGAAAAAACGGGCGCCGTCCGCCTCAAAGCCGGCGACACTGAACGCCGTCCGGGAGAACCTCGCGACGTCTGGCGCGAACGCGTCAAGAATCTGCCCGAAATCGGCGCCCTCCCCGCCGGCAATCCCGGCGCGCCGCCCGCCGCCCGCCTCGTCGCCGCCATCATCGGCAAGCCGCAAGTCGTCACCGGTTGGGCCTTGGGCGACGCCACCGGTGGCGGCACCAAAACCACCGGAGCCAAACCCGCGCAATTTGCCGTCCCCGCAGGCAGCATCTACTATTTCACCTGCGACACCGCCGAAGCCGCCGGACAACTCGCCGCCGCCCTCAACTGGCACGGGAAAGACCCCGGCGGCGCGAAAATTCTCAACCGCCGCTCCACCCTCCTCGGCGAAAAAGGCTACGGCCTGGGCGTCTGCGGAACCTGGTAACCACACGCCGTCTGACCTCCACGGACATCCGCACACTCGAAAAACGCGCAACCATCCTCAACACATCCAGCCGTCCACCACACTCATGCTCACCAACAACCATCCATCAACCATGCAAACACGCATCCTCCACATATTCACCCGCACGCCGCTGCACGTCGGCGCCGGCAGCAGCGTCGGCGCGATTGACCAGCCCGTCATCCGCGAACGCCACACCGGCTTCCCCATCATCCCCGGCAGCGCCATCAAGGGTGTGCTCCGCGATTACGTCGCACGCCGCGCCGCCACCGGCACCGACGGCCTCGACGCCACCGGCGTTGACAAACTCTTCGGCACCGGCGCCGAAAAGGAAACCGCCTTCGCCGCCGGCGAAATCGGCTTCGGCGAAGCCCGCCTGCTCGCCTTCCCGCTCCGCAGCGCGAAAGGTTCCTTCGCTCTCGCCACCTGTCCGCTCGCCCTCGCCCGCCACGCTCGCGACGCCGGCCTCAACGCCGCCGATTTCCCCGTCCCCGCCGTCGCCGACGGCCAGGCCATCGCTGGTGCCGCCATCACGCTCGCCGGCGGCAAGGTCGCGCTCGAGGAATACATCTTCAACGCCGTTGCCGACGCCGAGGCCGCCAAAAAAGCCCTCGCCGCTTGGTCGGAAAAACTCGCCGGGCTGCTCGACGACGCCGTCTTGCGCGAGGCCAGAACCCGCCTCGTCATTCTCTCCGATGGCGACTTCTCCCACTTCGCCGTCAACGCCTGCACCGTCTCGCAGCACGTCCGCATTGACAACGAAACCGGCACCGTCGCCGACGGTGCGTTGTTCAACACCGAGACCGTCCCCAGCGAAACGCTCTTCTACGCCCCGCTGCATGACCTCCGCCGCGCCAGCGCCGGTGAGGATTCCGCCGCCGCCCGCAAGGCCTTCAACGACCACTTCACCGCCGAGCGCCTCCTGCAATTCGGCGGCGATGGCACCACCGGCCTCGGCTTCGCCACCGTCAAACTCGCCTGAATCCCACCCGCCAGCCACCCACCACGCACACCTTCCTCCGCCATGAAAAACCGCGAACAAATCCGTGCGAAAAACGCCCTCGCCGCCGCCGAACAAAAAATCGCCGGGGCCAACGGCGGCGAGGTCATCAAAAAAATCCCGCCCCACATCCTCAACAACGGCCTCCTCGCCATCGGGGCCTACGCCTTCGACGAAAAGACCGGCTACAAAGGAGCCATTGACGCGCTCGCCCGCCACCTCGCCGACAAGGAAATCGGACTCTTGCCGACACCCAAATACTCCGCCGACACCGCCGGTTTGATGAAATATCTCTCCTCCGAAGCCGACTCCAACGCCCTCAAACTTTGCACCGCCGAAGCCCTCGCGTGGCTCAACTACGCCCGCCGCTTCATCAAAAAATCCTGACCCCGCCATGAGCCAAATCCCAATCACGCGCGACTACGCCGCCGCCGTCGGCGAATGGTGCGAGCGAGTCGAAAACCGCTCGCTCCTGCACGAGAAACTCGCCTTCCCTAAAAATTGGGGCGACGCCGTGAAGGAAAATCAGGCGTCGAACTGGTCGCTTATGCGCATCGCCAGCAACGGCGGAAAATTGCTCAACCAAGCCGCGCAACGACTCGAAAACCCCGGCCCCAACGTTTTTCCCGAGAAGGCCGATAACATGCGCGCCGCCGCCAAGGTTTGCTCCGCGCTCGCCAACTCTCGCGTCGGCTCCGGCCTTGAACAAACACGCGTTGCCCATACGAACCGCTTTCTCGCATTGCTGCGCGAAAACTACGCCGCCGGAGGCGCTTCCTCCGCCCTGCGCCTTGTCTCCGCCCGTCTCGAAGGACGCCTCGCGCTCAACCTCGCCGACGGCCTCATTCAAAACGCCGGCATGTCCCTCGACCGCATTTTCGGCCTCCCGCTCATCCCCGGCAGCGCCATCAAAGGGGTCACCCGACACACCGCCCTTGAGGAGTTAAAAGCCGCCAACGCCGCCGGGGAGACCGCCAGCCTCGCCCGCAAACTCGAAACCTTCGCCCGCGTCTTTGGCACCGCCGACAACGACTATTCCCCGAAAAACGGCGAACTGCGCGATTTCGCCGCGTTGCTCGAAAAAACAAACCTGCCACGCGACGCAAAAGGCAAACCCGTCAAAGACCTCAAGGGCGCCATTGTCTTCATCCAGGCGACACCGACCAACACGGCGCAAATCGTCGTGGATTTGACCAACGTCCATTACCCCGATTTTTACCAAGGCAGGGAACCTATCGCGAAAACCGAGAAGCCGATTCCCAACTACTTCCCCGCCGTCGAGCGCGGCGCCGAGTTTGCCTTCCCGCTCCTCTTCGCGCCGCCCGCCACCAACACCGCCGCTGACATCGGTGACACCCTCCTCGACGCCGCCGAACGCTGGCTGCGCCTCGCCCTCGAACAACGCGGCATCGGCGCCAAAACCGCCGCCGGCTACGGCTGGTTCACGCCAAAAACGAAAGCGGAAACCGATGCCGAACTCGAAGCCGCCCGACATGCAGAAGAAGAACGCAAAGCCGCTGAACGCGCCCGCATCGAGGGCGAAAAACGCGCCGCCGCTGAAGCCGCCGCTCGTGAAGCGGAGAAGAAAGCCGCCGCCGAAAAACGTCGCGCCAAAGAAAACTTCGACAATCTCCCTCCCGCCGGGCAACTCGACGCCATTGCCGATGACAACGGGCGATTCCGCCAGTTTATGGAGAAAAAATTTCCCACCCTGAAGCCCGAGGAACAAGCCGACATCGTCCGCTGGTTCGCCTCCGACGCCGGTGCCGCTCGCTGGAAGGAAATCAAGGACTACAAGGAGAAATCGAAGAAACCGTGGACAAGCATCTTCCAGCAACTCCACGCCGCCAAAAAAGCCGCCGGACTCAAACTCCCCTGACTGCCGCCACCCTCAACGAAAAACTCCCGTAATGAACCGCGCCTTCAAAATCACCTTCATCACCCCCTGCTTTTGCCGCGGCGCTGACTGCTCCGAAACCGGCGAACCGGAAATCCGCCCGCCGTCCATTCGCGGGCAACTCCACTGGTGGTTTCGCGCCACAGGCGGCATTCCCGCCGATGAAAACGTCATTTTTGGCAGCGTCCACGGCGGCCAGACCGCGTCACCGGTGGTTGTCCGCGTCCGCGCCCCGCTCACCCCGCAGACCGTTTCTGTCGCCACGCTGCCGCACAAGTCCGGCGGCCCCGCCGCGCCCAAAAAAGCCCTCGCCGCCGGCAGCTCCTTTGACCTGCTCATCTCCACACGCCTTGGCGGTTTGAAGCCGGAGTTGGAGAAAAAATTCAATCGCGCCCTCGAAGCGTGGCTGTTGATGGGCGCCCTCGGCCTCCGCGCCACCCGCGCCGGCGGGAATTTCATCTGGGAGGAAAGGAATGCGAGCGTCCCGCTTGCGAATACGGACAAGCAAGCTGTTTGCCCCACATTCCCTTATCCCGCCACCCCAGCCACTTACGAGGACGCCATCGCCCGCGTCACCACCGGCACCACCCTCCGCGCCACCCTGTTAAACTCGGATTACACCACCGCCGAAGCCGCCCGCCGCGACATCACCGACACGCTCTCCCACGCCGCCTTTGCCGCCCAAGGTTTTCCGCTCGGTGCCGTCAAACAGGGCGGAAAAGACACTTCCGGCGCCCCCATTCGCAAAACCTCCCCGCTCCGCTTCCGCGTCGTGAAATTCCCCGCCGCCACCATCCGTGGAAATACCGCCGCCGGTGCCACCTTTCGCATCCTCGCCATTTGGGACGGACGTCAGCAAGTCACCGGCAACACCCAATACGACCTCTCCGCCGCCATTGAACAACTCGCCACTGCCAACAAACCCATTGGCGCTCTCCTCAGCCAACGCTCTCTTTTCTAAATATTTAAGCCTCTTTCCCTTCGAAACCAACACCTCGCCAAGAGACGGCCGGATTTGCTGTTTTAAGATTGAAACTTAAATTTGTCAGAAAAGTCCTTTCCCCATGATTCGCCGCGCCCTGCAATCCGTCCTGCTCGCCCGCGCCGGCCGTCACAAAGCCGTCCTTCTCACCGGTCCGCGACAAAGCGGAAAAACGACACTGGCCCGGGCACCTTTCCCGAAAAACCCTATGTTTCGCTGGAAACCCCGGACATCCGCGGCACCGCCATCGCTGATCCGCGCGCCTTTCTCGCCCGTTTTCCCGACGGGGCGATCCTCGATGAAGCCCAGCGTGCCCGGAATTGTTTTCCTATCTCCAGCAGATACTGGACGAGTCCCCCGCCGTCGGGCGCTTCATCATCACCGGTTCCGAACGCCCCCGCCCTCGCTCCGGCTCATCCATGGCGGCGCGGATTCCTTTGATTTCAAAAACATCCGCGTCCGCCCCTGGTCGGCACCGCCCGAATCTGTTTGAGGACCCCCGCGGATGTCCGACGACTTTTCAAAAATGAAAAACCCGTTTCTGCTACCCCCGCTTTTTCATCAACAAACTTGCCATGCCCCTCCTCGTCGGCAACACCCTGCCTGTCACCTTGATCCGCACCCCGGTGACTATGACCCCCGTCACGCTCGACGCGGCGCGCGAACTCCTGCACCACGCCGACCGGGCACTCTCCTTCTGGGGCCACGCCAACACGCTGAGGCTCGCATCCCGTCTGCTCGACTACAACCTCAAGCCCGCGACTGCCCGCCCGGCGCTCATCCTCGACAATAAGGGCCACCCCGGACTCGACGGCTGCCACACCAACACCGTTCTCGTTCTCTCTCCCGATTACGCGCCCGGTTACCGCCCCGCCATCGGTTGCGAACCCGGCGGGAAGGACATCCTCGGCTGGCAGTGCCTGCTGGTCACCTTTGAATAAAATTTCCACTCCGAAACCCACTCCGAAATGAAAACTTCCCCATATCCATCGATTCAATTCGCCTTCGCCGGACGCCAAATCTGGCCACTGGTGCTAGCCGCGCTCCACACGCAACCCAAGAGGCTGTTTCTCTTCCACTCTTCCGACTCCGATGAATCCTATTACCCTGCACACCGGTTGGAGGAATTTTTCAGGCAGAACGCCCGCATATTCCCTTTTGAATGCATCCTTTGCCGCGTTTCCCATGATAACTTTGGCGAAATTAAGGACACCCTTCATCAACACGCACAATCCATCCATGGCTCCATGTCCCAAATTGCAGTCAACATCACCGGCGGGAACAAGCTGATGGCCATTGCCGCGTTTGACTTGGCGAAAGCATGTCACGCCGAATTGCTCTACCTTGAGCGTGGCAATCAAATTGTCCGCTTTGTCCCTGCCTCCGATGGCGCCCCATTTCACATTTCCACCAACACGATAGACCCCGCTATCGCAAACGATATTGACCCCCTGGATATCCTCGCATGCCAGATGGGAGCATCCGAGATCCAAAACAAGGGAGAATTGATCCGTCTGTCGAATTCGACACCCCCCTCCCCGGAAAAAATCACCCCGGAGAACGCCAGAAAATTTCTCTCCATACAAAACAGCTCCAATAAGAAACCAGCCATTGGGGACTCCCTGGAATTCTTTGCCGCGGCCATTCTGCTCGCCCATGGCGTCAAGACATTGCGAAGAGGGGTTGAACTGCGCCCCAAGAAAACAAAGGCCCCGCATTCGGAAATCGACCTGCTGTTCATCTGGAATGGGCGTCTTTGGCTTGTGGACTGCAAGGATAAGAAACCCTGCGAGGAATACGTCCGGCAATTCCGAGATGAAACCCGCCATCTTCCCATTCCTGACCACGCCCAGGATATACTCAGCCGCATTCAGAACGACCTCTCGAGAAGCCACACCCAGGTTATGAAAGAAGACCTGGCCGCGATTTCAGAAATGGGCGGAGTGCTGGGTCAGGTTGTTTGCGTACGCAGTGCGCAACTATCCTCTGAAATCATCCAATACGCAAACGACCACCACATCGCAGTGGCTTACAAAAATTCCCTGGCCAGGGACATTGCCTTCATTCTCAAAAATAATCGAACCCGCGATGAGCATCTTTCTTCTGACAAACCCTTGTCCCAACATCGCAATGGACACCATCTTGACGACCTTGCCCGCGCAATGGACGCATCTTTTTAATCACTCTGCCGCTTAAAACAATAAAACAAACCATTCCCGATATGCCACGCACATTCATTTGCACAACCGGAACTTCCATTGCAAACGGCTGCCCGTCGTTACGGGAAATCTGGAAACGAAAACTGCCTTGGGACGACGCCTCCGAACTCTTGGCCAAACTGGACGGGGAGATCGAGTCTCGTCTCGCAGGTTTCACACTGGAAACAATTTCCACGTCATCGGCGGAACTGGCGGTCTTGAGCGCCGGTTCTCCAAAGGAGAAATGCGGACCGGATGATGAGGTCATCCTGCTGGTCACCGACACCGGCGACGGAAGAGTTTGCGCCGAACGGGCAGGAAAGTGCATGGAGGACACCTTGAAATGCAAAACCAAGATTGAGAGAATTGAGGGGCTGCAAGTGCGGGACAAGGATGTTTTCAAGAAGAAAGGCATCGTCAACTTTGTCGCCACTGTGGAAAAATACGCACGGGATCCGCAGCGCGCCTTTGGCGGAGGAATCGTAATGTGTCCGGTCGGTGGCTACAAGGCCGGGACGCTTTATCTCGCGCTTTGCGGCATGTTGTTCAACGCGGAATCGCGCTACATCTTTGAGGGTTCCTCTGCTCTGCTCAAACTGCCGCCCTTGCCGGTGACCACGGATGCCGACCTCTTCAAAACATTGCTTCCGGCGATTGTTGAACTGGAGGAACGGGAAGGAGGCACGACAAACGCCGGGGCATTCTGGAAAAAAATCCCGGAGGAACTGCACGAACGGGCATCGGGATTCTTTGAGGAATATGACGACTTCCTTGCGCTTTCGCCCCTGTCGCGTCCGCTTTACAAAGAGCATGCCGCCCGTCGCCCGAAAGCCATGCTGCAGGTTTCGGAGAAGGTTGTGAAAATACTCAACGACTCCAGTCGAGTCGAGTTAAGGCAATACATGGATGCCATCATGGGAAAATTGTGCGACACGAACTGGCGCGAACAACACAAGGAACTTTACAACGCAAAACCCAAATTGCAGGGCGTGGTCGGTTTCAAGATTAATGGCGACAACATGGTCCGTTTTCTTGGGTTTGAGCGTGGTGGTGTTTTCCATCTCGGTTTGATGTTCCTGGGGCATGATGCTTATGAGCAGGAATTGAAGTCCCTCACGCTTCGTGATCTCGAAAAATTTGAGTTTCGTGAATGGGCGGAGGTCGAAAAAGAATTTCATCCCAAACTTCCGGTGGCCATTCCGGCAAAGGAGGAACAGGAAAAACTGGAGAAGCTGAGAGAGGAAAATCGCGACCTGAGACAGGACGCCGAGCTTGCCAAAACAAATCTGGCGCGCGCGAAAGCCGAAATTGAACAGCTCAGGCAGGAGTTGAACACGCGGAAACAGGAAATTGGGAAATTGCAAAGCAAACTGGCGCGAAAACCGCCGGCACCAGCGCCATCCCCGGAATGGCATTTTCCAAGTCACCAAACGCTTGAGGAAATGATTTCTGAAATTGAGGCGAAACAGTCGGAATCCGAAAAAAACAGTCCCAATGCAGGCGGACGCCCCGCCTCCGCATGACAATAAAACTTATGCCCGTGAAGAAAACTCCGCGGAACTCCTCTCGCTCGCATTGCTGGCGGCGTCCGTGCACAGTCGCGGGCATGAACTCCACTGGCAACAACACTCTCAATCCCAGATTTCTGTCCTCCAACCGCCTTTGTCTGAAAAACCTCAATGCCATGAATCTTTCCAAAAACACGAAAATCGCGGCGCGATGGACGCGGATTGTCCGGCAGGAAACGGATAAACACCCCGCGCTGCGGAAAAACCTTTCCGGGAATGGATGGCGGCGGCTTTCGGGGCGCATGTCGTCGCGCCTCGTGCAAAACGCCGTGAACGAATTGTCCGCAAAATTCATCCCGATAATCTGCAAACAACCATGAGCCACTCCCTCATCCAGATCGTTTCCGGGCAAACCCTCCCCAACATATTCCCCGCCCTCGTGCTCCCGCACGCCGAGATCGTCTTGCTGCACACCCCGGGCACGGTCGCGCAATGCGGATGGATCGCCAAAGCCCTTGAGAAAGCCGGCGTTGGCGTGCGCATCCAGAAGCGGGTCCTTTCCGATTCGCCCGGCATTGAGGAAACGGGCCGCGCCACCATCGACGCCATCTCGGATGCCAGGGCCTCCGGGCTTGCCCCGATCGTCAATTTCACCGGCGGCACCAAGCTCATGGGCATCGGGGCCTTTGTCGCCGCCCACCAAAGCAAAACCCCCTCCTTTTACCTCGACGCCGCCAATGACCAATTCACCGACGGCCGGACAGGCGACCTCCCACTCGCCCTTCGCGACCACTGGAAGGCCGTCAAAACCATCCGCCAGATGCTCAATCTCGACATCGTGGCCGCCGCCTGCGGCATCGAATCCATCTCCCCCGGCCGCGATCCGGCGCCCTTTCTTCCCCTTGCCCTCCACCTCCGGCACAACGCGGGGGAGCGCGACGCCCTCCTTCAAGCCATCGATCCCAAGGCCAACCCCATCTTCGATCCCAAGAAACCGGAGGATGTGGCGCAGTTATTGGACACGCCTGTTTTTGACGGCGTCATAAGCGAACACGCAGCCCGGCTTGCCGCCGATGCCGGCATTCTTGAGCAACGCTCCGGCCAATGGTTTTTCGCCCGCCCCGCCTCCCTTGAAAAACTGGAGGACTGGCTCCAAAACGAAAAACCTGCGCTCCCCGAATGGTTTGCCGCCCTCGCGCCGCTCCAGACCGCCATCAACTTTTTCGGCGGAGGCTGGTGGGAACTCGCCGTTCTCGACGCCGCCCGCCGTGCCGGGATTTTTTCCGGCATCCGCTGGTCCGTCGAGGTTTCCATTGGGGGCCAGACTTACGAAAAGGACCTCATCGCGCTCGAAAACCTCAACCTCGCCATTTTCTCCTGCAAACGGGGCGGCGACAAAGCCCGCCGCCTCGTCGCGGCCATTGAGGAACTGGATTCCACCGCCCGCCACATCGGCGGTTCCCACGCCCGCCGTTATTTCTGCGTCGCCTGCCCCATTTCCGCCGAACGGCTTGCCCCCATCCGCATGCTTGCCGGCCATACGAACACCATCCTCGTCGGCCCCGCTTCGCACCTCAATCCTGGCTCTTTTGCAAAGCCGAATCACCGCCCGTCCCTCTAATTCCACTCCCGCCTCCATGAACGCTCCCCAGGAAACGCCGCCCATCCCGCGCTCCGTGCTCGTCGCCGTCGTCGGCAACTCGCCCGCCGTGCTTACGGAGACCCTCTGGGCGCTCGCGCACGAAAATCCTCCCGTCATACCCGCCGAGATTCACATCATCACCACCACCCAGGGTGAACAAATCCTGCGCGACCGGCTTCTCGCCCCGCGCAAGGACTGGCCCGGCCAAAGGAGTGTCTGGCAGGCCCTCCGTGCCTCCATCCTTGGCAGGAACGCGACCGCCGGCACGCGCCTCACACTTGCCCCGGTCACGCTCATCCACGCCCCCGATCCCGACAGCGGAACCTCCCGCCCCCTCGATGATATCCGCACCCCGGCCGACAACGCCGCCGCCGCCGAGACCATCTTCTCCGTCGTCCGGCAATGCACCTCCGACCCCGACACCCGCGTCATCGGCCTCCTCTCTGGCGGACGGAAAACCATGTCCGCCCTCCTTCACGCCGTGTTTTCCCTCACCGGCCGCATTGGCGACCGCCTTCTGCACATCCTCGTCAACGAGCCGTTTGACAACCCGCGCCTCGACCCTGTGTTTTATTTTCCAGGCCAGCCGGGGCCGGGCAAATTTTCCCTCCCCGCGCCTGCCGCGAAATCCGTTTCCATCTCGGAGGCCCGCCTGGACCTCGCCGACGTGCCCCTTGTCGCACTGGGGGAAATCGTCCTCAACCACACCGGCAGAACCCCCGCCACTTTCGCCGGATTCGCCCGCGCCGCCGCCGACGCGGTTCAGGACAGCGTCCACCAAACCGTTCAGCTCGACATCCGGTATTCCGAAAAAACGCGGGCCTTCGCCATCGCGCACTTTGCCCCGGTGATCATTCCCGAGGGGCGTCCCGCCGCCCTTTGCCGTCAACTCGCCGCCGACGCCGAAAGCGGCCTCGACCTCGCCGCCCGCGACACCCTCGCCGAACGCTGGGAAAAAACCGGACTGCGCTACCACCGCCAGGGCGAGGACACCTCGAGGCCGCCGGCCGGCGAACTTTCCGTCGATGACATCTCCAACGCCCTCAACGTCGTCCGCAAAACACTCTCCGCCGGCGGCATCCCCGGAATCGTCATCCAGCGCCTCTTCCCCAAAAACGCCCCGATCGGCCTCAACCGCGAGCGCGTTTCGGTGAGGCTGGTGGACTGATTTCCCGTCCGATCCCCCTGACCTCCACGGACTTCCGTCCGGTCGCGGCATTTTGCGCGGATGATTTCATCCCGCCTCATGCCCTCATGCCCCGCCACGCCTTGCGCCGGCCTCTTCCCCGCCATCCACACCTCCGCCGCGCTCGCGGCCGCGTGGAAGCATGCGCGGGCGAAAAACGGCGCCGCCGGTGCGGACGGCGTCGGCATCCGGGACTTTTCCGGCGCCTTCCCGCGCGCCCCGCTGGATTTGCCGGAGAACATCGCGGAAGGGCGCCATTCCCCCGCGCCCGTCCTCTACACCCTCTCAGACGCCCGGCCTGCGGAGGGTCGGGAAGCCCTTTGCGAAGACGCCTCCCCGCCGCCCCCGAAGGACTGGTGGGAAACCGCCTTTGCAAACCGGCCCAATGCCTCCGAACTCGCCGGCCATCCCCGTGCCAGACCCCTTATGCTCATCCTCGTTGCCTACGATATCGCCTGCCCACGCCGCCTCGCCCGAATCTCCCGCGTCTGCAAGGACTACGGCGTGCGCGTCCAAAAAAGCCTCTTCGAATGCCATCTTGATGCGGCCCGCTTCAATGACCTTTGGCAAAGGCTCAACATGCTTGTGGAGGCCTCCGAAGACTCCCTTGTCGCCTACCCCATCAACGCCGCCGACAGCGCCAAAACCCGCGCCATCGGCCTCATGCACCGCAGCAACCCCGTGACAAGCTACATATTCTGACGCCAGACCAGGGGCAAATCCGCGCGTCATCAATGCCTGCCGGCAAAAGGAGTGATACAACCTTGGAGAGAGTAGGTGGCGAGATGGCGCTTCACTGTGGAGAGAAGGCGCGGTTTATCAGTCTTTGTCTTTATGGTTATTGTGTGTTATGGTGCCGAGTATGCGGTGGAAGATGGGGATGATGGTGGCGAGAAGAAAGACAGTAAAGCAGTCTCCCAACAAGCTAAGTTGGATGAAGGCTAAGAGGCCTGGGGCATTGCTTGAGAGGAAGCAATACCACAGGAGATAGCCTTGGATAGCAAAGGTGAAGATGAAGAGGAGTATGATTAGCATTTGTAGAAGATGCCACACATCAGGGTATTGGAATCGAGAAGCTGGATAGGCCCGTTTTGTTTGCGAACAATCCAGGCCTCGTCACCAAAGATGATTATGTTCCTGCTGTAGTTGATTACTTGTAGTGTGCGTCTGCTTGTGAAAGCATTGATAAGACGCTTTGAGATTGGGAGCCAGAGTCCAAGGCCATCAATGCCTGTCGGCAAAAGGAGTAATACAACAAGCCATGTCGGAGGCCGACGTCGCGAGAGAAATCGTCATCAATGCCTGTCGGCAAAAGGAGTAATACAACTTCGGATCCGGATCATTTAACTTTGGAAGGGGGTGGTCATCAATGCCTGTCGGCAAAAGGAGTAATACAACACCTAACCTTTTCACACCTTACAGCAAGCTATGGACAATCATCAATGCCTGTCGGCAAAAGGAGTAATACAACGCGGCATTATTGCGCGAAGCCCACGCGCATTACGTGGCATCATCAATGCCTGTCGGCAAAAGGAGTAATACAACCTGTGTCCTTCGCAGTCTCCTCTACGCACATCATCGTATCATCAATGCCTGTCGGCAAAAGGAGTAATACAACGCGGCACTGTTGCGCGAAGCCCACGCGCACTATGTGATCATCAATGCCTGTCGGCAAAAGGAGTAATACAACTGCGACTCCGCAACTCTGAGGCCTACGTGGAGGGCCCTATCATCAATGCCTGTCGGCAAAAGGAGTAATACAACCAGACCGGGACAGGTTGGCCATACTTATGGCTAACCGATCATCAATGCCTGTCGGCAAAAGGAGTAATACAACACGCAATCCGGCTATGACACGGCCCTGGAAGTCAACGGGATCATCAATGCCTGTCGGCAAAAGGAGTAATACAACAAACTGCGGATGGAGGGCACGAAATGACCCCGCCCCCATCATCAATGCCTGTCGGCAAAAGGAGTAATACAACACTGGAGGGCGCGCAATGAAAACCCCGCCCCCACCCCCCTATCATCAATGCCTGTCGGCAAAAGGAGTAATACAACACCACTGAGATATTCATAACGAATAACGGTGTCATCTATCATCAATGCCTGTCGGCAAAAGGAGTAATACAACGATAAAACCAGAGTCTACCGCCTGGGTCTCTTCACATTATCATCAATGCCTGTCGGCAAAAGGAGTAATACAACTGGCGTGAGGCGCACAGGCACTACCTCGCCCTCTGCTGGTTATCATCAATGCCTGTCGGCAAAAGGAGTAATACAACCCTGGGGAAAGCGCGTCTCCATTAGGCCGTATGGTGTATTATCATCAATGCCTGTCGGCAAAAGGAGTAATACAACAAAAAGAGGGTGCGCGGAACGGTCGCAAAACGACAATCATCAATGCCTGTCGGCAAAAGGAGTAATACAACCACAACAAATAACACAGTTTTTTACTTCCTTTTCGATCATCAATGCCTGTCGGCAAAAGGAGTAATACAACTTGACGCGTTAAACTCAACACGCTGCTGCTGCAGCCATCATCAATGCCTGTCGGCAAAAGGAGTAATACAACGTCTTGGGTGGTGTGCAAGTCGGACTCCCACTGTTATCATCAATGCCTGTCGGCAAAAGGAGTAATACAACAACCCCCGAGCACGCGGAGCACCCGGCAACGAGGTTGAAACAAATCATCAATGCCTGTCGGCAAAAGGAGTAATACAACATCCAGGAGTGGTTTTCGATTGTGCAAACTTCGGGATCATCAATGCCTGTCGGCAAAAGGAGTAATACAACGCGACTCGCTGTCGAGTCCGCAACCGGAACTCGTGTTGAGATCATCAATGCCTGTCGGCAAAAGGAGTAATACAACCCGGTTGGAAAAGATGCGGGAGGGGGGTAAACAATGATCATCAATGCCTGTCGGCAAAAGGAGTAATACAACGTTACGCTTCCGGTTCCTCTCGAACAAGCTGGAAAAATCATCAATGCCTGTCGGCAAAAGGAGTAATACAACCCAACAAGGCGGAAAAACTCCGCCGGGGGGAGGAGGATCATCAATGCCTGTCGGCAAAAGGAGTAATACAACAGGAAACTGTCCAGGGAGGCCCTGGACCGACGCGTCATCATCAATGCCTGTCGGCAAAAGGAGTAATACAACCCAGAAAGGACCTTCTCCACCCGTGGACTCCACCGTCATCATCAATGCCTGTCGGCAAAAGGAGTAATACAACCTGGTGCAGGGTTTTCGCCCGCGCCAGTAAGTTCCAAGCATCATCAATGCCTGTCGGCAAAAGGAGTAATACAACGCACTTCCTCGCACACGCCTGGCACCCAGCCCAACATCATCAATGCCTGTCGGCAAAAGGAGTAATACAACCAGCTTGACAAGCTGGGTTGAGGCCCTCCACCCCCCATCATCAATGCCTGTCGGCAAAAGGAGTAATACAACGAAATATTCATAACGAATAACGGTGTCATATGGCTCATCATCAATGCCTGTCGGCAAAAGGAGTAATACAACCACAGCGCATGCTCTTGCCGCTCGCCAACGGAGGCTGCATCATCAATGCCTGTCGGCAAAAGGAGTAATACAACGAGGGGGAGATGACCCGCGTAGGTGGTGTCCACCACTTATCATCAATGCCTGTCGGCAAAAGGAGTAATACAACCTGGTGCCAGTCCGCGCGCGAGGGGGACGGCGACGCCGCTCATCAATGCCTGTCGGCAAAAGGAGTAATACAACCGCGCCTCGCGGAACGCGTGGCCCGCGAGGACGCGGCCTCATCAATGCCTGTCGGCAAAAGGAGTAATACAACGGGAGGGGGAGGTCACACGGTCCGGGGGGCAACACTACTTCTCATCAATGCCTGTCGGCAAAAGGAGTAATACAACGGAGCAAAAGCGCGCGAGATCGCCGGCTGGGCGCGGCTCATCAATGCCTGTCGGCAAAAGGAGTAATACAACGGTCAGCGTGCCCTGCGCTTGTGCGCTCCGCAGCCAGCCGGCTCATCAATGCCTGTCGGCAAAAGGAGTAATACAACCGCGAGCAGCACCGGCACAACCTTGCGCACGCCTGGCTCATCAATGCCTGTCGGCAAAAGGAGTAATACAACTAGTTGGCGGCGGCGAGGGGGCCGGTGGTGCCTTCTCATCAATGCCTGTCGGCAAAAGGAGTAATACAACGGGAGTTCGGCACGGTGCTTGGGTTCCCGCTCGTCTCATCAATGCCTGTCGGCAAAAGGAGTAATACAACCCGCCGAGGCGTGCGCGATCGCCGCCGCGCGGCTTGAAAACTCATCAATGCCTGTCGGCAAAAGGAGTAATACAACCGGAACTTGGATGACCGGAAATTGCGGACCCTTGCTCCTCATCAATGCCTGTCGGCAAAAGGAGTAATACAACGTGTTTGCCGCGGCTGCGTTTGACCGCAGCGTGCGCCCTCATCAATGCCTGTCGGCAAAAGGAGTAATACAACCCAGCGTGGCTCGCGCGGGAATCCACAAGCCGCCCTCATCAATGCCTGTCGGCAAAAGGAGTAATACAACGGGGGAGAAAATGAGTAAACCCCCTCCCCCTCCCGCCTCATCAATGCCTGTCGGCAAAAGGAGTAATACAACAGACACAGAACCCCAAGGTCGAGAATCTACTCGTAGACCTCATCAATGCCTGTCGGCAAAAGGAGTAATACAACTGTCCGCACGGTTTGGGACCAGGATACACTGGTCTTCTCATCAATGCCTGTCGGCAAAAGGAGTAATACAACGTTTGCCTGGTGCCGCGTCCGTCTTGAGTCCGGCTCATCAATGCCTGTCGGCAAAAGGAGTAATACAACATTGTTCCGCCGGAATGATTTGCGACAGAATTGAACTCATCAATGCCTGTCGGCAAAAGGAGTAATACAACGCCCGTCGGCCGCGAACACCACGTGCACCTCGTCTCCTCATCAATGCCTGTCGGCAAAAGGAGTAATACAACACGCGAACGAGTTGCGAGGCTGGCGCGGAGAGCAGGGACTCATCAATGCCTGTCGGCAAAAGGAGTAATACAACCTTGCCGCTGCGTCCAAGGCCGGAGACGCAGCCCGCCTCATCAATGCCTGTCGGCAAAAGGAGTAATACAACCTCCGAACTGGTGCGGGAGATCCGCGCCGCATTCCCCGTCTCATCAATGCCTGTCGGCAAAAGGAGTAATACAACGGTGGAACGGATAAAAAAACTCCCCCGGGTGAAGTTGGCTCATCAATGCCTGTCGGCAAAAGGAGTAATACAACTTCGCCGGCCGCGCGGGGCCGGTGTTCCGCGCGCTTTCTCATCAATGCCTGTCGGCAAAAGGAGTAATACAACACGCAAAACTTGCTCCCCGGCTGGTCGTCGGAAGAGCTCTCATCAATGCCTGTCGGCAAAAGGAGTAATACAACTTTCAGGCCGCGGATTTTGACGATGGAGAAGTTGTGGGACTCATCAATGCCTGTCGGCAAAAGGAGTAATACAACGAGGCTCGAGTGAGGCTCGCGGCTCGCATCCGCCTCCTCATCAATGCCTGTCGGCAAAAGGAGTAATACAACGACGCGCTTGCGGACGGGCTGCTTGCGCACGCGAGCTCATCAATGCCTGTCGGCAAAAGGAGTAATACAACGAGCTTCTGCGCGGCCTCCGCAAACGCGCGCGAGTCCGCTCATCAATGCCTGTCGGCAAAAGGAGTAATACAACAACGCAAAAGGAACAACCGTGTTTAACCACGATTTGGAAAACCTCATCAATGCCTGTCGGCAAAAGGAGTAATACAACGCCGTGATGGGCTTGCTGTGAGCGCGGAGCCGCACAGGCCTCATCAATGCCTGTCGGCAAAAGGAGTAATACAACCCGGAGGGTTCCCGTGCCAGGACGTGTCAACGACTCATCAATGCCTGTCGGCAAAAGGAGTAATACAACATAACAGTAAAAACCTTTTTCTAATGCACTACACCATGCTCATCAATGCCTGTCGGCAAAAGGAGTAATACAACGGTGCGGGAAGTCCGCGCCGCGTTCCCCGCAGCGGGCTCATCAATGCCTGTCGGCAAAAGGAGTAATACAACGTTGAAGTGTTGTGCGTTGTGAGGATGCGCATGTTGTCTCATCAATGCCTGTCGGCAAAAGGAGTAATACAACCATTGCTGGCACCCGTGCCAGCGGTCGGGCGAGGCCCCCTCATCAATGCCTGTCGGCAAAAGGAGTAATACAACAACATCCTACTCGCAAAGACAGCCTACGAAGACCTCATCAATGCCTGTCGGCAAAAGGAGTAATACAACACCCGGGGCTGGAATCCGCGCTCATGCAGGAAAAGCTCATCAATGCCTGTCGGCAAAAGGAGTAATACAACCTCCCGGGGTGGACCTGTGAGGAGTTGCAAGCCATCTCATCAATGCCTGTCGGCAAAAGGAGTAATACAACAACTCTGACGGTGGAGGAAAAGCGGGCAAAACTGAATGCCGCTCATCAATGCCTGTCGGCAAAAGGAGTAATACAACCTACAAAAACGGTCGAAAGTGGTATACACTCAACTCATCAATGCCTGTCGGCAAAAGGAGTAATACAACCGTCTGACGCCCGAGGAAAAGAGAGCCAAACTGGACTCATCAATGCCTGTCGGCAAAAGGAGTAATACAACTCCCCTATACAGCAGTTGCGGATGGTGTGGTCTTCTTGCTCATCAATGCCTGTCGGCAAAAGGAGTAATACAACCGTAGAAGCCCTCTTGCGCGAGGCACACAGACACTACCTTCTCATCAATGCCTGTCGGCAAAAGGAGTAATACAACAGGAAAAGAGGGCTCGTTTGCGGGCCCAACTCGACCTCATCAATGCCTGTCGGCAAAAGGAGTAATACAACATCTTTTCCAATGCAACGGGAGGGATGGTGGGTGCTTCAACTCATCAATGCCTGTCGGCAAAAGGAGTAATACAACCGCAAGGCTGGCAATTCGTTCACCGCAGGCAAGTTAAAAAGGGCGCGGGACCGGAGGCATTATTCCGGGATGCCCCGGAAGCACGCCTGACGGAAAATGAGAGGGGAAATGGTCTCGCATATTGTTCCATGACAGCAAATTAAGCTTCCAGGTCCGCGCACCCCTGTTTTGGGCGTTTTTCATCCGCGGTCCTCAATTCATCAGAAACGGTTCGATGGGGGCGCGTTCGGCGCAGAAACGGCGTGTTCTCATGCAAAGTTCCTCAAACGAGCGGCGGAGCGTGGTGCGCGTCCGCGTTTGCTCGTGAAAGAACTCGCGCTCAAGGCGCGTCTCCCACGCGGCATAGACACGCCGCCGCGCCCCGGCTTGGAGAAACCAGCCCTCCCCGACCTGCTCAAAATCATCGGCGGTGAGACGATGGTGGTTGAGCAGATCGAGCGCCAGCGCATCACAAAGCGGGGCGCGATAAGGTTCCATAAGGTCCAGCGCCAGCGCGGGACGCCTGCCGTCATTTTCATGGAAAAGCCCCCAGGCCGGCTCAAGCCCGGCGGCGTAAACGTGAAGAGTCATCTCCGAGGAAAGCAGCGTGTAAAGAAAGGAAAGGATGGAGTTCGCGGGGTTGTGGGGCGGGCGGCGCGACCGGCGCTCGAAGGGAAACTCGGCCGGGAAAAAACCGGCCAGCGCCTCGAAATAACGGGCGCTGGCCGCTCCCTCCACCCCGCGCAGGGTGTCAAGAGACGCGGCGCCGGCGGCCTGTTCGGCAAAGCCAGTGGAGGGAGGCCCGCCGGGGGCCTCACCGTCCGGCGCCGTGGGATCGCGTCGTGCGCCGAGGCGCTGGAGCACGCGGCGCATGTTGAGGATCTTTGCCCGGACGATCTCGCGGGCGGCCGCCAGCCGTGCGGACTCGTCCTTCGAGGTTTCAAGCTGGGCGGCAAGGGCGTGCGTATTGCGCTGCGCGGGCACCGCCATGCCCACGGGCGGCCGCCGCCGAGGCCAGAAAACAACCGGAATGCCGCGCTCCAGCAATGCCATGAGCGCGGGCGTGGAAAGCGAGGTGTCGTGGGCGACAATGACGCGCTCAATCTCATCCAGCGGAATATTGCGTTGCCCGGGGTGGGAAGCCGAGGCGGGGGTGTCATCAGGGCCGGGAAGGGCGATGAGAAGGTGGCTGGACGAAAGTGTCGCGTGGGCGCCGGGCACGGTCAGGTAAAGCGAGGGCATGGGATGAAAAGGCAAAGAACGCCCCCGCATTCATCATCCAGGCCGCGGACCACGGTCAGGCAAAGCGAGGACATCGGATGGGAAAGTGCCATCTTGCCGTGCAATCACGAGCACCATATCCGCATGCCCCGTCCGCCCGGCATCCCCATGGGAGACAGGATGCCCGGCGGCTTGCAATGCGTCGTGTCGCCCCCGCCGTAGCGCGGTACCCGCTGTCGTAACGCGGGTTTCCAAACCTGCTCCCTTGAAGCCTGCCCATCCCCAGCGTGAAAAAGGGGCAGCCAAGACGGGAAGCAGATCCAGCGGCAGCAAAAGTGGTGTCGACGGAGGGCGGGGTCGCAAATGCGCGCAATGACTTGGAGTGCGTCGTGGCGCGGCCGTCGTAGCGCGGGTTTCCAAACCTGCTCCTTGAAGCCTGCCCATTCCCAGCGTGAAAAAGGGACGGCCAAGGCGGGAAGCAGATCCAAACGCCTCTTCGTTGGACATCTTCGTTGGCCTGTGCCCTCCCCCAAAAAAGCGACTTGAGAGCAGGTTTGGAAACCTGCGTTACGAGGGTGGAAGGGGCGGCGGCGGGCAGAGGGAAGGGGCGCAATGCGCGCAATGACTTGGAGTGCGACTTGAGAGCAGGTTTGGAAACCTGCGTTACGACGGCGTTACGACGGCGCTACGGCGGCGGCAGGGGTGCTTGGCCCCTGCGGCGGTTGGCGCGCGGAGGCGGCATCAGGCGGATCTGCGGCAGGCGGGCGGGCGAGCGGTTGGGTCAGGGGGGATTTTTGCGGCGGCGGCGGCGGATTTGCGGCGGCGGCGGTGGATGGCCAGAAGGAGGGAGGATAGGCCGGCGCAGAGGGCGGAGGTGCTCGGCTCGGGGACGGTGTTGCCAGCGCCGCCAGCGTACACCCAAGTGTCTCGAATGAGGTAGAGGTTCTTTTTGCCGTCGCGTTCAATGATACCGAGGGACCACATGCCGGTGCGAAGGTCGATGCTGGTTGCGTTGGCGAAGAGAAGTTCGGCGTCATTGACGAGGGGATCGGTGGAGGGGTGGGTGATGGAGAGGTTCTCGATGAGGAGGAATTCGGTGTCCTCGGCGGTGGGGATGTAGCCGGCGGGGTCGATGTTCAGGTTGATGCGGCCGCCGGTGGTGCTGTAGGCGTTGGGGTCGAGGGGGCCGGGGGTACCCGCGAACTTCAGGCCGGGGGCGGCGGTGGGGACCTTTGTGCCGCCTTTCTCGCTCACCATGCCGGCGCCGAGGTGGAGGGTGATCGTGGCGCCAGACTCGATGTGGAGTTCGATGGGATCGGGAGGCGTGGTGCCGGCGTAACGGATCTCCAAGCCGGGGGTGGTGGAGTTGTTGGCGGCAATCGTGCCGGCGGGGACGGAGAGTGTGCCGTTTTTGTGGACGGTGAGAGACTGGACGTCAAGGATGCTGCCGCCAAGGGCGCTGAATACGGGGCGGTTGGCGCTGTCCTGAGAGCTGCCGATGACGAGGGTAGTGGTCCTGGCGTTATAGTCGCCCAAGGGGTAGCGCTGCCCGGAGGGGCTTGCCGGGTTAAAGGGGGCGGCGAGGTTGAAGCGTCCGTTCGCGATGTGGATGTTGCCTTGGTAGCTGTCGCCATTGCCCGTGAACCAGATCTCGGTGTTGCCGCTTTGGCGGAAGGTGGCATCTGGGGCGCCACTGAGTTTCCCGGCGAGGACTTGGTAATTGCTGTTGTTGACCCAGATGTAACCGGCGGGGAGCGAGGGGTCCGTGAGGCGGATGCCTCCGGCGCCGACGCTGTCATAGGCGTGCGCTCCATCGCTGGCCTTGGCGTCGCGGGCGTATTCGAGGGTGGCGTTCTCCCTGATATTGATGTCGCCGTTGAAGATACCGTGCTGGTAGCGGGCGGGAAGTGGCGAGCCTCGGTAGTTGTCAAACTCCTCGGTGACGAGGCCAAGGCGGCCTTCGACGCGCAGGGTGCCGCCCTTAATGTCGATGTCGCCTTGGTAGGTGTTGAAGTCGTTGGCGAGCGTCAGGGTGTGAGGGTTGTTGGAGTCGCCGACCCAAAGCTTGGCGGCGGCGTCGGTGGCGGGGCGGGGCTGGCTTTTGAGGGGGCCGCGCAGGATTTGCTCGATGGTCGGGTTGGTGCTGGGGGGTGGGTTGGGGGGGTTCTCGAAGCGGAAGTGGATTTCCCCGGTGTTTTCGATGTAGATCGTCGCGTCGCTGGCGTAGGTATCGTTGGCGTTGACGGATGTTGGGGTGATCTGGGTGCCAAGGCGGACCTTGTCGGCAAACACGGTGCTCCCGCCAGCGGCGCGGTAAATCGTGCCCGCGCCGGTGATGACGAGGTTTTTGAGGTCCTCGGAGTCGTACTCGGGGGTTTTGCTGCCGGCGGGAATGTAGTTCTTCGCGTTCCGGGTCTGGTTGTTCTCAAAACGCAGGGTGCTCTCGCCGATGAGGCGGATCTCGGCGCGGCCGTCCCGGGCCGGGCCGTTGCCATTCTCGGCGAAGTCTTTGTTGACCAGGAGGCTGGCGCCGATGGTGAGGGTGGAGGGGCCGGTGTTGTGGCCGATCTGGATGAGGCCGTTCTGGGCGAGGAGGGTTTCGACGCGCCGGGTGATCTCGTCGGCGGAGATGGTGCTGCCTCCCGTGTTTGCGTCCCTCAGTTCCTTCCAAATGGTTTCAAAATCCCAGCCGATTTTGAGGTCGTAGTTGAACCTGCTGTCGCCCCGGCTGATGACGCCGGTGGCCTCGACGGGGAGGTCGAAGATGGCCTCGCTGCCGGCGGCAATGGCGATGAAGCTTCCCGCGTCAGGCGCTTTATTGTAGGTGCCGATGTGCTGGATGAAGGGGCTGGGGGAGACGGTGATCTTCGCGTCAGGCCTGCCGGTGCCGAGGTCGAAGTTCTGGGAGGTGAAGCTGTATTGGGTCTGGTCCTTGACCTCCATGGCATAGGTCTGGTTGGCGCCTTCCACGATGACGGCCTTCACTTCGGCACCCTTGTCGAAAACGCTGATGACGTTGGTGGAGTGGTATTTCGAGTCACCATTCAGATTCTTCCAGTTTTGATTCTTCGTCCCCTCGAGACCGTTCGCGACCGTTTCCCAGAGGTTTCCGGTCGTGGGATTGGATTTGCCGTCCCAAACGAGGGCCTCGGGGACGCCGGAGAGGATAAGCTCAAGGGTGTCCCCCGCCGCGCCCAGGATGAGCTTTGGCATGTTGGTGGGGGCGGGGGGCGCGGTCAGCCAGTTGAAGACGGTGTGATCTTCAAGCCAGTCGTCCATGAGTGGGCGGCCGTCGATGTTCGTGAGGAGTGAGTCGCTCTGGAGGATCACCCAGCGCCCGCTGGCCCACAGGCCGCTGGCGCGGGAGATGTCGATGAGCAGGTCGCCGATCCGGGCATTGCCGTTGATCTTGAAAAAGTCGGAGTGGCCCGCGACGGAGTCCACGCCAAGGTCCACCTCCAGGGCGATGTTGTGGAGGATGGTGGTGCTTGAAGCGGTGCCAAAGGTGAGGGTGCCGGCGGCGCCTTCGGTCTCGAGCACGGAGGTCACGCCGCTTGTGTTGACCCGGCGGCGCGGGTCTCCGGGAGAGAGCAGGGTGTGGTACTGGAGGTCTTGTTCAAAGAAGTCCCGCAGGGTCGGCGTGGCGTGGGGGGCGTTGTGGGGGTAGCGCGAAGTGTCCGCGTCGGCAAAGGTCACCTGGCTGACAAGGCCGTTGCCCGAGAGGATGGCGCGCGCGGAGTTGTCGCCGCCGACCAGGAGTTTCTCGACATGGCCGGCGGTGGTGGTCGGGTTCTGGGCGTCGCCGA
>JAIRPL010000048.1 GCA_031256995.1 Puniceicoccales bacterium
TGGCGCCGGCGCCACCGCAACAGCAACCACAACAAAAACCGCGCCCGCTGACCCGCGCGCTGGCGCGGCCGTCGTAGCGCGGCACCGCCGCCGTAACGCGGGTTTCCAAACCTGCTCCCGTGACGCCTGCCCCACCCCAATGTGAAAAAGGGGCGGCCAAGGCGGGAAACCAAATCCACCGCTTTTCGTTGGACATCTTAGTTGGCCCACGCCCTCCCCCAAAAAAGCGACTTGAAAGCAGGTTTGGAAACCCGCGCTACGACGGTGGCAGCGGCGGCGGCAGAGGAAAGGGTCGCAATGCGCGTAATGACTTGGAACGCGGCGGGGGAGCAGGCTTGGAAGCCCGCGCTACGACGGCGGCGCCATGATGCGCTCCGAGGCATTGCGCTGCAAAGCCCGCGCTACGACGTGTTTCAAGGCATTGCGCTACGATGGAAGGTGCCAGGTTGAGGTCAGAGGGGGGATTTTGCCGCACGGTGGGATGGGGGGCCAAAGTCGCGCGGCGCATGGGCGAATTCGGCAGGCATCGGCCTTTGTTTCCGCTCACGGGAGCGTCAAGAGGGGGGGGCGGAAGCGCGCCGGAGTTCGCGGGGAGGGGGCTGTTTGTTGCCGCGCATGACACATGAGAGCGGAAACCGAAAACGAGCCGATGTCCGCGTGTCCCTGTTTGTTGCCGCGCATGATGCATGAGGGTGTCTCAAGAGGGGGGGAAATTTTGCAAAGACACTGTGCGGCCCGGGGGTTGGGGGGATCCGGACGCGAGGAGAAAAGACGTTTGCGCCCATGCCGGCCAGAGGCATCCTGCGGGGCGACATGGAGAAAACATTGATCATTCTCAAGCCTGATTGCATGGAGAAGCGCCTTGCCGGCGTGGTGCTTGACCGGTTTCAAAAAGCCGGTTTTGACATTGTCGCGGCGAAGCTCACAAGGCTCGCCCCCGGGTTGCTTGCGGAACATTACGCGCACATCGCGGACAGGCCCTTTTTTCCGCCGCTCGCGCAGTTCATGGGAAGCCGCCCCGTGCTTGTCGCCGTTTTGCAGGGGGAGGGTGTCATTGCCAAGGTGCGTGAATTGCTTGGCCCGACTGATTCCAAGAAGGCTCCGAAGGGGACGATTCGTGGCGACTTTGGCACGGATGTCACTGTCAACGTCTGCCATGCCTCGGACAGCCCGGAGAGCGCGGTTGCCGAGATCGCGCGCTTTTTCCTGCCTTCCGAGCTGTTTGCATAGGCCGCATGGCGCCGCCGTGCTCCCAGCCCCCCGTTTCGTAATCATCCCCGATGAGAATCACTGATCTCAACAGCGGACAGGATATCGGTTCGAACTGTCTCCTCGTCCAAATCGCCGGCCTTCACTTTCTTGTGGATGCCGGGATGCATCCGAAGCGGGAGGGCTATCCAGCGCTGCCCGATTTGCGCAACCTGCCGCCGCTTGATTACATCATCCTCACGCACTGCCACCTTGACCATCTTGGTTCGCTGCCGGTGGTTTTGCGCAAGCAGCCGCGCGTGCCTGTGCTTTGTTCGCCGGCCTCGGCGATCGTGGCCCGGCGCATTTTGCGCAACAGCGTGGGTGTCATGATGCGCCGGCGCGACGAGGCTGGCGTCAGGGAGTATCCATTGTTCACCTATGGCGAGCTTGATGCCGTCGAGTCCGCCCTGCACGCGCTCCCATTGCAGGCGCCGCGTGTGTTGCGTGCCCATGACGGCTCGGAGGTTTCCATCACGCTATACCCGTCGGGCCATGTCGCCGGCGCGGTGGGTGTCCTTTTGGAACACCGCCACCGCAAGGTTTTTTTCACGGGCGACGTCCTTTTTCATGACCAGGAAACCGTGCCCGGCGCCCGTTTTCCCGATTTCCCCGTGGACACGCTTGTGACCGAGACCACGCATGGCGCCACGCCGCCGCGCGAGGATGTGACGCGGGCCTCCGAGACGGAACGCTTGCTTGCCAGCATCAACGTCACGATCACCCACGGCGGCAGTGTCCTTGTCCCGGCCTTTGCCTTTGGGCGGATGCAGGAGATGCTCACCCTTCTGAACAAGGCCCGCCAGCGGGGCGCCCTTGCCCAGTGCCCCATCTTCTGCTCCGGCTTGGGCGTGGATCTTTGCGACTATCTGGACATGATGAGCCGGAAGTCCGGCGGGACCGTCAATTTCCGGCGCGCGGTGCTCAGTGATCTGAAGGCCCAGCCTTTGGATCGGCGCTTCACGCCGCCCGGCCAGGACGTGGCGGAAAAGGGCATTTACATCCTCTCCAGCGGGATGCTCGTGGAAAACACCCCGGCGTGGCGTGTCGCCGCAAACCTTCTCGACCACGCCCATAACACCATCGCATTTGTCGGCTACTGTGATCCTGACACCCCGGGCGGACGTCTTCTCGCGCGCCGGCGGGGGGACAGCTTCATCTTTCACGGCCTTGACCACGTCGCCAAAATTCGCGCCTCGGTGGAAAACTACTATTTCAGCGGCCATGCCGCCCGCAATGAGTTGGTGGACTTCGCCCGTCGTTGCGATCCGCGCGCCATCGTCATCACCCACGGTGACCCGGAGGCCCGCCAGTGGTTTGAGGAGGAGTTTGCCATTGAGCTTCCCCATGCGAAGGTCACCAACCCCGAGCCTGGCGTCGAATACACGGTGTAGGCTGGCAAGGGTGGGCGCATTTTGATGGGGAAAATGCCGGGGAAGGCGGCCTGGGTCTGGGTGCCGGCGGGCGCCGGGGAAGGGTGTCTCATGCCCCCCCGGGGGAGGGAAGGGTTCCGGCGCCTTATCCCCGGAAATGCAACCGTGTCCGCGAAAGCGAGTTGTGAGCGAAAAACTTCCTGTGTCCACTCGCGCCTTGCCGCCCGGAGAGAGTCTCGTTTTCCTCGTACGCACAAATTTTTCAACGCCGCTCATGCCCAAACGCACAGACATTCACACCATCCTCATCATTGGCGCCGGCCCAATCATCATCGGCCAGGCCTGCGAATTTGATTACTCCGGCTCCCAAGCCTGCAAGGCGCTTCGCGAGGAAGGTTTCCGGGTCGTGCTGGTTAACTCAAACCCGGCGACGATCATGACGGATCCCGACATGGCGGATGTGACTTACGTCGAGCCGCTCACACCGGAGGCCGTCGAGAAAATCATCGCCCGCGAGCGCCCGGACGCCCTCCTGCCAACGCTGGGCGGCCAGACCGCGCTCAATCTTTCGCTGCGGCTCGCGCAGGCGGGCATCCTCGAGAAATATGGCGTCGAACTCATAGGCGCCAAGGCCGATGCCATCGAGCGCGGCGAGGACCGCCAGAAATTCCGCCAAATCATGCTCGATATCGGGCTGGACATCCCGAAATCGAAGGTTGTGAAGTCCATCGAGGAGGGTCGTGCCTGTGTGGACGAGGTTGGCGGGCGCTTTCCGCTCATAATCCGTCCCAGTTTCACGCTGGGGGGCACGGGCGGCGGCATTGCCTACAACCGCGAGGAGTATGAGCGCATGGTCGCCTTCGGGCTGGATTGCTCCCCCGTCCATGAAGTGCTCGTCGAGGAGTGCCTGCTGGGGTGGAAGGAATACGAGATGGAGGTGATGCGCGACCACAAGGATCAGTGCGTCATCATTTGCAGCATTGAGAATTTTGACCCGATGGGCGTCCACACGGGCGACAGCATCACGATCGCGCCCGCGCTCACGCTTTCGGACAAGGAATACCAACTCATGCGCGACGCCTCGTTTGCCATCATCCGGGCCATCGGCGTCGAGACGGGCGGGAGCAACATCCAATTTGCCGTGAACCCCGAGAATGGGCGCCTGATTGTCATCGAAATGAACCCGCGTGTCTCGCGCTCAAGCGCGCTGGCCTCCAAGGCGACCGGGTTCCCCATCGCGAAGATCGCCGCCAAGCTCGCCGTGGGTTACGCGCTCGACGAGCTCCGCAATGACATCACGCGCAGCACACCCGCGAGTTTTGAGCCGGCCATTGATTACATCGTCACCAAGGTCCCGCGTTTCGCCTTCGAGAAATTCAACGGCACCGATCGCACCCTCACCTCCTCCATGAAGGCGGTCGGCGAGGTCATGGCCATCGGGCGCACATTTCAGGAAAGTTTCCAAAAAGCGCTGCGCTCGTTGGAAATCGACGCCTGGGGCTTCGGGGCGGGCGGCAAATTCGGCGGCACGGAAGTCACGGACCGCGACAAGATCCGCGCGGCGCTGGTGACGCCCACGGCCGAGCGCGTCTTCTATATACGTTATGCCTTCCAAGCCGGCCTTGGGGTGGACGAGATTCATGCCCTGTCAAAAATAGACCCATGGTTCCTGCATCAACTCAAGGGGATTCATGACCTTGAGCAGCGCATCACGGCCGCAGGGTTTGACGGGCTGGACGCCAGTCTGCTGCGCGACGCAAAGGCCGCTGGTTTCACCGACAGGCAGGTTGCCCATTTGACGCGCGTCCCCCCCGTGCGCGTTCGCGAGAAACGCTTGGAGGCGGGCATAAAAACCGTCTATCGCCTTGTGGACACCTGCGCCGCCGAATTTGAGGCAAAAACCCCCTACTACTATTCCAGCCACGGCGACGAAAATGAGATAATGCCCAGCCTCCCGAAGGAGGCGGACGCCCCCGCGCGCCCCAAGATCATGATACTCGGCGGCGGCCCGAACCGCATCGGCCAAGGCATCGAATTCGACTATTGTTGCGTCCACGCCAGCCTCGCCCTGCGCGCCGCCGGTTACGAAACCGTCATGGTCAACTCCAACCCCGAGACCGTTTCCACCGACTACGACACCTCCGACCGCCTCTATTTTGAGCCGCTCACCCTTGAGGACGTCCTTGAGATCTACCAGCAGGAGCAATGCGCCGGCGTCATCGTCCAATTTGGCGGGCAGACCCCGCTCAACCTCGCTTCCGACCTCGAGGCCAACGGCGTGAAGGTCATCGGGACCAGCCCCTCCAGCATCAATCTCGCCGAGGACCGCCAGCTCTTCAAAGGCATCCTCGATGAGCTGAAAATCAAGCAACCCGACAACCGCTCCGCCCTCAGCCCGCCCCAAGCCTATGCCATGGCCGCGGAGATCGGCTTCCCCATCCTCCTGCGCCCCAGTTTTGTCCTCGGTGGCCGCGGCATGTTCATCGTTTATGACATGGATGAGCTGCGCGCCGTCGTCCTCGAGGCCTTTGATGCCGCGCCCGGAAAACCCGTCCTTCTCGACAAATTCCTTGAGGACGCCATCGAGCTTGACGTTGACGCCATCAGCGATGGCGAGACCACCATCATTGGCGGCATGCTTGAGCACATTGAATACGCGGGCGTCCACTCCGGCGACGCCGCGATGGTGCTCCCCCCGCACACACTTCCCCCGAAAATCATGGATGAGGTGCGCCGGATCACCCATGCCCTCGCCAAGAAGCTCCGGGTGGTCGGCCTCATGAACATCCAATTCGCCATAAAGGACGGCGTCGTCCACATGCTCGAGGTCAACCCCCGCGCCTCCCGCACAATACCTTTTGTCTCCAAGGCCATTGGCGTCCCCCTCGCGAAACTTGCCGCCCGATGCATGGTCGGCGAAAAACTCCGCGACCACGGCTACGTTTCCGAGATCACCGCCCCGTATTTTGCCGTCAAGGAAAGTGTGTTCCCCTTCAACCGCTTCCCTGGTGCCCCGGTCGCCCTCTCCCCGGAGATGCGCAGCACGGGCGAGGTCATGGGGCTTGATCCCGATTTCGGCATCGCCTACGCCAAGTCCCAGATGGCGGCCCAGCCCCCGCTGCCTCTGTCCGGGAATGTTTTCTTCTCCGTGAAAGACCGCGACAAACCCGCGGCCATCAAAGTCGCCAAAGACCTCGCGAGCCTCGGTTTTGAAATCTATTCCACGGCCGGGACCGCGACCGCCCTGGATGCCGCCGGAATTCCCGTTCACCGCCTTCATAAAATAACGGGAGGCGGGCGTCCCAATGTGCTCGACATGCTCAAGAACGGCCACATGCAGATCATCATCAACACGCCAACCGGCATGATGCCGCGCCGCGACGAAAACATGATGCGCTCCGAGGCCGTCCTGCGCCAGGTTTGCATGATAAGCACCCTCACCGGCGCGCGCGCCGCCGTCAAAGGCATCCGCGCCCTGAAGGCCAATCCCCTCACCGTCACCTCGCTTCAGGAATATCGCGAAAAACTCAAAAAACACCTGAACTTGGACAGATTGCCTGACTGATTTCCTTTTCACGCGAAAATGGTTGATTTCGAGGTGTTTGCGCTGGATCGGAAGGCGCACGGGCGTTCGTCGCCCCTGGCGGGCGTCGATTTTTCGGGTGTGCGCGGGGGGGCCGGAGGCGCGGGTCAGTGTGGCGGCGTGTTCCAGCGTGCCTCACAGGCACTGCCCCCGCACACACCGCCCCGTGTTTTCTGGCGGATCTTCCGCAATGAGGGATTTGCGGCGGAGGGCAGGGGTGGCCAAGGGCATGACGCACCGCGTTCGCATGGGCGGGATGGCGAAAGTCTTGCAAACGGACGGGGCCTGAAAAAGCCGGTTTACCCTTTCCATCCCTTGCCATGTTCCTCTTCATGAAAGTGGATGCCTCCCCCTCTGCGTCAGAGTCACACGCGTCCGGCGCTTGTCCGCTGGCTTGACCGTCTTTCCACGTCGGAGTGGGAGAAGGCGGTTGGGGCGGATGTGCTCGAGACGGCGCGCGCGATCTACCGCAAAAGCGAGATTCGCGAGCTGCACGTGCTGGATGATTCTGTGACGGTCCGCGCCAGCTTGGATGGCGAAAGCGCGCATGCGGTCGTGGAGTGGCGCAATGCCCGGCCGTTCTGGCGTTCCTCCCTGGGGCCGACAAAGCTTGCCGCCGCGATCGCGCTGGCAGGGATTTATGAATTGGAGGAACTCCTTGGCGAGGAGCTTTCTGATTGCGCCGCGACGGATCCGGATGGCGCCGGGGCGCGCGGGGCAGGGCAGGAAACCCCGCCGACGGAGGTGGATGATGCGGGGACGCGCGTCCCGGAAAAAGCGGAGGATGCGCCGGAGCCGGTCCGGCCCGCACGAAGGCTTGTGTTGCATTTTTCCGCCTTGGAGGACGGATCGGCGCTTTGCCATCCGGCATGGGAGGATGACGTCGCGCCGCCCGGGCATGATCCGGCCTTGGTGGCAGGCGCGGATGCGCCCCATCCGGACGAGAATGCGGCGCTTCTTCGTTTCGCCTTCCGCGCCCGGAAGGCCGGGTTTGTCCACGACACGGAGGCCGGAGGGTGGCGCCTCTCCGCCGGGCCGGGCGCAATCTCGCGTTTTATGGCGTACGAACTTCCGCGCTGGGAGACGGCATGGCCGGTTTCCGGGACGGATGAATTAGTTCCCCTTGCCCGCCTGCTTCCATTTCCCGAATTGGAGGTTTTTGCCGAAAGCGTGGAGGGCGGGATGGACTCGAATTCGGATGCCGCCCCGACGGAAATGGATGGCGGATGGGGGGAAACAGGCGGGCGTTTCGGGGCCTTTGGCGATTCCCGCCAGGGTGTGCGCAAAAATGCGCGTGGCTTGTTCCCTGGCGGACATTCCGCCGGATCTTTTCGCCTGCGATGGCGCCTGCGGCTTGGCACCGAGTGGATCCCCGACGCCCTTGCGCGAAAGCTCTTTGAGGCCCCAAGCGGAGCGCCGCTTTACATCCCCGGACACGGCACTGTCCGCCTTTCGGAGGCGCAGACGGCTGCCATGCGCGGGTGGCGTGAGAGCGCCGCCGCCGAGGCTTCGGGCGCCCTCCCGCCCTATGCCCTGCTCTCCCTTTTTAGCGACGGACGCCTTCAGGTTTCCGCCGATCCCGCCCTCGCGGCCTGGCGCTCCGCCTTTCTTGCGGAACCACGGGACCCGGCCGGCCTTCCCGGATTTCTTCGCCCTTACCAGGCCGCGGGTGCCGCGTGGATGCTTCGCATGCACAGTCTTGGCATCCACCCGTTGCTCGCCGACGAGATGGGCCTTGGGAAGACAGTCCAGACCCTTGCCCTCATCGCGACGGAACTTGCGGCGGACGCGGGGGAAAATGTCCCCGGCAGCCCGGCCTCAGGCCCAGGGAATGCGGCGGATTCCGTTTCAACCCCATTTGCTCCCGCTGGTGAGCCGGCGGCGCCCGCGCTTGTGGTCTGCCCCGCCTCCGTCGTGCCTGTCTGGGAGGCGGAGGCCGCCCGTTTCTTTCCGGATTTGAAAACACGCGTTCTTGGGCGCGATGGGGACTGGCGCACGCATTGCGTTCCCGCGCCGCACTCCCAAGCCGCCCCCCCTGTCCGCCCCGCCCCCGTGCTTTGGCTTGCCAGCTATGCGACCTTGCGCCTGCGCCGTTCCAGCCTTGCCGGGGTGGAGTTTTCCATCGCGGTGCTGGATGAGGCCCAGTTCATCAAAAATCCCGATGCCGCCGTGTCCACCGCCGTCTCCGCCATCCGCGCCCGCCGCAGGCTTGCGCTCACGGGCACTCCTCTCGAAAACCATCCGCGGGACATCTGGGCCATCTTCCGTTTTTTGATGCCCGGTTTGCTCGGCACACGTGATGTGTTTGAGGCCGCCCTTGAGACCGACCCCGGCGCCGTGGCGCGCATCGCCCGGCAGGTCGCCCCGTTCATCCTGCGGCGCGGCAAAGAAACGGTCGCCCCGGAACTTCCGCCAAAGGTGACAGCCACGCTGCCATGCCCGATGACACGCCCTCAACGTGTTCTTTACGAACGCATTGTGCGCGAAGGACTTGACGCCCTCGAAAATGCCGCGGGGAGTGGCGTGCCGTTTGGTGGCGGAAGCGGGCTTTTCGCCTATCTCACGCGCCTGCGCCAGGCCGCGTGCGACCCTGGCTTGCTGCCTGGACATGAGGGGCTGCCACCGACCGATTCCGGGAAAATCACCCTTCTGGCCGAGAACCTCGCGCCCATTCTTCAGGCGGGCCGCAAGGTGGTTGTCTTCAGCCAATTCGTGCGCCTGCTTGATCGTGTGGAGCTTGTCCTGCGCGAAAAATTTCCCGGGGTCTCCCTGCATGCTCTCACAGGCGCCACGGCGGATCGTGCCGCGCCAGTCGCAAAATTCCAGAAAACCGCCGGCGCCGCCGTCATGCTTGCGAGCCTGCGCGCAGGCGGCGCGGGTGTGACACTCAATGCCGCCGAATACGTTTTCCTGCTTGATCCATGGTGGAATCCGGCCGTGGAGGCGCAGGCGGCGGATCGCGTTCATCGCATCGGGCAGCATCGCCCCACTTTTGTTTATCGCATGATCAGCGAGGACACCGTGGAGTCGCGTGTTGAAGCCCTGAAGGCTGCCAAGTCCACGCTGTTTTCCCAAATTGTTGGCGCCATCCCTGACATGTCAGAATGGCGAAGCCAGTTGCCGCCCTTGCTTGAGCTTCTTCGATAGGCACTGCTGTCATGAGACATTTCCCGCCATCATCAAACAGATGATGACAGTCCCCATGTTTCCGACTGATAATCGAGCTGGATTAGAAATTCACTTGGAAGGAGAAAGACGTGATGCCTTCAACAAATCAGCATGATTGCAAATAAAAGGCACGAGGTCGGTCTGGTTTTTGGAAGGAGGATTGCGGCAGCGCTTGCGATTTCCGTCCAAGGAAGAAGCAATGCAAACGGCCAGAGAAAAATTTCCGGCAGGATTTGATAAGAGGCGATATCTTGTTGTGTTTCTGGAAGTGACACGAGTTTCAAGAGACCGGCGGCGGCGAATGTCGTTGTCAGGACAATGTGGCATGACCACGATGTTATTTGGAATACTTTTCTTCTTGGAGAAACGGAAATCTTCATTGGATTGGATTTTACGGCTGGATGTTTTTGCTCCATCCTCCTTTTAGAATGAAAATGTTTGTGAGCGCGCATTCCGGGCTTTGCAATCGGCGCGAGACGGCACGGCTTGCGTTGCAAGTGGAAACGCCGCAATATATAATGACGGTTTGACCGGGTGCCATTTCTCGAGGATGCCGGCGATTGATAACGTCCGGAATCTTGCGCAGATTTTTTAAGGCCATCAGAGTGAGGGGGAATCAACCCCGATGAACCAAAATCCCGAAAAAACCAAGGAAAGCGGCGAAGCAGCCGTGGACAACCAAGCCATGCCCGGCGGGGTGATCCGGGTGGACGAAGAGATG
>JAIRPL010000002.1 GCA_031256995.1 Puniceicoccales bacterium
ACCTGCCCGGCATGCGGTGGCCGCGCGTCTCATGGCGCCGTCTCCAGCGCTTTGGCGCGGGCACGCCTGGCACGACCGTGTCGGGCAGCGGAGGCGGGGAGGGCGGGCGTGTGTTGCGCGCCATTCCGCGCGAATTCACAAAACAGGAGTCCGGGGCGGGGTCACGCTTGCGGCGGATCTGCCAGGCCGTCGCGAAGCAGAAGGGCTGAGGGATCGGGATCCCGGCCCATGAAATCGCGAAACAGATCCTCCGGCGGCTTTGTGTTGCCTTTGGCGTAGATTTTTTCGCGGAGTTCGCGTCCCGTGGATTCGTTGAGCAAGCCCTCGCGCAGGAAGCGGGTGAAGACGTCGGCTTCAAGGACCTCGGCCCATTTGTAGGAGTAATAACCGGCGGCGTAGCCCAGCGGGTCGCCGAAAATATGGGTGAAGTGGCGCGCCATGGACGGGGTGGCTTGCGAGAGCGGCGGCTGATAGTCGCGCAGTTCGCGGTTCCAGAGATCGTCTGGCTCGAGATCCTTGGTCTTGGGGTAGTGGTGGTGCAATTCAAGGTCGAGCTTGCCGAATGCGAGCTGGCGCATCATGGCCGTGGCGGCGCGGAAGTTTTTCGCGGCAACCAGCCTTTGGAGCAGCGCGGCGGGCAGTGGCTCGCCCGTGGCATGGTGACGGGAAAAGCACGCCAGCCCCTCCCCATGCCAGCACCAGTTTTCCAGCAGCTGCGAGGGAAGCTCGACGAAGTCCCATGCCACGCGTGTCCCCGCCAGGGCCTCATGGGGCGATTCGCTGAGGATGTGGTGAAGCAGATGCCCGAATTCATGGAAGATGGTGAGCACCTCGTCATGCAAAAGCAGCGGTTCGCCGCCGCCGACAGGAGGGGAGAAATTGCCGCACATAAGGCCAAGATGCGGCGCGCGCGAACCGTCGGCGCGCGGCCCGCCGGTGATGAGATGGTTCATCCAGGCGCCGCCGCGCTTGGTTTCGCGCGGGAACCAATCCGTGTAAAACGAGCCAAGGTGAACCCCGGTAGCCGAGTCGCGCACCTCATAAAAGCGCACCTCGGGGTGCCATGTCTCGACGGTGCCCGTGCGATCCGCGACACGGATCCCAAACAGGCGACCGAACAGCGCAAACATGCCCTCCAGGACGCCGCCGACGGGGAAATAGGGGCGAAGGGCCTCGTCGTCGAAATCATGAAGGGCGCGCCGCTGGCGCTCCGCCCAAAACCCCGTCTCCCAGGGCGCAAGCGGCCCGCCGGCCCCGCCGGTGGCGGCCGCCTTGAAGGCCTCGAGTTCGGCGGCCTCCCCCAGGAACCGCCCTTGCACGCGTCCGTGCAGCTCCTCGACAAAACGCAACGCCCTGTCTCCGTTGCGGGCCATGCGGCGGGCGACGGCAAAGTCGGCAAAGCTTTCCTTGCCGAGCAACCGTGCCTTCTCGTGGCGCAGGGCGAGAATTTCCGCCGCAAGCGCGGTGTTGTCATGCGCCGTGCCGGCACCGCCAATTTGCGCCCAAGCCTCCCAGCACTCACGCCGGAAGGCCTCGTTTTTTGCGTACCGCAGGACGGGCGAAATGGAGGGGGCGTGGAGTGTGAAACGCCAGGCTCCGGGCGAACCGGCGGCCGTGGCGGCGTCCGCTGCCGCGGCGAGCGCCGTGGCGGGCAATCCGTCGAGCAACGCGGCATCGTTGACGAGGCGGCTCCACGCGTTCGTGGCATCGAGCACATTTTCGGAGTAGCGTTGTGTCAGCTCCGCAAGGCGCGCATTGATTTCCCCGAGCCGCGTTTTCGAGACGCCATCAAGGTTCGCCCCATTTTCCGAGAAATCCGCGAGCATTTCCTCCAGCAAACGCTTTTCCGGCCCCCGCAACGCCGCGGCCCCGGCGGTCGCCGCGTAGCGCTGGAGCATCGCCCACAGGCGCGGGTCGAGTGTGACCGACGTGAAAAACGCGGTGACGCGCGGAAGCAGGCGCGCATAGATCTCGCGGAACGCCGGCGTGTTTGCCACGGAATTCAGGTGCTCCACCTTGCCCCAGGCGAGATTGAGCGGGCGCGTGGCATCCTCGAGCGCGAGCACGGCATTGGCAAAGGTCGGCGTGGCGGGGGGCGTCCCGGCAAGGCGCTCCACGACGGCCTCGGCGGCTTGCAGGGCCGTCAGGATCCCCTCCTCCATGCGCTCCGGCACAAGGAGGCTCCAGCGGATGGAAAACTCATTCTGGAGAAATGGGTTGCTGGCAAGCTCGTCGGGCGTGGCGGCCCTCTCAGTCGTGTTGTCCGTGGTGGAACAGTCGGGGGGATTCATGTCGGCATGGTCGGTTCCAGAAACATTTCCGCCGTCAGGCGGCGCTCCTCTTTGCTGGCACAAAAATTTGGAGGACGGCCATGTCGCATGGAAAGGAGGGCGCGGCAAAGGTATTTTTCCGACTCCGCCTGCGGGATGGCGAACGGGATGGGCGCCCCCGCCTCTTTCCTGCGGCGCCGGAAAACATTTCCGCCACGGCCGCGGCTTTTTCAAAAAGCAAAACCAACCCCGTCGCGTTCCCCGCGCGCCTTGGATCGTCCGCCGCCCGGGACATCGGGCGCTGGCGCCCCGCGTTGGGTGCGCGGCTGGCGCGCAAGCCGTGTTCACCGCAAAGGCAGGCTCTTTTGTTTTGCATTGCCCCCCCCGCGCATGTCCGCGAGAATTGGGGCGGCTTATGTCAAAAAGACTTTTTCCGGCGGCGCGAGAGTTTGATGTGATACTTGTTGATTTCTTTGACACGATTGTCCACCGGCGCGTCCATCCGGGAGAGGTAATCCGCCTGTGGGCGGGGCAGGTGCGCGCCTGCGCCGGCATCCTCTGCGATGCCGCGGAGTTATACGCGATCCGGATGCAGGCCCTGGAAAAATTCGACAGGCATCTTCTGAATTACAGCAACATCGACTGGATGCGGGAAGTTCACACTCGTTTGCGCAACAGCCTGCTGTTTCGCGAGGAGATTTCCTTTGAGCGCTTTTTTGAGATCTCCATGGGTGTGGAGGAAAGGTTGGAGATCCAAAGCCAGTTTCCAAACGAGGACGTCCTCGGCCCGCTTCGCGAACTGCGGAAACTTGGAAAAAAAATCCATGTCGTCTCCGACTTTTATCTGCCCAAGGAAAGTCTCTCGCGTTTTCTGCGGGCAATCGGCGCGCGTGAGATTTTTGACGAGATTTTTGTCTCCTGCGATCTCGCAAAAACAAAGAGCGACGGTTCGCTTTATCCAGCCGTCCTGGAAAGGCTCAATGTCAAGGCGGCGCAGGCATTCATGATTGGAGACAACCGCCGTTCCGATTGTGTGAATTCCGCCAGGCACGGCATCGCAAGCTTCCAGCTTCGGCACCGTCATAACAACCTCCTTCGCAAGGCCGTGTCGCGCCTTCTCGGCCTTGGGACAACGCGGCGTGGATTCCGGGCCGCATGGAAGAAACACGAGCGCGCCTGCCGCGGCAGCCGGTTTGCGTTCAGCGAATACGTCCTCCCATTTTATTTTTTCACCGCGTCGCTCTTCGAGCAATTGAGGCGTCGTGGAATCCGCGATGCGGTTTTTCTTTCGCGCGAGGGCTGGATGTTGAAAAGATTCTTTGAGACCTACCAGGACATTGTCGTCCCCCCCGGGGAACGCATCCGCGCGCACTATCTGCAAATGTCGCGGCAGTCCGCCGTCATCGTGCGCTTGAAACCAATTGGGGAGGAATCCTTTCCCTATTTTGACAACATCAGCATCCATGACTTTCTCGCCGGATGCGGTTTCTCCAAGGCCCGGATGGACGAGGTCGCGCAAACGCTCCCGTTCGCATCCCCAAAGACTTCAAATGGCATGGACGGGGACGCGTTCCACAGGGTCATCCCCCATTTCACAAAAAGTGAAATATATTTTCAACTAATTGGGAACGAACAATTTCGGAGGACATACGAGAAGGTCAGGATTGAGGGAAAGGCGGCGTTTGAGAATTTGTTCGCATCGCTTGGAATTCCAAAAGGCGCGGAAATTGGCGTCGTTGACGTGGGGTGGACCGGGCGGATGCAGGACGCCATCCACGATTTGACCGAGCACCCGACGGCGGGGTTTTATATCGGGCTTAAAACCCCGGCCTCCCTTGGCGAGGGTGTCTCCAAAAACGGTTTGCTTTTCTCCACGATCCCGCGCCGTTCCCGCCATTACGACCTGCTTTCCATAAACACGCAGATTCATGAGCAACTTCTCATGGCGCCGCATGGGAGCGTGGCATCCTACACGCTCGATGAAGACGGGAATTGCACGGTGAATGAGGTTTATCGCGACGAGGAAAGGTTCGCCTATCAAAACACGGTGCGCCCCGTCCAGGAATTCATGGGGAAGGTTTTTGAGGAGTTGTGCAAGGATGTCCGCCTGCGCGTCCACGAATGGGATGGCGATGACTGGCTTTCCCCGTCGCTTGTGTCATTGACTTTGCGAAGCGGCCTTTTTGCGGACGCGCGACGGCGCGTGTTTTTGAGGGAAATCTCCAGGGGGTTTGTGGATAATTTCGCGAGGATGGGCGTTGGAAAACAATACGATCCACGGCATGCGTTGAGCCGTCGCAATCTTCTTGGATTCATCCGCCGCCCGGGCACGGTTTTGAAATACGCGGTGAAAATCCAAACCTTGGAGAATCCGTTTTTGCGCATCCTTCTGTTTCTCGTGGTCTCCATGCCCTGTTTCGCCTTTTTTCTTGTCAAACTTCATGCCGGCATCCTCGCCTCCACATTCCTAAGAAAATGCAAAGAAAATTCCTGATCTCCTGCGGTGTCACGCTCGGCCTTGTCGTCGCGCTGATCCTTTACATCGCCCTTTTCACCACGTCGCGCTCGCTTGTCGTCTGCCCTGTCGAGGTGGCGGGCGGGGTGTGTCCTTTGAAGGGAATTGACGGGGATGAATCCTCGCGGCGCGCCTGCCCGGTCGGCCACTATCTTCCCAAGGGCGCGACGCACACGCCGCTTCCCCAAAAGGGGCAGGAAGGCCTGCCGGCGGCGCATGACGGGGGAACGCGGAAAAACGTCCCCGGCGGCCTTGAGGGCTGGGAATCACAGGACGTCCCCCTGTCGGACAGCGAGGTGCTCAACAGTTTGATAGACAGCGCGCTGGCCTTCGACAGCTATGCCTACCGGTTTTACAAGAAGGGAGACTGCGAGGTTGCCATTTACGTCGCCTATTGGGGGCCGGGGAAGGTCTCCACCACGGACGCCGGCGTCCACAATCCCGACTCATGCTGGATCAACGCGGGGTGGCGGCACGGCAAGCGCGTTCACAGCGGCGAATACTTCGCCGGCGGCCGGAAGTTGAAACCGCTCGAATATGGCATTTATGAGCGCCAGGGAGAGGGGCGCGAAAAGGGGCGCACCCTGCGCATGCCCGTTCTCTTCTGGCATCTCGTGGGAGGGGAGATCAATCCTTACCAGACGGAGCAGGAGGGTTACCGCAGTGGGATCAAGGGGCGCCTGGAACGCCTCCCATTGTTTTGGGAGGATTTGAAAAGATACGGCCTGAACCAGCGTCGCGAGCAGATGTTTGTGCGCATCACCTTCACGCGCCCAATCGAGGAAATGCTGAAGATGCCGGATTTTGTCCTCCTGCTGAAATCCATCGCGCCCTTGGCGATATTCGAGGGCGACTCTTGGGAAAGCCTGTCCACCGCCGCGAAATAAGGCGGCGGCGCGGATCACGGGATCATTTTCCGCAAAATTCCCCAAAAATGACGCCCCCGGCCGGCCTTGCCGTGGAGGGGGAGGGGATGGCGCCGGGAGGTCCCGCGCGCCGGGGGCGCTCAGGCAAGCAGGTGTTCGCGGTTCAGTTGCCGCAGCGGTTCGGGCAGGAAAACCCCGTCTTTGCGGACAAGCTCGCCATCGAAATAAATTTCCCCGCCGCCGTATTCAGGCCGCTGGATGCAGACGAGATCCCAATGGACGGTCGAGTTGTTGCCATTGGGCGACTCATCGTAGCATTGGCCGGGGGTGAAGTGGAAGGAGCCGGCAATCTTCTCGTCAAAAAGAATGTCCTGCATGGGTTCAAGGATGTGCGGGTTGAAGCCCAGCGCGAACTCCCCGACGTAGCGGGCGCCCTCATCGCTGTCCAGGATCTCGTTGAGCCGCCGCGTGTTGTTCGCCGTGGCCTCGACGATTTTCCCCCGCTCAAAGACCAGCCGCACGTCCGTGAACCCTGTGCCTTGGTAGATCGTGGGGGCGTTGTATTGGACAACCCCCTCGACGCTTTCGCGCACCGGGGCGGTGTAAACCTCGCCGTCAGGGATGTTCTTTTCGCCTCCGCAAGGGTTCGCGGGGATGCCCTTGACGGAGAAGCGCAAATCCGTCCCGGGGCCTGTGATGCGCACCTGGTCGGTTTTTTCGAGGGCCTCTTTCAGCGCGGCCATGCCGGGGATCATGCGTGCGTAATCGAGCGTGCAGACGCGGAAATAGAAGTCCTCGAAGGCCTCGGTGCTCATGCGGGCCTGCTGCGCCATCGAGGGGGACGGCCACCGCAGCACGCACCATTTTGTCTTCTTCACGCGGTGGTCGATCACGGTGCGCAAGGCGCTGGCGTGGGCGCGTATCTGGGGGGCGGGGATGTCGCTGTTCTCAAAGATGTTGTCCGCCCCGCGCAGGGCGATGTACGCCTGCATCTCCTTCATGCGGAACAGCTCCACCTTCTCCGCAAGGACATGCTGCGCGGGATCCGCCCCGAGCAGGAGGGCGCGGTTGACACGCGGGTGCTGGATGTTGACCTGCGGGATGGCGCCAAGGGCGCGGGCGGCCCGCACGATGGCGACCACAATGTCGTCAGGGACGCCAATGGCGTCGATCAACACGTTTTCGCCTGGGCTGAGGCGGGTGGAAAACCCGGTGAGCAGCCGGGCAAGTTTTTCGTAGCGGGAGTCCATCGTCTTCTTGGGAAAGGAAAGTTTTTTGAGGCGCCGCGCAGTCTTGCCCCGCCGGCCGGGGTGTCAAGGGGGGCGTCATCACCCGCCAAAGCGTATGCGTGGGTCGGCAAAGGCCACGGCAATGTCCCCGAGGATGTTGCCCAGCAGCAGCAGCAGCGAGGAAAGCGTGAGCAGGCCGAGAAACACCGGATAGTCGCGCCCGACGAGCGAGCTGAAGCCGAGCAGGCCGATGCCGTCTATGTCAAAAATCTTCTCGATGAGGAAACTTCCCGTGAGCAGGGCCGACAGGCTGCCGCCAAGGCTGGTGGCCACGGGCACAAGGCTGTTGCGCAGGGCATGCCCCAGGATGGCGTCGCGATGGGAGACGCCCTTGGCGACGGCGGTGCGCACATAGTCCAGGGCCAGATTGTCCAGCAGCGTGTTTTTCATCAGCATCGTCATCAGCGCAAAGCCCCCGGCCGTGAGGCTCGCAAGCGGGAGCACCGTGTGGCGGAACCTGTCCGCGAGGAACTCCCACCACGCAACCTCGCCGCCAGCGGCGCCCAGGCCCGTGAACCCGGAGTGCGGAAGCCAGTGCAGATTGAACGCAAAGGCATACTGGAAAACCACGGCGAGGATGTAGCCGGGAATGGCATAGGCGGTGAAAAGCAGGACGGATGTCGCGTTGTCCACCCGCGCGCGATGGCGCAAAGCCTTCACGATCCCGAGGGGCACGCACACGCCATATGTCAGCACAAGCGACCAGGCGCCAAACCACGCCGACACGGGCAGTTTCGACAGGATCACGTCAAGCACGGGCGCGCCGCGCAGGAACGAGGTCCCGAACTGCCCCTGCAAAATGCCATCAAAGCGCTTCTGAAAAATGTCCACCTGAACAGGCGCCGGAACAGCGGCCCCCGCCGCCGGTTTCCCCGCCCCTCCATTGGCCTCCGGCACGAGCAACCGCCCGAACCAAGGCCTGGAGGCGCGTTCGCAAAGCGCCCTCTCCTCCGCCCCGCCAAGGCCGAGCCTTTGCGCAAGATCGCGGGCCGCGGCGGCCACTTTTGACTCCTGCGTCAGCACCCGCACCGCCTCGCCCTCAATGCGCACGGTGGCCGGAATCCGCAATTTTGGCGCCCGCCCGCCGTTTCGCGGACTGGAAATCTCAAGCAAAACCTCCGTGCCGCCGTCCGCGCGTCCCGGCGTGATGTTCACAATCTGCTGCTCCGCCGGGCCGGGCTGGACTCCAAGCCACTCCGCGTATCCGGCCAGCAGCGGGCGGTCGAGTTTGTAGAACCGTTTCAGCTGCAGTTCCTCCGCCGGCGAGAGCGTGCTGCCCGAGCCTCCGCCAAGCCCGCGCCCGCGCGCCGCCTGCTGCTTCTCCGCAAGGGCCTGGTCAAGCGGCCCGCCGGGCACAAATCGCGTGATGACAAAGGCCACGAAGGTGATGCCCAGAAGAGTCAGTGGAAGCAAAAGGAGGCGACGCAGAAAATATTGGCGCATAACAACTTTCCAACTATCAGGACAACGGGATGGGGCAGGGCGGGGCGGCGCCTATCCCTTCAGGCGGGTGTTGTTTTGAAGGCGGGCATCGCGGGCGTGGCGGCATGCCGCGATGACCAGTGCGAGGCCGACCGCCGCCTCCGCCGCCGCGATTGCGATGGAAAACAACACAAAGACGGCGCCCGCGCCCGCCCCGTCGCCGGCACCATGAAGCCGGTCAAAAACGATGAAGTTGACGTTCGCCGCGCCGAGCATGAGTTCCACGCCGAGCAGCACGAAAATGGCGTTGCTGCGCGACAGGGCCGCCCCGAGGCCCACCGCGAAAAGCAGCGCGGAAAATAGCAGGCATAAGTGCGGCGTGGTCATGGCGTCGTTGGATCGGACCCCCACCTTGAACCCAAACTTCCCGGACGTGTCGAGCAACCATTTCCCCCTCCCAGCCAGCGCGCCGGGGCGGCCCTGTGCGCGTGTCTGGCCAGGGGACGGAGCCGTTTTGGAAGCCCGGCCACGCCCCGGCCGCCGCCAGCCATGGCGCACCCCGTTTTGTTTTCCGGTTTCGGCCGCCCCAGGGTTCCGGCCGCCTTTCGCACCCCTTGTCGGAACAAATTTCGCGGGTTGCGGTTAGCGGAGTCCGCTTAGCAAGCGGATTTCTCTAACAATAACTGAATAAAAACACTTCAAATGAAGACCAGAACGATTGCCACAGCCGCACTTGCGGCGGCAGCACTCTCAATCACCGGAACGACCGGCCTGCAGGCTGATGAAATTGCCAAGGCCAATGGCAAAGCCGAATACGGCATTGTTGGCGCCCTCGAGGGCAAGGAGGTCGGCGTTCTTGAATTCAAGGACGGAAAAGACCTCGACGGCGATGAGCGGCTGCGCCTTCCGCGCGGGTTCGCCCTGCGTTTCGTGGGCGACAAAACCACGGTCAAGCGCGAGCTTGAGCCTGCCAGCAACGGACGCCGCGGCCATGGCGACGGCGTCATTGACGTCGCCAACGCCGCCTCCGAGCTGACGGTGCTCTCCGTCCACGGAAACAACGAGCCGAGCGTCTACAGGCGCACCCACAAGGTCGGCCCCGGCACCCTTGTTGTCTCCGGCTCGTCCGACAATGACGGCGCCAAGTTTGTCGTTTGGGAAGGGAAGCTCGTTTTTGCCAAGGAGAGCGATGGCGGCACCCATTGCCAGGGCAGCAACGGCTTCCTCGAAATCTATTCCACCCAGAGCGAGCAGCTTGCCAAGGGCGCGCCCGACCGCGTCGGCGTCCTTGTGCTTGGCGGCACGGGTGGCGACCAGATTGCCGATGAGGCCAGCGTCATCGTCGGTGGCGCCCATTCCGACCGGGGCGGTGTTTTTGACGTGAACACCCGCGCCGAGACCATCGGGGGCTTCAGCATCGCCAATGGCACCCTGCGCTACGCCTTCGGCGGGGCGGTTGGGTCGACGGGCACGCTCACCGTTGAAAGCGAGGTCCCTGTCAAGGGCACCGGCAAGAACACCATCGAGATCACCGACGGCGGCAAGTGGCTTCCCGGCGACTACGTCCTCCTCAAGGCCAGCGAGGAGTTTGCCTCCGCCGACGCGTTTCTCGCCTCCTTTGCCTTGAAGGGCATTGACAACGGCAAGCTCGTCCTCGGCGCCGAGAAACGGAGCCTCATCCTCCGGGTTTCCGCCAAGTGATTCCGGCTTGCGGAGAAACCGTGGCGCCGCCACCGGTTTCCCACACCCCCGCCATCCGGCATTGCCGGGTGGCGGTTTTTTTGCGCGCCGCGCGGCAGGCGCGGACGTTTCCCCATCGGTTACCAGCTGACGGGCCTTGCAGACCGCAAGCTCGACCCACAGACCAGGCGCGGGCGTTTCCCCGCAGGTTACCAGCCGACGGAGGCGCGGGTGCCCTGCTTGGTGATGGTTTTTTCGTCAACCCAAAGCTTGGTGCCGCGCGCGGTGTTGTTGAGGCTGAGCTGGAAGGTGTACGAGACTTGGCGGGTGTTTCCAGCCTTGGCGTTTGTCTGCAGGATCTTTCCAACGAGGACGAGGTCGGGCGTGTTGTCCGGCGCCTTGCCGCCGCCGTTGGAGCGGGCATTCGCGCGGTTGGCGTCCTTTGTGAGCGAATCCTGCGTGGAGCCGACGACAGCGGAGATCTCCGCCTTGCCGCTGCGGGTTATGGAGCCGCTGATTTTGTTCACCAGCAAATCGGTGTCGAATTGTGACGTGGTGTCGTTGAGTACCTGGCTGAAGGCGATCACCGGGATGACCGTGCCATTCTTGGACGCCACCTTGAAGGCGGGCGAATCGTAGAGGGACTGCAGGAGGCTGTCGGCGGCGATGGCGAAGTCCTGGATGTCCACGCGGTCGAGGCTGACGATGGTTTCGTTCCCCGTGGAGTCGATGTGGTGGGCATTTGTGCCGCATCCGGGAAGAAGCGCGGCGGCGGCAAGGGCGGCAAGCGGCGCGAAACGGGCGCGCACGGTGGCATGGCGTTGGGTGGGATTGTGGGTTTGGTTCATGGTGATGTTGTTTTGGAGTGAGTTTTTGATGTGCCGGTGGCTCCCAAGGGCAGGGGGGCGCCAAGGCGCTTACATTTCCTCAATGAAGACAAATTGAAAGTCTTTTGCCGCCGCCCTCGGGGCCACGGCGACGATGGGGACGGTCTCGCCGGCATTGATGAAAATGGAGCGTGTTGGCGGGTCGTAACCGGCCAGGACAAGGCCGTCGGCATCATACCAGAGCACCTTGTAATTGAAGCGCAGGGAGCGGCCGAACCATTTGTCGTTTTTGACGAGCAATTGCACCTTCATGGATTCGCCGTCCCCGGCCTTTGAGACATTCAACGCGACGGGCGTGGCTTGGGTGGAGAACCAGGCGTCATTCCGGATATGCCGGAGCTGCTCCTTGGTCAGCGCGCCACGTTTTTCGGCGGCGGCGCCCTCGATGGTGTTGCTTTCGGCGCAGCCGGAAACGCCGAGGGCGGCGACGGCAAGCAGGAGGAAACCAAAAGCGGATTGGATTCGTTTTTTCATGGCGATGAATTGGACAGGGTTGGTGCCGCGTTTGCAATAGCGCGGTGATTGACAGTGGAAAGCATGTGAAAACCGGCGCGCGGGAGGGGATGCAAGGTGGAAATGCGGTGAAAACGTAAATGTCACGGAAGGGTTTTCTTCAGCGGGCTTGGGCGGGCGTTGTGCCATGGCAAAAGTGCGATGGGGGGGCGTCGTGGGGTGTTCTCATTGGCATCGCGCCACCGCCGCCGGATGTCAGCGCGCGCTTTTTCCGGCCGTGGCGCGCCGTGGCGATTCTCCGCTCACGGTCTCAGGACAAACTGGGATATGACGGGGCGCGAGTTACGGGAAAAAGAACGGACGTGGATGACGTTGACCCGCCCTGGCGCAATGTCGGTTTCGTGCCGGCCGCCGGGGCCGGTGAGTTTCACGCGGCGCGTGGGGGGCGTGGGGAAACGGGCGATTTGGAACTCCTTGGGAAGCGTGTGCCAGGTGCGCAAATCGGCCTTGGTTGTGGCATGGCTGTAGAGGATTGAGGCGATGCGTGTGCCAAACCAGACGAGGGTGCCGTAGCCGGATGTGTCGTTCCGCATGGCGGCATCACCAGCGGTATTGATGCCATAGCTGATGGCGGCCTTCGTCAATGTGCTGACAAGGGAGCGGGTCACGATCTCCGCCCGCGCCTCGTTGAAGTCGGCGGTCACAATGCGGTCCATGCTGGCGATGGTTTGCGTGGTCACGGACTTTCCGTCGCCGGTTTCCACGGTGAGCGCGGGCGCGAAATCCTTGACGTACTCGATGCGCGGGAAGGCCACGCCGACGTAGGGCACCTTGCTTGTCGCAATGAAGAGCGGCACATCCACGCGAAATTCCCTGCGAACGGGGGCAAGGCCCGTCTCAAAAATGACGTAGGTGGTGGGCGGGATGTCGAGGGGGGCGCCCTCCCGAAGCCTCCGCGCAAGCTCAAGATCCGCCCTTGCGGCGTTGTTGTCCGGCGCCATGCCCGCGGCGCGTTGAAGGGATTTGTGCGCGCGCTCGACATCCGACCCTCCGGTGGCGTTTGTCAGGAAAAAGATGCCGTGGAGCCATGTGCTGAAGGGGTTCACATAATCGGCATAGCCTGAGAGGGCGTCCGACTCGGCGTGGTTGCGTTTCATGCCGTCCTTGAATTGCGGCGAATCCAGGGTCCGCGAAATGTCGAAGCTCTGTTTCCCGGACTTGGCGGCGGCTTTTTCCCGGCTTTTTTCGATTTTTGCCGCGTTGGCATCCACGGCATCGAGCTGTCGTTGCTGGGCAAGGTTGAGATCCACGCGCGCCTTGTCGTACTCGCCCGCGCGGAGGTGGTTCAGCGCCTGGTAAGTGCTCAGCATGATCCGGTCATAGTGCGTCCCCAAGTAGGGAAGCGAGGAGAGGTTGTCGAGGGTGGCGAGCGTCTCGTCGCTGACGCTGATGCCGGCCTTTTGGTCCAGCCCGGCCAGGGTCTCGAGCGCCCCGTCAAAGGCGCGGATGCTCTCATCGTTGGAATTGCCGGCGCGCGCGGTGGCGCCCCATTCAAGCTGCCAGAGCAGCCGGTCGGTTTCCCCGGCATCCCGCGCCTGCCCGCGCGCCTTGCGCAAAGCCGAATCCACATCGCCCCCGCGAAGCCCGGCAATGATGCCGCCAACGTCCTTCTCGTAAGAGCTGCAACCTTGCGCGAGCAATAGAAGCAAGGTGGCAAACACGGCGAAGCCGGCACGGGCGGGCATCGCCCTAAGAGGCATGGAAATGTGCTGAAACATGTTAAAAAACGCGGAACGGTCCTCCGTGGTGGTGCGATTTAAGTGAAAAGCGGATTCTTCCCGGCGCGATGGGCGGTGTCCTGCCTCCTGCTCATTCGGGCGTGGAAACGAGACGGAGTGTCTGCCCTTTTACGATTGGAAGGCGACGGAGGTTCTCAAATTCATGGCTCTCAAGGCGCATGGCGCGGGAAAATTTGAGACCCACGGAGGTGATGACGATGCGCCCGCAAAACACCTCTTCTTTCCCAAGATTTTCGCCCGTGTCAGGATCCACAAGCGGTTCTCCCGTGGCGTAGAGGTCCCAGACGGACTCGGCGGTGATGCCGGTTCCGGCGCCCCGGTTCACAAAGATAGCGCCGTTGCGGGCCACGGAGAGAACTTTTGCGGGATGATACACATCCGTGAGCCGCCAGAAAATGAGATTGGCCGCCAAGGTCGCAAGCGCGGGGATGGGATCGTCTCCCGCAGCGTCATCCGTGCCCGCGGAAAGGCGGAACCGGGCGAGGTTTTCCAGCGTTATGGGCGGGATGGGCAGGACTTCCGCGATCACGCCTGTCGCGGCGTCCACAAGATTGGCGGAAACAAGCGCGCGGATGGTGTGCGGCGCGGCGCCCTGCCCCTCCGTTTGCGCGCGATTCTGTGGCGTGGGGTCCCAAAATTCGGTGATGGAGATTTGCAGCAGGTTGCCCGTCGTGCTGGCTTTGGAATGTTGCGCGGCGGCGACGGCGCACGGTTTTGCATTCTGGATGACGGCCTTGTCTGGCTTGCAGGGCGCAGGATTGGGGCTGGAGCGGGGGACAAGCTTGAATTTGTGGGAGGCGGCAAGTTGCGCGCCAAGACGTTGTCCCAGAAGCTTGGCGAAGGTGTCCAGGGCACCACCAAGATTCTCGTGGGTCGCGGATCTTTTCACAGACTCCTGGATTTTGACCGGGGCGACGCTCACGACGACCGGGGCCGCCGCCACGGCGGATTCTGCGGAGCGCGCCTCCCCGGCGAAACTGACGACGGCCGTGGGCGGCGCGGAAAAGATCCAGGCGATGGCGAGGGCCGTGGTGGCAAGGGATGGGACGAGGGGATGGTGGTGTTTCATGATGGAAAAAGGGGATGTGTGTTTGTGTTGTGTGCTGGGTGGAGGCGGACCGGCGGGCGCCGCTTGTGACAGCGTTTCGCCAACGGCGTCCTGAAACGATCAGGCAGCACCGTCCGCGAAAACAAGCAAGTGGGGCGTGCGCGCATGGCGGAAAAACAGCGCTATCCTCTCCGCCCTCCCGTTCGATGCAACAAGAAGTTTTTTCCGCGCCACATTCTTTTTTGGGGAGCGTGAATACTCCGATTCGCAATGAGGCGCCGAGCAAGGGAGGGATCTCAAAAGGCCTGGATTGACTTTGGGGACGAGTCGTTCGCGCGAGAACGTTTTTCAGTGTCACTGGAGTGCCCAATCCGCGCACTACGGGAGATTTTTGCGCGGTTTGCGCAAAGACGGAATTTCACTTCCTCTGGGGAGGGACCGCGAGCCTGCGGCTCCACCTTTGCAAGATGTTCACCAGCAGCAGCAAGAGAAACGACGCGGTCAGCATGACCAAGGCAACGGCCGTGGCGGTGGAATAGGGGGCAAGCGTGCCGGAGGCGCCGGATTCCTCCTCCAACTTTGTGATGATGCGAAGGGCCGCGATTTCCGTTTCGTTTGGCTTGTTGCCGGAAATGAAAACGATGGAGCCGTATTCACCGAGCGCGCGTGCAAACGCCAGCGCGACCCCGGTCAATATCGCTGGAACAAGCTGGGGCAGAATAACTTTCCATAGTATGAACAAACGCGATGCGCCAAGCGTCGCGGCGGATTCCTCCATGTCCGGCTCCAACTCCGCGATCACCGGTTGCAACGTGCGCACCACAAAAGGCAGCCCGACGAACGCCATTGCCACAAAAATCCCGATGCTTGAATAGGCCACGCGCACGCCGGAAAATTCCAACCCCAGAAATTCAAGTTTGTGGATGCTGAAAAATGCCCCTTCCGGATCCAGCCAGCGGCCGATCCATCCATTTTTTCCATAAATTGCCGTCAATGCGATACCTGCGACGGCCGTTGGCAACGCGAACGGCAGATCCACCAATGCGTCGACGAGCCGGCGGAGCGGGAATGTGTAACGTTCCAGCACCCATGCCAGTATCGTGCCAAAAATGGCATTGATGGCGGCGGCGCAGAACGCGGTCAAAAAGGTGACCCGATAGGCGTTAAGTTCGCGTTCGCCAAACGCCGCCGCGCAAAATTCCGGCCAGGAAAGGCCGCTTGCGCGCAAAAACACTGCGGACAGCGGGATAAGCACCACGAGTCCGAGGTAAAACGTCGTAAAACCGAGCGATAAATGAAAGCCGGGAATGACGCCGTGTTGTTTTCGGAGTCCCAACCGCATTGTTATCATGGAGCATGAAAACACCCCAACCTTCCGCAACCGGAAACTGTCATCGCGCTCCCCGGGGCGTCCTTGGCGCCACGCGCAACGCTGTTCGCAGGGGGCCACGGGCGCGGAATTCATGACCGCTAAATCGCGGCCGTCCGGGAAATCGGCAGCCATCCGCAGCCTTGGGAGGGCGAGGCCCGACGAAGGCGGGCGCACTGCCTCGATCGCAACCCCTGCCTTCAAAGAAAACGGAGGGCGCCAGCGTGTGGGAAAGAGACAACAATGGCCAGCAACGGCGATGTGACGCCAATTTCCGGCCCCATTCCGGCTGGCGGCGTCACGATTCATGTCGTGGATCTTCGAGTGGCCGCGCGCAGGGAAATCTCACGCATCCGCCATCCAGCATCGTCCGTTCGCCAACAACGCCATGACTTTCTCAACGCGCTTCCCCTTCCGCGTGAAGGTTGGCGGGGGTGGTGACGGGAGATGTCCCTAAAACAATAAAGCGGGAGAGGCGAACCGCCCCTCCCGCTTTTGTTTTGAGTCCTCTTATTTCTTAAGGTTCTCAAAAATGAGATTCACGGCCTTCGTTTGCCGCACCTGATCGAGATAGAGGCTGTGAAGTTCGGGGTCTTTCATCACCGCGCTCGCGAACTTGCGAACATCGTGTTCCCCTGTCTGATAGGCGGCATAGGTAAGGGCCATCGAAAATTCCTCACGCGTCACCTTGACGTCCTCTTTTTTGGCGATTTCGAGAAGGATGAAGACTTCCTTCAGGCGTTTTTCGGCTTCCGGATAGAATTTCTTCGCCTCCTGGTCAAAGGCCTCCGCGAGTTCCTTCGCCTCGGCCTCCGTGGTGATGCTGGCGCGCGCGGAGTCAATCAAGAGCGTCTTGGCCACGCGTGCCACGGACGATTCGGGAATGGGGAAATCCGGCACCTGGGCAACCAAGGTCTCAACGGCCTTTTTGCGGCGAAGCGTGGCAGCCTCCGACTCCTTGCGTTTGAGGATACGGTCGCGGAGCTGTTTTTTCAGGTCATCGAGGTCGGTGGCATTCGCGTTTTTGAAAAACTCCTCGTTGAGTTCCGGCAGGATCCTGGCGCGCACCTCAAAAACCTCGACCTCGTAGGAGGCGGTTTTCCCGCGCAATTCCTCAAACGGGCATTCATCACCCGCTGGAAAGGCATGGAGGAAGGTCGCCTTGTCACCCGCTTTTTTCCCGACAAGGCCATTGGCGATCTCGGGGATTCCCGCGTTGTTGGCGGGGCCGGCCTCCTCCCACGTCGAGGTGTGGGTGCCGTAAAGGCTGGCCTTGGGGGCGATTTCCTTGACGGGTTTGCCATCCACGGTGCCGATGTAGGAAAGCTTCACGTAGTCGCCATTTTCGGCGGCACGGTCCACAACCTCGAAGCGCGACTGCGTGGAGCGGAAGTCCTCCACAGCCTTCCCCACCTCCTCGTCGGCGACAAAGACGGCCTCTTCCGGCACATCAAGGCCCTTGTACTCCGGCAGCGTGATCTCGGGGGCGAGATCCAGCGTGATGGTGAGCGTGGCGTCAGCCGTGGCGGAGATGCTTTCCAAGCCTTCAACGTTGACGATGGCCTGGATCCCCTGGGAAAATTGCTCCCGGAGGTATTTCATTCCGGAGGTGAGGGCCTTTTGGGCCACTTCGCTCCCGATGGCCTGCCCGAACTGACGCTTCACAAGGTCGCGCGGGGCATGGCCGGGGCGGAAACCGGGAAGGCGCACCTGCGCGGCAAAATCCTTGAGGACTTCCTTTTCATGTTCCGCAAGGGTAGCGGCGGGGATGGTCAGCGTGGCCGTCTTACGGAGCGGGCCGATGTCTTCGATGGTGTGTGTCACGGACGTTTTTGTTGTTGAAAAATGGGAGCCTGCCATGCGGCACCCAAGCGGACGCTCATCCGTCGCATGCAGCAGCGTGGCAAAAGGCGCGGAGCGAACGGAATGACCGCGCGCGGGCAAGCGTGAAAAATGGCTGCGAAACGCAGGCCCGCGCCTTTTTTGTCCGGCTTACGGCGTTGCGCGCGGGGCGTGGAGCCATTTCCATCCCGCGACATTTTAAATGGCCACACGCAACAATCCTTTCAACACCCTGCGCGTTTTTGACGATGGCTCCGCATCCGGATCCAACGGGGACGCGCCGTGCTTCTACAGTCTTCCGGCGCTCGGGCAGGCCGGTTTCCCGAACGTTGCCCGCATGCCGCACTCCTTGCGCATCGTGCTGGAGTCCCTGCTGCGCAATTGCGACGGGTTGAGGGTGACGGAGCAGGACGTGCGCAATCTTGCCAGCTGGCGCGCGGATGCGCCGGGTGACCATGAGGTCCCCTTCACCGTCGCCCGCGTCATTTTGCAGGATTTCACGGGCGTCCCTTTGCTTGCCGACCTTGCCGCCATGCGCGCCGCCGCCGCCCGCCTTGGCCGCGATCCGAATCTCATCGAACCCCTCGTCCCCGTGGATCTGGTCGTGGATCACTCCGTGCAGGTGGACTGCGCCGGGGAGCCGGACGCGCTGGAAAAAAATCTCGCCCTTGAGTTCCGGCGCAATCGCGAGCGCTACCAGTTCCTCAAGTGGGGGATGCAGGCGTTCAAGACGTTCAAGGTCGTGCCGCCGGGCGTGGGCATCATCCACCAAGTCAACCTTGAGCATCTCGCGCGCGGCGTCTTCGAGCACGAGGGCGTGTGTTACCCGGACACGCTTGTCGGGACGGATTCGCACACGACGATGATCAACGGGCTGGGGCTCGTCGGCTGGGGTGTCGGCGGCATTGAGGCCGAGGCGGCGATGCTGGGCCAGCCCGTCACCTTCCTGGCCCCGGAGGTCGTCGGCGTGCGCCTTACCGGCAGGCTGCGCCCCGGGGTCAACGCGACGGATCTCGTGCTGCGCGTCACGGAGCTGCTTCGCTCGTTGAGGGTCGTGGGCAAGTTTGTCGAGTTCTTCGGCGCCGGCGCCGCCGCGCTTTCCGTGCCCGACCGCGCGACGCTTGCCAACATGGCCCCCGAGTATGGCGCGACGCTGGGCTATTTTGGCGTGGATGAGAAAACCATTGAGTACTACCGCGGGACAGGCCGGAGCGACGCGCAGTGCCGGCGCATCCGGAGCTACCATGCCGCGCAGGGCCTCTGGGGGATCCCCGTCGATCCTGATGAGGTGGACTACTCCCAGCTTGTCGAACTTGACCTCGACTCCATCCGCCCGGCCGCCGCCGGCCCGCGCCGGCCGCAGGATCGCGTGGATCTGCCCGACATGCCAGTCGTCTGGAAAAAATGGCGCGAATCGACCCTCAAGGCCGCCGCCGCGGCGCCTTGCCCGGAGCACGGCGCGGCGCCGGCGCAAATTCCGGCCCGCCCGCCACTGGCGCATGGCTCGATCCTCATCGCCGCGATCTCCAGCTGCACGAACACCTCGAATCCCTCCGTCATGCTCGCCGCCGGGCTGCTTGCCCGCAAGGCCGTCGCGCTTGGCTTGCGCCCGCCCGCTTACGTCAAGACCTCGCTCGGCCCCGGCTCCCGCGTGGTCACCGACTATCTTCGGCGCACCGGCCTGCAGGAGGCGCTGGACGCCCTTGGTTTCCACACCGTCGGCTATGGCTGCACGACCTGCATCGGCAATTCCGGCCCGCTTCCGGCGCAGGTGGAGGACGAGATAAAGAGGCACAACGTGCTTGCCGCGAGCGTCCTCTCCGGCAATCGCAACTTTGAGGCCCGTGTCCATCAATCCATCAAGGCGAACTTCCTGATGTCCCCCCCGCTTGTCATCGCGTTCGCGCTCGCGGGCACCGTGGACATCGACATCACCACCGCTCCGCTTGGCAATGGCGCCGACGGAACCCCCGTCCACCTCAGGGACATATGGCCCTCCGAGGCCGAGATCGCCTCCGCGCTGCGCGAGGCCGCCTCGCCGGAGGATTATCGCCGCCAATACGCCGACTTCTCCAACGCCAACCCGCGTTGGAACGAGATCCCGTCCACCCCTGGCGCCGTTTACGCGTGGGACGCCGCCTCCACATACATCCAGGAGCCGCCGTTTTTCTTCGGGAATGGCGCCATCGGGAAGCGCCCCATCGCCAATGTCACCCATGCGCGCCTCCTCGGCCTTTTTGGCGACTCTGTCACCACCGATCACATTTCCCCCGCGGGAAACATCAAACGCGGCACCCCGGCCGCCCTCTACCTTGAGCAAAACGGCGTGGCATCCGCCGACTTCAACTCCTACGGCTCCCGTCGCGGCAATGACCGGGTGATGACGCGCGGAACCTTCGCCAACATCCGCATTAAAAACCTCCTCGCGCCCGGAACCGAGGGTGGGGTGACCACCTATTACCCGGCCGGCGCCGCCACTGGCTCCGTCCTTCCCATTTACGATGCCGCCCGGCGTTATCGCGAGACGGCGACCCCCTTGTTCGTCGTCGCCGGCGAGGATTATGGCATGGGATCCTCGCGGGATTGGGCGGCGAAAGGCACCGCGCTGCTCGGCGTTCGCGCCGTCATCGCCAAGAGTTTTGAGCGCATACACCGCTCCAACCTTGTCGGAATGGGCATCCTCCCCCTCGTTTTCGCCGACAAGGCCGACTATGACCGGGTGCTCGCCAACCCGGGCGCGACGTTTGACTTGCTTGGCCTTGACGACTCCGCATTCAGGCCCCGCTGCCCGGCCACGCTGCGCATCCACCCCGCCGATGGCGCCGCCGCCTTCGAGATTCCGTTGGTAGTCCGCATCGACACCCCCGTCGAAGCCGGCTACTACCGTTCAGGAGGCATACTCCCCCACGTCCTCAGCCAAATCCTCCACAGGTGATTCAGCGGATCCCCACCCGCCCGCCCGGTTCCGGTGCCCCCGGCAAGCATATTGACGCCGGGCAAACGGGGAGCCAGGCACGACAAGCGGCTCTTTGATCAAAGGCAGATCGCGCGGAACATACCCGACAAAGTGACCCTCCTGGCCGACAGCGGGGCAGTAGGGCTTCAAGGCACGGCGGATTGTGCGTTTCGATAAAAGCCGGCAAGCGCCGCCCGCTTGACGGGCAGGAACGTGCTTGGAACCGCCTTGCGTCCAGACATCGGGTGGTCGTGTATCACAGTATCGGGGACATGAAGCGTTACCACGCGGTTGGCGGTGTCTATTGCAACCGAAAGCCCAAAACCGACAACCGCCTCAACCTGCCTGCCGCCGAGATTGATTGCCGCATCCCCAAAAGCCAAAATTCAAAAACCAAATTTCAAAGACTCCGGTATTGACAATCAAAAGGACGGGACAAGCATCCCTGTCATGTTTCCCCTTTCACACCCCAAGGCCAATTTGGTCTAATAACACTGTTGGGAAAAATAAAAGCAGCTCGGCACCCCCCCCAAAAAAAACCAGCTACAATGAAGACGAAATCCCTGATATTAGCATCACTCCTGATTGTCGGCACTTCCAGCCTATGGGCCGCCTACAAATACGGGCAGTGCCAAGCGACCACTAAAGAAGGAAGCCGCTGCACGCGCGGAGTCAGCAATGCCGGTGACATATATTGCCATCAGCACAGAAAATGACGGAGCCGAACCACACGCCACAGAGAAGCTTCACAGCTGTCACGAATCGTGCTGACGCAGGCTCCGCGCCAATCATCTCCGTGGCCGATCCTTGACGTTCGACAAAATTATGAAAAAACTACGCTCAATTCTCAAGTGGGCACTTCTGATCTGGGGTGCCATAAGCCTAATAGGGATTCTGATACTCTTATGTTCAACCGCATATTATGGTTTTGGCCCCGGCAATTCCGATAAAATTGGGAAAGCATCCGAAAAGGATGTGAGATTTGTATTAAACTGGTGCCGCCTTGGTGATGCTCGCATCGAAAAAGTTTTACATAGCCATGAGTCAGCCCGATCATTTACCGGAGATCATTTGGATGCTTACGCAATAAAAGTTAAGAATCTGACAATATCTGACCTGAAAAATCCAGAATCAGATTTTGATGGAGGCTGGATACGTTGCGACAAACTTGATCCTATTATTTCAGGGGCGGTTAAGTTAGTGTCGGGATTTGCGAAAAGTGATCAGCTTGATTGGTTTCCCCAAGAGTCAGATTTACTCTCGGATAGATATTACATTTGGATTTGGAGTATTGGGCTTCAAGGCCGACGCCCCGGTTCGGCAAAAATCATTTTCGCACACCCCGAGAGCGGAGTTTTATATTACTCCAGTGTTAAAATCTAAAACCGCAGAGTCCAACCATGCGATATAGACAACTCCGATAGCTGTCACGCCCCGTGCTTACGCACGTGTCGCGCCATCTACCTCCGTGGTGATCTTTGACGTTCATCCCAAGTGGGATTTATATATTGATAGGCTTTGGGATTCGCTGGTTTTTGTCGTATCCGGGAATGTTTTTGTAAGCGGAGGCGAAGTGGCGAAAAAGAAGACGCAAGCGATGAGCGAAGGTCTTTTTGAAAATCGAATGGCGTCACGGCGGAAGAGCCGAACCATGCGCCAGAGCCAACGCGACTGACGTCGCGTTGTTCGGTGCTTTTAGACGCAACCGAGGCGTCATTTTTTGCTCGCAGTCGTGCGGCTCACCGTTAACGTTCGGCCATACGTGAAGATCTTTCGTCATATCTATACTGAGCGCGCATCGGGCGCTGAATGGTCTGTTGTCCAAGCCGCGACTCTTTTGACGGACGCGAAGAAACGGGAGTGTAGCACACTTATCATCTATTCGGCACTGGAGTTACGGATGGCGATCGAGCAGCTCCTCTTCAGTATCATCGTGATGGCTGGAGATTTGGATTCGGACACTTTCACCGAATGCCGTAGGAAAGACGGTCTGTTTCGAGTCCTTGAACGCGTATCCCCGAAATATTCGATGATGTGCCGGTTTTGTCGGGTTATGGCTTCGTTTTATCCAGAAGTTCCGGAGATAGCCGAATGGGACGTTCGCAGTTTGAAGCGCTTCTACACCCAGCTCTCCGATTTGTGCCATTCCCAGCTTTTGATCGAGGGTATGCACGAAGCACCGCAGAAGTGGGATTCGAAGGTGTCATTGCTGGAGAAAGGCTATGATTTCCTGTCGTCCGGGATGACCAAAAACACTGCAGTGCTGAAGTTTGACGAAGCTTCTCCGTCTGTCGTCGCTCTCTGGGATGAGTATGAGAAAGGGAAGATCACGATTGATGATGTGCGAGAGCGATTTGCCCTCGTGAAGCCGGTTCTTGATCAACAGAGAATACACAAATGAAAGAGGCCAACCAGCCAGTCGAGCCAACGAGTCACAGCGTTCCGTGCTGTGACTCGCGGCTCACTTGAATCGTTCGGCCAAGTGAGATTTATATATTAATAGGCTTTGGGAGTCGCTGGTTTTCGTCGTATTCGGGAAGTTTTTTTGTAAACGCAAGCGAAGCGGCGAAGAAGAGAGACACAAGCGTTGAACGAATGTTTTTTGAAAGCCGAAGAGCGTCACGGCGGAAGAGCCGAACCATGCGTCAGAGCCAACGCGACTGGCGTCGCGTTGTTCGGTGTTTTTACATGCAATCGAGGCCTCTTTTTTGCTTGCAGTTGCGCGGCTCACCGTTAGCGTTCGGCAAAAATACGAGCACCTCTACAAAGAATTGGTTCTTCGCAAGAATCACCTCGCGCGACGTCGCTCTATCGGTCGTCAAGCAGTCCGCGTATGGTTTTTGGGTTGTCGCAGCGATCCAGGGTGATCTCGGCATCTTTATCGCGCCGTCTATGCTGTTTGATGCCGCATGCTATGCCGTGCTTGCGGCAGTTTTGCTGCGTTGGAAGAGCAGAGTGGCTGCGATTCTTCTCCTATTGCTTTCGGGCACCGCGCTCACGGTCACCGTCCTGAATAAAATTAAAATAGGAGTTATGCAGCAGGGCGGCACCAACATCATTCTCGCAGTTCTCATCGCCTACACCGCAATTCGTGCCGTGGAAGCGACGTTCAAGATTCATGGTCGATTCAAAGAGACGAACAAGGCGATAGAGCCAACGACTACGGCTGGCGCGGCTCATCTTAAACGTTCGGCCAAGTGAGATTTATATATTAATAGGCTTTTGGAGTCGCTGGTTTTCGTCGTATTCGGGAAGTTTTTTGTAAACGCAAGCGAAGCGGCGAAGAAGAAAGACGCAAGCGTTGAACGAATGGTTTTTTGAAAGCCGAAGCGCGTCACGGCAAGAAGAGTCGAACCATGCGCCAGAGCCAACGCGACTGGCGTCGCGTTGTTCGGTGTTTTTACACGCAACCGAAGCTTCTTTTTTGTTCGCAGTCGCGCGGCTCACCGTTAACGTTAGGCAAGAATATGAACAACGCTGAACTCCCGGTCACTTTTGTCCGCTATGCCGCAGATATTCTTGGCGAGACGCAACATGGCCTTACTGGCACCAAGATTATTGAGTCGACAACGGCATACGCCGTGCAGTTTGGCATCAATGTTCCGCATACGCGCATGTCGATCAGCAGCCAAAAGCGCAGTGTGCTATACGACAATTTGCTAGCGTTTACAGCTTCGCAGAGATACCAGATCATCAAAGAACTTTGTGACCATCCGTCTCTTGGTGAAGGAGGCGCGGGCCAGCGGAAAAAACTAAAGATCTTGCTTATTTCAAAGTATAACCACCTCGATCCTGCACCAGAAGCTTCTGATCTGAATCAGGGATTGATAGATGAGACGAGGCATTGGCTTAGTGGATTCCCGGAGTCGTTATTGATCTACAATGAGGCGCTTGCTAAATATTCACACGGGGCATTTTCTCGAAATGTCCTAGACGATATGCGATTAGGGCTAGAGAAGCTCCTCCATTCGCTTTTTGAAAACCATAAAACTCTTGAAAATCAGCGGGCGGCTGTTGGCGGATATATCAAAGATACGGGTGGTTCCGCCCAGCTATCGAATATGTTCGCAAGCCTTCTTAGTTATTACTGTCAGTATCAGAACGATTACGTGAAGCATGACGACGCAGTTAAAGAGGAAGAAATTGAATTCATTATAGAGATTACATCGTCCTTCATGAAGCATCTGATCAAGATTAATAAAGCCTAACCAGGCACCCGAGCCAACTCGCGGAACGCGCGCGGCTCAGCATTAGACGTTCGGCCAAGTGAGTTTTATATATTGATAGGCTTTGGGATTCGCTGATTTTCGTTGTATTCGGGAAGGTTTTTGTAAGCGGAGGCGAAGTGGCGAAAAAGAAGACGCAAGCGATGAGCGAGGGTCTTTTTGAAAATCGAAGAGCGTCACGGCGAAAGAGCCGAACCATGCGTCAGAGTCAACGCGACTGGCGTCGCGTTGTTCGATGCTTTTACACGCAACCGAGGCGTCATTTTTTTGTTCGCAGTCGCGCGGCTCACCGTTAACGTTCGGCAAAGAATTTCCCATGAATAGATACTTGTGCGTTCTCGTCCTCCTTCTTGCCGGCTGCGCTACGGTCGATACATATTTCAGTGTCAGAGTAAATTCGTTCGCACGTCCGGGCACCGAAGCGCTGAAGACCTTCGTGCTTCTCCCGCAGGAAGAGGGGAAAACCGCAGATGACCTCCAGTTCCTTGAATTTGCGGCCTACGTCGAGAGAGCTTTGACCACTCGTGGCTTCACTAAGGCTACCGATTTTGGTTCAGCCGATTTGGCTATCTTTGTGGCCTACGGCATCGGTGCCCCGAAGACTCAGACTTACACCTACAATCTTCCTGTGTGGGGTCAGACCGGCGTTGCCTCTTCGACGACAACTGGGCGAGTGAATGTTTACGGAAATACTGGCAGTTACTCCCAAACGACGACGTATACGCCGCAGTATGGAATCACGGGCTACACTACCCATCAAGATTCTTTCACTACGTTCACCCGGCACGCGGTTCTGACAGCCTATGATTTGAAGACTTATCAAGACAGTAAGACTGAGAGGGTCGTTTGGGAGACTAAGATTGCGAGTGTTGGGTCGAGCGGTGATCTCCGGCTGGTCTTTCCAGTGATGATTGCGGCCAGTCGCCCATATATTGGTGTGAGCACCGGCAAGATTGTGGGCGTGTCGCTTCACGAGGATGACGTGCCTGTGCTCGAGGTCAAAGGACTCTCAATCCCCCAAGGGAAGCGAAAAAAGAAGAAAGAATGAAGAGTCAGCCCAACCAGACGGGTTGTGTCCGGAAAGTTTCGCACATTTGTGGAGGCATGTGGAGGGCGAGGGGAGGTTTGTTGTTGGTTATTTTGTCGGTTCTATTTGTGGAAGTTTATGGACGGGAGTAGACCGTCCTTAAACTTGAAAGTTTAATTTGTCCGCCGTTCCTCCATGGCGTGGATTTTTTGATGGCCCATGTCCGTATAGCGTTTCTGGCCCCATTGGCTTCCAGCGACATGCCGCAGGCGCGCGGCTACCAAAAGCATCGTAGAGTTGCCGTCGGGAAACGCTCCTACCGCGCGCGTTTGCCTCCGGATTTCCCGCATGAATGTTCCAGCGGATTTTTGGTCCGCAGCGTTTTTGGTCCGCAGCATTATTGGTTCGCAATGAGCGCCAGTGCTGGCTGGGGAACGCGTAATAATTGAGCGTTTCGTCGATGCCACTTTCCACCAGGCGCGCGGCGGCGCCCAGTTTCATAACGCGCAGTTTTGCGCTTACTTGCGCGGCTTT
>JAIRPL010000035.1 GCA_031256995.1 Puniceicoccales bacterium
CCCGCCCAAAACGAACCGCGTCCACCCGCGCCCGCATGACCGCCATCTCTATTGATTGCGGCACCTGGTGGAAAACGCCTTTTTTGAAACTCAAGGGCTGGCGCGCGATTGCCACACGCTATCTAAAAAACGCCGCCAGTCACCTCGCGGCCGTCCAAATCCCTTGTCCTTACCTTTGGCTTGCCATCTCGTGACGACACTATCTATCGGTGCCCCCGCCGGCACCGACCGCAGCAGAGCTGGTGCGGAGACCGCGCAGCAGCTGGCGTCCCGGATGCCACGCTACGACGGCGGCGAGGGCGGCGGCGGCAGAGGATGGGGGCGCAAATGCGCGAAAGGTTTTGGAACACGGCTGGGGAGCAGGTTTTGGGGAGAGGGCGCAGGCCAACGAAAAGCGTTGGAGCTGGTTCCCGTCTTGGCCGCCCCTTTTTTACGCTGGGAATGGACAGGGTTCAAGGAGCAGGTTTGGAAACCCGCGCTACGACAGCCGCGCCACGACGCGCTCCAAAACCTTCCGCGCATTTGTGGCCCCGCCCTCCGCTGGCGCCACTTTTGCCTTGCCCGCTGATCACCGTTGCTGCCACGCCGCCACGGACAACGCCACACCACCTGCCCCTTCCCCGCCGACGCCACGGGCTATGCCATCCCTCTTCTAACTTCACCACGCCGCAGATCTCCCGTGCCGCTTCGGAAAAGGCGGGATGCCAGTGGGGCCGGAAAGAGCCAGAGCAGGCATGGCGAGCTTGGGCCGGTTGCCGACGGCATCGCCTCCGCCAGCACTGACCGCAGCAAGGCTGGCGCGGAGACCACGCAGCAAGCTGACGTCGCGCACGCCACCCCACCTGTCCCTTCCCCACCGACGCTGGCGCTTTTCACTTCCCCGCCTCCGCCATCGCCCCCGCCGCAGGGACCACGCCGCCCCACCAGCCAGCTTCTCCACGCCGTCACTGCCCACGCCGTCCCACTGCCCACTTCGCCACGCTGCTGTCCTCCCGTGCCCAAGCACGGGGCCGCCGCCACGGCCCTGCGGCAGGACCTGCCGTCTCATCTCTCACCTCCCCCGCCGGCTTCTCATCTCCCATCTGCCATCGCCATCTCCCACCGCCCTCCGCCAGCCACCGCCATCTCCCACCTCCATCTCCCACCTTCCGTCCCACCTCCACCTCCCATCTCATCTCTCACCTCCCACCGCCCACCGCCGGCCTCCCCCCTCTCCCTCTCCCCTCTCCCCTTTTCCCCTTTCACGGCCACTTTTTCTCCTCCCCTCCCGCTTCTCCGCTTTCCCCTTTCCGGCGGGCGTGGCGGAAAATTGGGATAAAAAAACGTCGATAATCGGAAAAAATCTTAAAAATAATCGGCGAAAGTGATGAAAATAACATTTTTTCGATCGAATTCATGCGATTTGAATGAACACTCGATTTATTATAACACCTTGTCGATTATAATATTGCATAATTCCTATCATGTGACATTGTCGTCTGCGTTTTCAACAATTTACAAATTTATTGTAAATTTTGAACACTCCATTTTTCCCAAGAAAACATGCGCCAACCACAGGATTTCGGAAGTAATTTTGGACCCCGGCATTGCAGGGGGAGACTCGGGCACTCCGCTTTCCCCGCCAGAGTCTTGGCGCGTGTGCTTGCCGGGGCGGCGACCCTGTCGCTCCCGCTACTCGCCCCGACGGAGGGGTTGGGCGGCTATCGCTACGAGTGGACCGGAAAGGGCGACCTCAATTGGAGAAACGCAAACAACTGGGAGTCCATCGACGGGGGCTTGGGATACCCAGGGGAAAACCCAGGGGGGAATCAACAAGGGGACACCGCCGTATTCGACACAAAGGCCGTTGGGACCCTCAATGGGACCACGATCAACCCTGGTTCTGTAAACGTTGGCTTCCTCGAAGTGCAAGGCGTCGACGAGTATGGGGACATGGTGTCGTTCTTCATGGGAAACAGTACGTATCCCGTTCTTTATTTCAACACTGGCCAGCCGGAAATCACCGCCACGATCGAACTGCACGCCAAGGCTTCATTGACCTTCAACGCCCTGGTCCAGACCAGCCCGGCGCGGGATTTGGTGGTAAGGAATGATTCGAGCCTCGGCGGCGTCCTGAGTTTTGGTGGGGGCCTAAGAGCCGGAGGGGTGAATGATGGGAAAAACATCACATTCGAGACGCGGAATAACGCGCTCATCAAGGTAACCGCTTTGCAGACCGAAACCGTGAGAAAAACCGGCTTGGGCACCTTGTTGTTGGACAACGAATACAACGGCTCCCACCAGTTCAAAAACCTTGTCTTTGACGGGGGCATCATCGACATCTCCGCAAATTATTACAGAACCACCGACTACCTCGGCAGCCGCCAAGGCGGCACCTTGTATCTCAAGAACGACGCAGGCTTGGACAACATCTTCGTGATAAAGGACTATGACCGCACGTCCACCGTCCAGAATATTATTTTTTCCCCCAATGCCACGCTCAAGGTTTTACGTGCCGAAAATTACGATGACACGGTCACCCGTGACCTGCAGTTTACAGACTCAGACCTCGGCGCGATCACCCTCGATCAAGGGGGGAACAAAATTTCGGTGGGCATGCGGACCACGCTTACGCTCGCGAAGGATATCCAAGGAGGAAAGTTGACCAAGGACGGTCCCGGCGAGCTTCGCATCTTTGACCAAAATTTTGCAAACACCTTCAACGGGCTTGAGATTCACGAGGGAACGGTGAGGGCGGCCGCGCTCTGGAACGACGCATGGGTCAAGATCGGGGGACAGCCATCCCCGGTCGGCATGGGTGACATTCTTGTGAAAGGGGGATCCTCCCACCTGATCATTGACAGCATGCATCCGGACCTAAAGCTGACCGGTGTCGAGTTTCTCAGCGGGACTGTCACGGGGCAGGACGTCAATGAAAATTTCATTACGATCCTCAACACGGAAGCCGTGAATTTCACGGGGGGCACAATCGACTTCGGCGGTCGCGCGACAAATCTCAACACATCCGGGAAGGTCACGCTTGACGCGACAAACTTCACCAACGCCGGCATGGCGAACCTGAACATTTCCGGCTCGCTCCATGTCCTGAATACAAGCAGCCAGATCCAAGGAAGCGGGATAAACGTCAATTTCGTGGGGAAAGGGCTGCAAGAAATTTCGGCCGGCCCCGTCAACTCATCCTTGAATTTTCAGGGCATGCTTCATTTCCAAGGCGACAACGAACGGGTGATTAAAAACTCGGTCACACAGTTGGGTGCGCAAGGAGGGATCAAGATCGAGGACGGAACACTCACCCTGGGCAAACCGAACCAGATCGCCTCCGGCACAACCATTGTGTTTGGGGACACCGAAAACAAGGTCCCCGTTCTCAATTTGGCCGGTTTCAGTCAGAATCTCGACAAGGTCATTGTCGCTTCGAACGTCGGCGGTTATTTCGACATGGGCAGTAGCGGCAACTCCACAACCCTGAACATCAATGAATTCGTTGGTGACGTGCTGCGCATCCGGGGCTGGAAACAGGGGGATATTGTCCACACCAACACCCAGCTCGATGAAGACAATGTCTGGTTCCATGGCTTTGCGAGGGGCGGAAAATGGGTGTATGCCGATGGAAGTCCTGCCCAGCCCGGCGCCCAGAACAGTCTCCTTGCTCCAACCGCCGGGCTATTGGTGAGCAAATTTGACGCCTCGGATGATACGAAATATCCAGATAACAAGGTTCTGCCCGACAACCTTCGCTATGACTGGGACTGGCACAGCCCCAAGGCTTGGGAGGGTGACGACGCCTTCGCCATCCCCGACGCGCCGGGAACAACGGCCATCATCAAGCACGACGTCGGCGTCCTAGACCTCGGTGGCTTCTATCTAAAAGTAAACAAGAAAACCACGATCGGCGCGATTACGGTCATCCAAGCGGGGTATGGCAACCCATCCTCGGTCTCGGGGACGGGGTCTTTTGTCTTTGATAGCGGCAACCCAAATCAGCCCTTCTACTTAAAGGCAGAGTCCGACGGGGGCTACATAAAGCAGTTTGATATCCGGATACCCATTGAGTTGAAAAGCAACTTGGAAATCCAGAACACGGCCAACTCCAAGCTAACCCTCAGCGGGAAAATTTCAGGGACGGGAGATATCCACGTGAATCCTGACCAACGCCCCGACCAATATCCCGTGCAATTCACCTCGAATCAAAGTGATTTTGAGGGTGATATTCATGTCCATAATAACGGGGGCATTCTCATCGGGTCCGCCAACTCCCTCGGAAAAGACACCAACACCATCCACCTCGGCGACACCCTGCAGCCGGGGGATCCCTATGGAACCGTCACATTCGCAAGCACGGATGCCACCCTCCGGGTTGTGACAAACCCGGTCCAACTGAATGCCGATCTACGCATAACGGGCATCCATCTTAAGAACAGTAAGCCGATTGAATTGGACAGAAAGCTTACCCTGGAGGTCAATCGAGCTAGGACGAACGGGGTCACCAATTCATACGGGACCATAGATTCTCCCGATGTGATCCTCGAAACCAAGATAGAAGGAAAGACGGAAGATGCCGGGATTATCGTCAGCTCAACACTGATATCGGGAACCCACTACCGGGATTTCGTTCGTTTTGACAATCCTGACAACTCCTTCAAGGGGGGGGTGAAGGCAACGGGCGACGGGGGCATCGGCGTCATCATCGGCACCAATCAAACCAGCGACTACGGCCTGGTCATTGGCGAAATTTCACCCGGAAAAAATTATCTGGGCGCAGGGCCGATCACCATCCAAGGCAACAATGCCCAGCTCCAAATTAAAACCGGCGATAACGGCAGGGATGTCCACATTCATGGCGTTGACAAATCCACCCCGATCATTGACATAAGGAACAGCCATGGTTTTATGATCGAAGGAACGGGGAAGATCTTCCTTGATGATTCAAAGGCGAGGATTGATTTCACAAACTCCCAAAGAAACGAATTCAAGAGCAATGAGATAGAAATCTCCGGTGCAACCGTCAACCTAAACAGCTCTGAACTGGAATTGCGTGGAGTCTCGACTGTAATGACGGGAGGGGAGTTCAAAGTGGGTGCTAACAGCAAACTCAACTGGACGCCCCAAGGCGGGGCAAATCGCGTTGCCTCAATCCAGGGAGGAACAATTTCCCTCAATGGCAGTGATGCAACCTTGGATATATACGATGGCTTTTCCAGCACCGGAACCCCGCTCGTGTTTGATTTTTCCAGAGGTAACATCACAACCACCAGCACTGCCAGCGGGACGCTTTCCTTGAAATCAACCTGTTTCTCTTTTAATGGGGGAACCTTGAGTCCGGACGCAAACCTTCTATTACGTAACTCCAGCATCCGTTCCAATCAGTCGAATTTTATATTAAATGTTGCCTCGGTCAAAAGCGATTCTGATTCCGTCATCGAAGACTCTATAAAAGAAGTCCGCTCCGATAGATATCAAATTACTGGCGGATATCTCCAGAGCACATCGGACAATCAATTGAAGGGCGCCTCGGGCAACAACAATGCCTCGCTCGAGATGCTCCAAAGTTCATCATTCATGACGAACCATGTCTCCGAGTTTGGAAGTTTCTTTTTAGCCAATGATGCACAAACCAATTCATTCAGGCTTGGAGCATCCGGGAAGCTCACCTTCGGGACTCTCACAAATTGGGCGAACGGAGGAGCTGGTAACTACGGAAATGGCAACACCGTCTTCCTTGTTCAAGGATTCGGAGGCGGATGGACCGAAAATTCCCAGAATTACATCCGCTTTCTCGAAGACCCACGTACCGAATCGTTTGGATTGACTCCACTTGCATTGGAAAAAATCTCTTTCACGGGATATGAATCCGGGGCGCGAGTCATAAAGGAGTCGGACAATTATTACTATATTGTCCCGTTTGGCACCGGCAGCGGCACAAATTATGTCACGGAATGGACGGGAAACCCTTCCGCGGGTTACACGGGCGTGAATTGGAAGGAGTCCGAAAACTGGATCAATGCGGATGGCTCATCCTCCATTCCCATTCCCGGAACCCCCGGCGGGCTGAACTCCATCGTCTTTCGCGATATCGACATGAAACTGTCGAAGAAGACGATCATCATCGATGAAAATTACACCCTCGCGAAGATCGGTTTTGAGACGGTTAATAGTAATTTCACAATCAAGGCCGAAGGAGGCGGAAAGCTGACGTTTGATGGCGGAACCGAAGCCGCCCAAATCAGGCTCAAAGGGGGAACCGGGGACACAGCGATCAAAGCCCCCGTTGAACTCAAGACCGACCTCCTCATCCCGCCCGCCGCCCACAGTAGAAATTTGATCTTTGCCCAGGAAATCACTGGCGCTGGCGCCCTCAAGAGACTCAGCAGCGCGGACGGAGTTGGCGGGGATGGCATGCTTGTCCTGCGAAGCCGAAGCAACACCTTCAACGGTTTGGTTTTTGAGGAGGGTATTCTGGCTCTGGGCCCATTAAATGGCACGACGATGGGAGGGACCGACACTCCGCTTGGAATCGGAACGATCATATTCGGAAAGGATGCCTCATCCAACGTCCATCTTGCATTCGATAGCACTATTTATGATTATGATAACAGTACATATATAACCACTTCCCCGGAGATCTACGTGTACGCCCCAAAAGGCGTGCGCATAAACGGGGCGATTAATTTCCTGAATTCAGGCAAAGGTGGCGTAACTAGGAACGACCTCACCATAGATGTCTCCGGAAGCACGGAAGGTTTTCAACTTGCCCCCGGGGAAAATGTCATGACCCTGTCTTCAGGCACTAATTCCCTCACAGTGATGATAAAAGGGACCGTGCGTGATAGCGACTCTCAGAGGCCATCGAGTTTGGTATTGCGGCGCATGGATTACAGTTCTTCTCAGAAATCAGCCCTCGTCCTGACTGGGGACAATACCTTCTCCGGAGGGGTCAGATTCGAGACTCCAGTTCAAGCATACGCGGCCTTGGGTGTTGGGAGTGACAACGCCCTTGGCACAGGACCGATTTTTTTCACGGGAGGGTGCGCGAAAATCCTTGCGACGGACGCCGATGGGTATAGCCTGATTCGCGCCCCCCAAGGATACCGCCTCATCCAATCTCCATTTGTCTTTTTGGGAACCCAAGAACACAAAATAACGTTCGGAGGCAATATTCTCTTGGACGACCGGACGCTTGACATCGGCAACACTGCAAAAATCACTTTTTATGGAGACCTAGAGTCGAATTATGTCGATACGGCAAACATCGGACTGGTTTTTGGCCCCAATTTTGCCATTACGGGAAACAATGCGAATTTGCTCTCTTTGGGTGGGTATATCAACTTTCGCGGGGCGGAAAGCACGTATTCGGGAGGAACCAATTTAACCGGATACCACAATCTTCATGTGGATTCCGTTGTCGATGCGAATGGCACCATTTTGCGCGGCCCGCTGGGTACCGGACCGGTTCATTACAACGCATGGCTGATCCCTTGGAGCACCAATCCGAATGTGACAGCCCGCGTCATCCACAACGAAATCCAGGTATCCAATTCGATTAACCTCGATGAACACGGCACCCCCAGTCCGGGAAATTTTGCCAACACCCTCGTCTTCGCCTCTGAAAAGGAGATCCAGATACAAACCACTGGTACCAGTAGTGCCTATATCGGCTCGGGGAAGACACTCCAGATAGACTCCCCCCTCAAGACATCGGGAGGGACTTCTGACATATTCAATAAAAAATCTTACGGAAACCTCACCCTGACAAATCCCGCAAACGAATTCAGAAGCATCGAGGTGAAGCAGGGAGCCATGGTCGCGCGCTCTGGAAGCCACAAGGAAGGGTTGCAAGACACGGATATGCTCATCGCCCCCAAGGGGACGCCCGGGCGCATCGGGCAATTCGGGGAAGGCGCGCTCACCGTCCAGCACTCCAACAATGCGGGAAGCCTTGATGTCTCATTGGATAACTACGCCGGAAAGGTCGCGGCCCTCGCGACCGAGACAATGGGCGACACAACCGTGAGCGTCGCCACCCGAGTCCAAGGCACCACTCCGTATTACGAACAGCCATTCTTGCTCACAAACACCACCTCGGTGTTCATTGCTGGCGGTTCCCCCACGGGCGAGGGCTTTGGTTTGAAGGGGTCTGGCCGCCTGCGCATCGACGGGGACGAAGGCGCGGAACTGCATGGCCAGAAGGACTATTCGCAGAACAATCCCAATGCCGGGTGGCTGATCGCCGACACCATCCTCAAGGACTCCGGGAAGACGCTGCTGCTGGGCATGAATCTCCGCGCCAACCACCTCGTGATCAGCGGCGGGGGCATCCTGCAAATGATGGATGCGAACCGCCTTTCCGGGGTCACGCAGCTGGTGTTCGGCGATACCATTGGCGGGAGCCAGACCTCCGGTTCCCTCAATCTCAACGGGCAGTCGCAGGCCCTGCGCATGGACATCCCGGGCGCGCCCAACGGCGGCGAGTACAGCACCATCCACGTCGCGGAAGGGGCCGAGGGGAACATCCTCCTTGAGAGCGACACCGCCACTCCGAACAATCCGCTCACGTTCACATTCGGGCGAATCAGCGCGGAAAGCGTGGGCAAACTCAACTTCCGTCTCTGGAACGGTGAAATCGATACCGGCATGGGCGCCACACGAATCATCGTCACGGGCTACCGGCGCGGCGAAGTCATTCCCGATGTCTATATCTGGGGATTCAACATGAGTAATCCCTATAGCGACGCGGCATTGGTGAAGATCAACAACGACGGGCAGCGCGTGCTCGTCCCGATGGGCAATGAGCTGCGCTGGACGGGCAAAGCCGCCGAGGCGCTCTTTGGACAGGAGAACAGTGAGACCGTCGAAAAGACGTATTGGGAACGCACCCATACCCCCCTGCCGGGGACACCGGATCTCTCAAACTGGGATGAAATTGGCAATACGGGCACGGCAGGCATCTGGCCCGGCAACCCCAACATGGAGCAGGGCGCCGGCCGGATTGTCTCCTTCGACACTGCAGCGGAGGTCGACACGCACAATAATGTCTGGAAATGGAATAATCTGGTCATCCCCATCACCTCCGATGGATACGGGGAGGTGTCGAGCGGGTTCGAAAATTACAGCACCAAAGAACACGCCATCGCCGGGACCATCTACCTGCATGGAAACCCCACCACAAATCCCCTGGTCACCTTTGCGGCGCTCAAGGACTGCGGCGTGTTCAGCCAAGGCGCGACAAACCCCACCCTGGTTCTCGACGCTGGAAAGGACGCGGAGGTGGCCAACATCATCGTCAGCATCCCAGGAAGGCTGCGTTTCAACGTCCCCATCTACCTCCTGAGCGAGGTGAACCAGAGCACGACCCGCACCACCACCCTCGTCGTCAATACCACAAAGGCGAACTCCTTCGTGGAGTTGAACGAGTCCATCATCGGCGGCTCCGGCGCCTTCGTTGAGAAAATCGGCGCGGGGCACCTCTTCATCCGAGGCAACAACGGTGACGACCAGTCGCGCCCCGGCCTCGCCGCGGGCATCATCCTTCGAGGCGGGCACCTCTACCTCGGAAGCCGGAACGCCATCGGCGCAATTTCCCAGCGGGCCACGCTCAACCTCGAAAGCGGCACACTCCACACGGTGGCGGACTGGTACGAAGAGGGCCACTATAACGATACCGGGACGACGTGGATCCCGGCGAACCAGGTATACACACCGGGAACCGGCGCGACGGGGGCGGGGGAATTGAAACCGGCCAACCTGGAGGTCCCCAACGACTACCGCTTCATGGGATCGGTGACCTACGAGGGGCCGACAACCCTCACCTTCCGAAACATCCCCTCCGGCCGCCAGCTGAGCGAGGTCGTCGGCAACGTCAAGGTGCCCTCCACGGTCACCATCGCCGACCCCCGCGGCCGTCTGGAGTTTGACGGAAAATCCCTCACCTCAACCAGCCATCAAACCCTTGCCGTCGAGGGGCCTGGGTCGGCGCTTTTCCGCAAGTCCAACAGCATCCTTGGCGTGGACATCATCGCCAACGCCAGCGCGGCCGATGGCGCGACGGCGCTCGTGGAGGTCCAGGCCAAGGATGTCGGCATGGAAAACCCGCAATACCCCAACATCACCGCCAGCGTCATCAACCGGGGGCATGGCGAGCTGCGTCTGGGGAATTTTGACACTGCCAGCGATCAGTACGGAAGCAAAGGCTCCTACGGCGCCGTCATCAACGAGGGGCCGGGCGTGACCCGCGTCGGGACAACCGATTACGTCTTCCGCAAGACGCTCTCAAACACGGGCACCCCCGACCCGGCGCGCCCGGGCGGCTCGGCGGAGATCACCATCTCGGGGGCGGGCAATTTCCTCGCGGGCGGGATCACCGCCAACGCCGGGGGTTCCGTCAACATCACCGCGCCAACCAATGTCACGGGCGCCGTCAGCATCACCAACGATTCGCTGCTGCGTGTCGCGGCCAGCGTCCGCGCCGTTTCCCCGGCCTCGGGCCAGCCCTCGGGCACGTCGAACGCGGCGGCCTACGTGTTTTCCAGCGGCGGGCGGCTCCTCCTGGATGTCACCCAACCCAGCCCCGGGACATTTTCCGCGGGATCCCTCTCCGCCGGGGCGTCGGGGAGTGTCAGCGTGAGCGGGGGCGTGCTGGATTTCCTTGTCGCCGCCGACGGCACGCACGGGGTTCTGGCGGCCGGGCAGTTGACCACCAGCCTCGGCTCCACGCTGCTTGTCCGCCACGACGCCGGGTTTGACGCGACGCAGTTCGTCCTGGGCTACGAGATCAACCTTTTCGACGCGGACGCCGGCGCCGGCAATCCCGCCGCCAGTGCCGCCTCGGCACCGGGCGTTTTCACCAACGGCGCGGGCTGGTTCTTTGGCAAGGATGTCTCCATCACCCACGGCGGCGCGGCCATCCCCCTTCCGGCGGAATTGAAGTGGAAGTTTGACCGCCTCGCCACCGAGGGCGTCATCTACCTTGGCGGCGCCGTCTCGCCGGGCCTGTATTGGGACGGCACGGACCAGGCCGCCACCTGGAACCACGACCAATCCAACGAAAACTGGCGCCTCGCCGACGGCTACGAGCTTACCCGCGCCCTTGTCGCCCAAGGACTGTTGGCGAGCCCCTTCACAAACACCTCGCGCGTCGTCTTCGATATTGGCGTGGGCAACGCCCCTTCCGAGAAGGAGCAGGCCCTCGCCGTCAAGATCGACAACACCACCCCGCCCCTGCCCGGCCAGCTCATCGAGGTGCACTCCATGCTCGTCACCGGCCACGGCAGCGACTTCGTCTTCACCGGGGACGCCATCAAGATCAACGGCCCCTACATCAGCTCCAACCATGAATACGCCGGCATCCGGCCCGCGCTTGAGATCAGCGAGCGCGCCACGGCCCGCTTCGACAATGCCGGCGTGGAGGCCCCTTCCCTGACGGTCAGAGGCTCCTCCAAGGCCACCCTCGTCTGGAATTCCGGCGATTCCAGCTCGAAATTCGTCTTTTCCAACTCCGACGGCATCACGCCCGTGCGGCTCTTGACCGCCTACGACACGCTTGTCCTGGAGCAAAACGACGACCCGTCCGACATCACCTTTGGCGACGGCGACACCGTCATCGCCGGCGCGGGCAATCTCGTGAAAACCGGAACGGGCAAACTGATTCTTGACGCCCCAAATGCCTACAACGCCCCGCCCGCCATCGGCGGCGCCTGGCAGACATTTGGCGGCACGACCACCGTCAAGGCTGGCGAGCTGATAATCCAGAAGGGCCTCGGCAATGGCAGCGTTAGTTACCAGTACGACACCCACGACCCCGGCAACCCAGACGCCCTCCAGCAGGGTTCCACCACACGCGTCTACCACGGCGCCATCATCATCGACAACGGCGCCACCCTCACCCTCAACCAAGGCCTGGATGAAGGCCAGCGCCTTGCCGGCCCCATCGGCCACGACGACACCCCGATTGGCAGCAATGGGTACACGTCCACCCCCTCGAGCGACGGCACACTGACCCTCCGCGGTGGCTACTTCGAGATCGCCGCCCGCTACAACAGTTTCCAGGGCACCCTCAACATCAGCGACAATACCCACCTTCGCCTTTACGGCGGCATTGGCACCATCCGGGAAACCTTCGACGGGGGCACCCCGTTCGAATCCACCTATTACCTCAACCATTACTACAGCGGCCAAGTCACCCTTGGCGACAAAACCACCCTTGAGCACGCCAACAGCCGTGATTACCAATACTTCGGCGGATACCTCATCGGACCCCCAACCTCCATTTTCCGCAAAACCGGCTCCGCCCCGTTCTATTTCCAAGGCAACGCCCAAGGCTACGGTGGCCACACCCGGATTGAAAACGGCCTTTTCTCGATCAGCAGCGCCAACGGCGCCCCCACCGTGTACAGCAGCGGCGCCGGCAGCTTCCTCGTCGGCCGCGCCGGCGGCGGCGCCCCCGGCATCCTTCAGACCGCCAGCGGGACCGAATTGAAGGCCACAGAGTTCGCCCTGTACACCGGCGGCACTCTCATCGCCGGGCCGTCCTACTTCTCCGCCCCCACCGCGCCCGTCGCCGGCCTTCTCATCGAGGCGAGCAACAAAATCACCATCGAGGGCGGCACCAGCATCACCCTCCACACCGGCAAGGCCATGGTGTCCATGACGGTCGACGGCACCCCGGAAAACCCGGACGGCACCACACAGACGACGAAACTCGCCGCTGGCGCCATCAAGTTTGCCCCCCAAGTCGCGCTTGCCAACACCGGCGGGAAGATCCGGATCGAAGTCGTCCCCACCTATATCCCGGCGATCGAGGACAAGGAATTCCTCCTCATGGAGAACGTCACCATCACGGGTAACACCGCGCAGGAATTGGGAGCCGACCATCCCCTGATGACCGGCCTCTTCGAGCGCACGGAAGACTTCGACCTGCGCTCCGGCCTTTGGAAGCTCATCTACAAGGACATCAATAATCTCTATCTCGTCCGCACCAAGTGGACGGGCGTGCCCAATGTCCCCGAGCCTTCCACCTACGCCCTCTGCGGCGGCCTTGGCGCGCTCGCCCTTGCCTTCTGGCGCCGCCGCAAAAACCGCGCCCGCCAGGGGCGGCACCCCAACGAGGACCTTCGCAAGTAAGGGAGGCCTCCCGTTTTTTCCAGAACCTCGCAGGGGGGAATCGTCCGCAAGGACTTCCCCTCCCCTCGCCAAAAACAACTTGCTGCCCACCCCCTGCGAGGCAGGATGGCCCCGTTTTTCGACCTCCGTCCAGAAGTCTTGGCGCCATGGCCTGAAAACCGAACTTTTTTCCAACACCATTCCCATGCTCCGCCGCCTTCTTCGAAAAATCTTTGGCCGCCGTTCCCTGCTGCTCTCCATGGCGCATTCCGGGGTCCTGGCATGCGCCCTCCTTGGCGCCATCTCGGCCTCCGCCGCCGAAAACGCCCCGGAAAAACCGCCAGCGGCGCCCACCAAGGCGCCCAAGGCCGCGCCCGCCGGCAAGGAGATCAAGGTCTCCGGCACCGTGGACAAGGGCCTGGCGGTCGAGGCGATCCACATCGTCCCCAGAAAGAGCTACTCGGAGCTTCGCCGCCTCATGCAGGCCGCGGCCTCCAAGGCCCAGACGTTTGAGTCGGCGGAAAAACGGCATGCCGCCGCGCAGAGGGTCGCCGAGCAGCGCGGGAAAGAGGCCCCGCCGCCGACCCAGCGCGACAAGGCGCGCGCGGAGCTGGACGCCGCGCTGGAGAAGATTGACGCCTTTGTCACCGAAAATGCCGGGGAAACCCTCGCCGGCCCGAAGGAGGAGGCGCTGGACAAGGCGCGCAAGATCGAGGGCGGCGACGTGCCGCAGGACTCGCTTCTCTTCCACAAATGGACGCGCAAGGAGGAGAAAGTCCTGAAAAGCAGTTTTGGCGTGAACACCACCGTCACCGTGCGCAAGGGCCTGACCGTCGTGCGGGCGGCAGCCAGCGTGACCCTCGCGGGCAAGGGGGAGATCACCGTGGCATGGGTCGACGAGTCCTCCACGGGTCCCCAGAGCGCGAACACCAAGGAAGGCAAGAGCGGCGGACGGAGGAAATAGGGGCCTGTTTTTCACCGGGGGCGCGGACTCTCCGCTTCCCAATCCGCGCGGCGGCGCGCAGAATGCCCGCCTTTTTTTCACGTCCTCCCAATGAGCAACGTCCGCACCCGCTTTGCCCCCAGCCCGACCGGCTTCTTTCACATCGGAAGCGCCCGCACGGCCCTCTTCAACTGGCTTTATGCCCGCCACACCGGGGGCACCTTCATCCTGCGTGTCGAGGACACCGACACCGCGCGCAACAGCGAGGAATACCTGCGCGTCATCTACGACAGCCTGCGCTGGCTCGGCATGGATTGGGATGAAGGCCCGGAAAAGGGCGGCAGCCACGGCCCCTACCGCCAGAGCGAGCGCACGGGGCTTTACCGCGAATACCTCCAAAAACTCCACGACGCCGGGCGGACCTACGAGAAGGACGGGGCGGTCTGGTTCCGCCTCGAGGGGCCGCGGCGGACCATCCGCGAGACTTACAAGGACGGCGATGCCACGCTGGACAGGCAGGTCGAGGTCGTGGACGCCGCCCCCGTCGTCATCCACGACCTCATCCGCGGCGACGTGACGCGCGCCGAGGATCGCGACTTCGTGCTCGTGCGCGCCAACGGCGAGCCGGGGTTTCACTTCGTCAACGTCGTGGATGACATCGCGATGGCCATCACGCACGTCATCCGTGGCGAGGACCACCTTTCCAACACCTCCAAGCACATCGAGCTTTACAAGGCATTTGGCGTCACGCCGCCCACATTCGCCCACATCCCCCTCATCCTGAAAACCGAGGGAAAGGGAAAGATGTCAAAACGCGACCGGGGCGCGCTCATCGAGGAATACCAGCAGCGCCACTTCCTGCCCGACGCCGTGCGCAACTACCTCTGCCTGCTGGGCTGGACCCCGGGGGACGGGCGCGAAATCCTCCCCATCTCCGACATCATCGCCCAGTTTGACCTTTCGGATGTCCACCAGGGCAACGCGCGTTTTGACGAGCGCAAGATGGCCCACATCAACCAGCAATACGTCCGCGCGCTGCCGCCGGCGCAGATCGACACAAAGGTCACCGGGATCCTCGAAAGCGCGGGCCTTGTGACCGGCGCCACGCCCCCCGCCCACCTGCGGGCCGTGCTGGATGTCGTCCGCGAAAAAGTCGGCGCCCTGGAGAATGTCCCGACGCTCTTCGCATACCTCCTCCGGGACGACTACGCCGAGGACGCCAGGACGCTCGAGAACCTCCGCAAGAAGGGCGACCCCGCCGCGAAGGTCGCGGCCCTGCTGCCCGCGCTGGAACGCCTGGCCGGGGAAGGAAGGCTGGTCGATGGCGCGGCGCTGGAGGCCGTCATTGGCGAAATCGCCGCCGCCTCGGACGAAAAACCGGCAAACCACTTCGCCGCGCTGCGCTACGCGGTCAGCGGACTCAACGGCGGCCCGCACCTGCACGACATTTTCCGGCTCCTCGGCGCGGGGAAGGTTCTCGCCCGCCTGCGGAAATTTGCCGCCACCGCGGCGCGATAAACCGCCCCCCCCTTGGAGCAACACTCCCCGCCTCCCCTCCCCCGTCGCGAATGCCAGGACTCATCCGGAAAACACTGCAAACCGGGATGCGCGCGCCATTCCCCCTCCTCGCCGCGTGCATGCTGGCGCTGTGCGGATGCCCGGCGGGGCGGGACGGGGGGACTGTCGCCGGACGGGCCGCGAAAGCCGGGATCCTGATCATCAACAACGCGGCGGATCCCGTCTCCCTCGACCCGCAGGCCGTCTCCGGGGCCGTGGACCTGCGGATCGTCTCCGCGCTTTTCGAGGGCCTGCTCGCCCACGACCCGGTGACCCTCGCCCCGGTGCCCGCCGCCGCCAGAAGCCACACCCTCTCCCCGGACGGCCTCGTCTGCACCCTGCGCCTGCGCCCAAACCTGCGCTGGAGTGACGGCACACCGCTCACCGCGAAGGATTTCCTCTTCTCGTGGGAACGGATCCTCAGCCCCAGGCTCGGCGCGCCAAACGCGACCCTGCTTTTCTGCGTGAAAAACGCGCGCGCATTTTACGAGGGGCGCGTCCGGAATTTTTCCGACACGGGCTTTTCCGCGCCAGACCCGCTCACGCTGCGCCTTGAGCTGGAGCATCCGACGCCCACCCTCCCTGCCCTGCTGTGCCACGCGGCCTGGGCGCCCGTCCCGCGCCACGCCATCCTCGCGAAAGGCGGGGCCGACACCCCCGGGACCCCCTGGACCCGCCCCGGAAGCATCGTGACCAACGGCCCGTTCCTCCTCGCCGGATGGAGCGCCGGGGATCGCATCGAACTCGCCCGCAACCCGCATTACCACGCCGCGGCGTCCGTACGCCTCAACGGCGTCCGCTTCCTCACCATCACCGACGCCGCCGCCGAGGAGCGCGCCTTTCGCGGCGGGCTGCTCCACATCACCAGCAGCGTCCCCCCGGTGAAGGTGCCTCCCCTGCGCGCGCGCCACGACCCCGCCCTGCGGCTGGACCCGTTTTTCAGCACCACATTCATCCGCGTGAACACCGGCGTCCCGCCCCTGAACGACGTCCGCGTGCGCCGCGCGCTCTCCCTCGCGCTCGACCGCTGGGAACTTGCCGGGCGCGTGCTGCGCGCTGGCGAGATTCCCGCGCGTTCCCTTGTCCCCGACGGCACCGCCGGCTACGCCTTCACCCCGGAAACGCGGGAGGCCGGCATCCCGGAGCGCGCGGACGCCTCCACCGCCCGCCGCCTGCTCGCCGAGGCGGGCTACCCCGGCGGCGCGGATTTCCCGGTCCTGACCTATCTCTACAACAACCAGGAATCCAGCCAGCTTCTCGCCCAGGCCATGCAACAAATGTGGCGCGACGTGCTCGGCATCCGCGTCGAGCTGCAAAGCCGGGACTGGAAAGTCTTCAAACAGGAGGTCGCCGCGGGAAAATACCAGCTCGCCCGCGCCGCTTGGAGCGGTGACTACCCGGACCCCGCCAGTTTCCTTGAGCTTTTCACCTCCACCTCGGAACTCAATCAAACCCGCTGGAAATCCGCCGGCTATGACGAGGCCATCGCCGAGGCCGCCCGCGCCCATGCCGGCCCCGGCCGCAACGCCCGTTTCCGCCACGCCGAGAACCTGCTCCTGCGCGACGCCGCCATCATCCCCGTCGTCCACAACCGCAACAAATTCCTCATCCACCCCAGGGTTCGCAACTGGCACCCCAACCCCTTGGACATCCACCCCCTGCAATCCGTGGACTTCGCGGACAAAATGGATTGACAACGCGCGTCCCTGCCCCAACGTTCGCGCCACTGTTCCTTGAAACCTCAAAAAAACGCCATCCTGCCGCGCAGGCGGGATCGTCACCGTTTTCTTGAAGATTTCTTCCACAGACGTTCCTGTTTTCAGAAACAACGGGGGTGTTCCGGATTCGATTTTAATCAAGAGGGCGCGATGGCACGCGGAGGATGATGCTTGGCCTCCCTAATCATGCATCGCCACGATAACTGGCAAAACAAACAACGTAATCGCCTTTGAGCGTAACAGCTCACTGGCGCTCGCGGCCTGAGTCCGCGACGGTCACCGCAACCCACTCCTGCTAAGTTGCCGGGCCGTCTAAAAAGCAGGAAAAAGCTCCGGTTTCGCAGCGGTTTTGGAGTTGAAATAAAAACCTTTGCTGGACGACGCGGGCGCCTCCGCCCAACCGCCGTCAAGATCCAATCGGAAGGCTAAGCGTGTAGATGTCGTGTTCAATGGATTGAAAGACGCGGGTTCAATTCCCGCCACCTCCACCATTTTGCAGGTCAAGATTAATGCCCACAACTGATTGATAATCAGGGCTTTTCGTTTTTTTGGGGCCATTTGGGAATTTTGCTTTTCGCCCTTTTTTCTCCCTTTTCGTGGTTGTGAACCGCCACCGAACCGCCACCGTTTTTGAGGTGAGAACCAAATTCAAAACAAGGGGCGGGACGGTTCGGGTGAGATGGGCGGAGAAGGAAAAACGGTGGGTGTTGTGCGTCCATTCAGGGGGGAGGCGCATCAGGAGGTTTTTCAAAACCGAGGGTGAGGCGATTTCAGAGTGGAACATGCATCGCCGCAGACTTGAGGGTTTGGGGAGGGAAAGTGCGGTTTTCGCGGCTGAGGTGAGGGCGGAGTATGCAAAAGCCAAGCGGCTCGCGGGAGGTGCGGATTTGCGCGACGTCGCGCGTTTTTGGGCGGCGCACAATGCGGAAGGGAAAATTGTCGCGGCGACCGTCGGCGAGACGCCCGCGCCCCAAACTGGCACTTCGAGCGCACCCGCCTTACCCGCCTCGCCACCATCAACCCGCACAACCCCTCGCTGCAATTCGTCTACCAGCGCGTCGGCCCCGCGCGCATGGAGGAAATCTGGGTGCCCATCACGCCCAAATGGCTCGTCACCGTCCCGCGCCCCGTTGACCAGTCCGTCCCCGCCGACGGCAAGCCCCCGCCCCCGGCGCACTGGGTGGATGAGTAGCCGCTATGCCGCAACGGACGTCGCGTCGTGTTTTTCAACAATCGGCAGAATCGCCGCAAGCTCCTCGCCGATCTCATCCTCGGCCTTGGCCACATCGTAAAACCGTTGCAGGTTGAGCCAATAGCCAGGCGTCTGCCCAAAAACGCGGGCAAGCTTCATGGCCGTCACGACGGTGATGTTTTGCCGCCCCTTGATGATTCCCGTGATGCGGCAATGGGGCAGGCGCGCAACGCAATCCCGCACACTGCCGGCCGCCGCGCCCGTGCTATTCTTGCGGGGCATGAAACAGTTAATCCTTTTAGCCGTCCTTTGCGTGGTCGGCCTCACGTGGACGGTTCGCGCCTCCAGCGCCGCCGGGACTGCCACGCCACCTGCGGGTGACGGTGCAGAGCCAGCCGCCACCGCCGACAAGCGGAAGGC
>JAIRPL010000039.1 GCA_031256995.1 Puniceicoccales bacterium
GCCGCCTCCGTGTGCCCCGCGCGCTCCAGCACGCCCCCGGCGCGCGCGCGCAATGGAAAGACGTGCCCGGGCCGCGCAAGGTCGCCGGGCTTGGCCTCCGGGCTGGCAAGAACGCGGATGGTCCGCGCGCGATCCTCCGCGCTGATGCCCGTGGTGACGCCCTCCGCGGCATCCACGCTGACGGAGAAATCCGTCCGGAAAGAGTCGCGGTTGTGCTCCACCATGGCTGGCAGCTCCAGGCGCCGCAGGTGCTCGCCGGTTGTCGGCACGCAGATGATCCCGCTGCAATGGCGGATCATTAAGGCCACGTTATCCTTGCCGGGGGAGATGGGGGAGAGGGCGGGATAGGGGGGAGAGGGCGGGATATCGGGGAAAATCAAGGGGTTAGGTGGGGATGGAGGGGAGATGAGGGGGTGAATTGGGAGTTGAGGTAAAAGAGGGCGGAAAAGGGCGTTTTGACAACGAAATGAGGGAGTGGCTGGGCGGAAAAGGGTGTCCATGACAGGAGGGGACGGGGTGGTGTCTGGAGGGGACGGCGAAGTGGCGGTGGCGGAGGGGCGGTGGGCGCGCACGTGTGTTGCAATGACGTTGCAATGCCTTTTTTGGGGGTGTTGGAAGTGTCTGGCTGGAGAGGGAGGAGAGGGGGATTTTGAAAAATGTTGTTGCAATTTGGGACGGAGGGGGTGCGCTTGTGGGTGCTCGTTTGACCCGTTTCGGACGTTGGCAAGTGAGGTGGCGCGAAAGCGTCGGCATCACCCCCGCAAACGAGCTTTTTTATTTTAGGCGAAATGCGGTTCCGAAGTTGAGGCGTTTGTTTTTGACGTCCAAGTAGTATTCCCCGACCCAGAGTTGGCCGCAGATGTTGCTCTGCAGCCTGAATGTTGGTGGCCATCCTGCGGGCGGTGTGTCTCCATTGATGGGCAGAAGTTCCCCTTTCTCGGCGGTGTCGGCGTGTCTCCAAACCAAGGGGAAGGCTCGGAAGTCTTCGCGGGTCAGAGGGACTTGTCTTTGGTTTTTTTCTCCGGAACTTTTATAGGTCAGGTTTGGCTCACCATGTTTTCGGATGGCATGCCGGACGTGTGGTAGGTCTATCTCCAGTCTCCAGCCAGTGAGGTCCATGCCGAAGACTCTTCGGACGGTTTCAATGGTCTTTTTGGTGGCTTTTCCGAGGTCTATGGCCGTTCGCTCAGTGCTTTTATTTTTCGTTTCCCTTGGCTCTTTCAAGGCTTCGTCGTAGAAGTCCGACAGGAGGTTGGCATTCCAGCGGACTTTGCCGTGGGCGACGTCCGCTTGGTCGCCGAAGAGGTCGTCTATGTCTTGGAGGGATTCTGGCGTTGGGTCGAGGAGGGAGGCTTCGAGGCGGGCGTTGAAGTCTTCCTGGGGCGGATGAACTTTGTCATCGGGCTTGATGATTCCGAGGTCTTCCGCGTCGAATCGGTCTATGTCTTCGAGGCCCATTCCTGATCCGAAGTCGAAGGGCGGCCAAGGTTTCCCGAAGCGGGAGATTTTAGCCCAGATGGGGGAGTCTTTTCGGGCGATCATGCGGTGTCCGTCGTAAAATTGGCCTCCGTTGGCCGCCCAAATCTCCTCCCATTTGCGTGGATTTTTGCGGTCTTCGAGGCGGATGAGTTCCTGGCATGGAAACTCGTGGAGGAGGTCTTTGTCTTCGTTGTCGGCCTGCCAGCGGGCGTAGGCTGCGGCGTCGGTCGTGTTCATGTCGTAGATGAGTTTCAGGCGGCGGCTGGAGCCGAGGTCTGTGAGGGATCCGCTGTCGGTGCCGGTGGCTCCGAGGGCGACGCGCATGTCTGCGACGAAGCGTGCGCGGGACATGTGCCCTCCCTCGTCGCGTTCGAGGGCGAGGCTTTGCTTGAGCATGTTTTTCATTTTTTGGACTGTGCGGATGTCTTCGACGCCTGCGGAGAAGAAGGCACGTTCGCGGATGGCGAGTGCGAGGTTGTCCCAGTCGAGGGTTTGGGGCGGCGGATGTGCCTTCCTGTGATTCGGGCGATACGCTCGCGGACGGCGTTGCGGATGAACTTTGAGCGGTCGCTGTCTTCATCGCACACGACGGAGTCGAGGGCCTTGAGGAGGTCTTCGGGGAGCTTCACCCCGACCAGAACATTCATTCGTGTTTTCATTTTTCTAAAACTCGGTTTAACTCGGTTTAATCGAGTTTCAACAAAAAAGTTTTCTTCCTGAAAAGATTTTTTAGCTTTGCGAAATGGAATCACCTCGAAGCAAGGGCCAGTCGTTCATCGGCGTTCCCTTGGACTCAGAACTCCTGGGTCTCCTGGACGAAGCCCGTGAGGCAGCCGGCGAAAACCGCGCCGAGTTTGTGCGCCTCGCCATCGTTGAGCGGCTTGTCAAGACAGGGTACCGCGTCAACGCGCGCCTGGCGAAAGCTCCAGACCGCCGTGGCAAGGGTGGCCCGAGAAAAATCGAGAAAGTCGTCTCCGCGCCGACCGTCCACGGAGGAACCTTTAACGGCCCAGTCGTCTTCGGTCGAGCCGGGGACATTTCGCAAAAAACAAAGAAGACAAAATCGAGATGAACACTCCACCATCCCCGGCGCCTCCACCCTTACCCCCGCCTCCAAAACGGGAGGATGACATGGGCTGGCTTGCCCTCTCGCTCGTGCTCTATGCGGGCATTTCGACCATCGCGATTTTGGTGAAGCCTCCCCTTGTCTTTGCCCTGCTGCCAGCGGGCGCGGGTGTCGCGTATTTCATCCTTCGGCATTCACGCAACAAGATCGCCCGTTGGAAGGCCGAGACCGATCACCTGCGACCTTATCAGGCTATTGTGGATGTTGAGGCTGAGGTGGATCGGAAGACCAGGGAAGCCAATGAAAAGCTCGCGATGGCGCACAGGGAATGGGAGTTCTTTTCTGAGGCGGTGAAAGGGCTTCGTGGCGAGGCAGAGGCCCTGCAACGATACGTGGACGGATATGGAGTTCATTTTGTAATACCAACCCACACCCTCATTGATGAGCTTGCCGAGGGGTACCAGCACACGGAGGCCGGAAAACGACTGGCCGAGTCGCGAGCGAAATGGAAGGCTGTTTGCAAAGAAGGAAAAGCCATCACCTGTCACATCTCCGACAAAAAGCAGGCGGATGCGGTCAAGCTGGTATTTCTCGCCGCGTTCAACGGAGACGCGGAAGAGATCATCGGAAACGTGAAGCACGACAACTTTGGGAAGTTGAAACAAAAACTAACGGACGCCCGCGCCCTGTTGAATCGTCGTGGCGAGCACCTCGCAGTCGAGATCACGGATGCGTATCTTCAGGCCCGCATGGATGAACTGCGTTGGGCTGTGATCGTGCAAGAACTCAAGAAGCGCGATCTGGAGGAACAGCGGGAACTCAGGGAGCGGCAGCGGGAAGAGGAGCGCGCGCAACGCGAGATTCGCAAGGCACAGGAAGAGGCGCTTCGCGCGGCTCGTGAAGCGCAGCGCGAACGCGCGGACGCCGATGCGCGTGAGGCCGCGCTGCGCATTGCAATTGATAAAGCCGCCGCCGAGGCGCGAGCCGCCGCGAGCGATGCCCAGCGGGCAATGATCGCGAAACAGATGGAGCGTCTTTCCGCCTCGCTTGCGGATGCCGAGGCCGCGCGTGTCGCGGCAGAAGCCCGCGCCGCCGAGGCTGAGGCAAGCAACCAGCGCGCGCTCTCGATGGCACAGCAAACAAAGCGCGGGACGGTCTATGTCATCTCCAATGTCGGGAGCTTTGGGGAAGGAGTTTTCAAGATCGGACAGACACGCCGGCTCAACCCGCAAGAGCGCGTGGACGAGCTTGGGGATGCCTCCGTTCCGTTTGAGTTTGATGTTCATGCGTTCGTGACAACGGACGATGCGCCTGGTCTTGAGGCTCGATTGCATCGGCATTTCGAGGACCAGCGAGTCAACAAGGTGAATCCACGCAGGGAGTTCTTCCGCGTGGGCATCCAGCAAATCCGCGAGGCTCTTGGCCCGGATTTGAGGGATACGGAGTTCACGATGGCTGCCGCCGCCCGTGAATACCGCGAGTCTCTTGAGCTTGAGGCGAAGGCGCGCGGCGCGGGATAGCGGGCAATGGCGGGGCGTGGTGCCGCTTGCTGTGACCGCGTCTGCGCGGCGCGGGGGCAGCGGGTTGTGGACTCCGGACTCTGGACGTGAGGACGTCGAGATAGAGAGCGCCGGATGTGCGGAGGTTGGCGGGGCAGTGGTTTTTTCCAAAATATTTCCTCGCCGATTGCGCCGGTGTTGCTGGTTTTTTGCAAAGGGGTTGTGCGGGTGATAGGCTGTGGGGCATGGACACCAACACAGCGGAAAAAAGTTTTGAAAATCTGGATGTGAGCGGTTCCGGCGAATCCGGAACGGAGGGAGGGAGCGGCGCGGTGGGGAAGAGCCTCTCTCCCGACACGGCGGGTGGCGCCGATGCTGCCACGGCGCAGCAGAAGGCGCTGCAGCTGGCGGCTGCGGTGCGGGATATTGCGGCGTGTTTTGGGACGCAGACGGTGGAGGCGCGCAATGCCCTGGTGAGCAAGGCATTGGTGAGCCTCGGGACGGCGCTCACGATGTTTGGGGTGCAGGGGGTGCAGCCGTGGCTTACGGCGGCGGGCGTGGTGATCGGGGTGGTGCCCACGGCATGGGTACTTTGGGACAATTGGCGCGCCGGGCGGGCGGTGGCGCGCGCGGTTGAGTCCGGTGCGGCAAAGGCGTTCTTGGCGAACGAGGATGCGGTTCAGGCGGCAAGGGCGTCTGACCGCGCTGGGTCGACAATTTCCCCCGCGCGCGTCGCGGAAAGTGACACAGGTGGAAAAGTGTTCCCGGTAGTTGTCAGTGCGCTGGGCGTCGGGGGAATCCTTTTTTCGGGTGCGCTGGCGTTTTGCGGTTGTGCGCACCATGCGCCCCTGGCTTCTGGAAATCCCGCGCGGCTGAAAACACATCCGGAGTTTGTGGCGGCGGCCCAGGCCGCGCCGGGCTGGGTGCTGGAGTCGTTGAATACCGTCTGGCTTTTGGAGAATGACGCGCGGGATGCCGCTCCGTTTGGAGTCGACTACTCGCACGCCGCGCCGAGCGCGCAGGAATGGGCTGCGCGCAATCTCGCGCCTGCCACCGATGCGGCCCCCGCGCCTGACACCCTTTCTGCCGACAGGCAGGCCACCACCGCCGGCCGCTAACCGACATGCCGCCCAAGCGATTATTTCCCGCTCATGTTTCACTCCGCCCTCTCATTCGCCCAGGCCACGGTGCTTGCCGTGACGGCTCCGCCCGCTCCCACGCCTGGTGATGCCAATAGCTACATGGGGTGGCTGGTGTCGGCTCTTGTCTTTCTCGGGGCGAGTGGCGGGGGGGCGGGCATCGCGCTCTGGGCGACGAAGGGGGAAAAGGCGCGAGCCACCAAGGCTGTTGCTGAGGGCGGGGTGCTCCCTCTGGCCGATTGGGACGCTGCCGCGCGCATGGGAGACCTGCAAAGCGTTCGTGTGGATGTTGCGAAAATCGAGGACGAGTTGCACGCCCGCATCTCCAAACTGCGCGACGATGTGAAGGCCGATGGCGATGCGCGCCAGTCGGTGCTTCTGGCGGAGTTGCGCGCCCTGCGGACGGAGTTCCGCGAGGATTCCAAGGCCGCGAACACCGAGCTTTTCCGGAGGCTCTCGGAGATGGAAAAGGCCGTGAGCCGCCTGGATGGTCGCATGACGCCGTTCGCTGAAACTTCCGCCGCCAACTCCTCCACCCACTGATCCTTTTTTTACGTCATGAGAAACTACAGAAACCAGCAGCTTGACCGCGCCCTCCTGTGCGCCCTCGCCCCAACGGGCAACTACCTGCTCGCCGAGAATGTGCTGCGCTCGGAGATGCGCCGCCAGTGCGGCCTGGGCGATGTGAGTGAGGCCGAGCTTTCCGAGGCCATCCGCCACGCGGATGAGATGGGGTGCGTCACGGGCATTCCCGGCGAGTACTCCATGCGCTGGCGCATAACCGACGTGGGTCGCGCGGTGAAGGCCGAGAACAATTTTTGAACCTCTGTTGCAACCTTGATGAAACCCGCCTGCAAACAGCCTGAAAAGCGGCCGCGCAAGCCCCGCTCCGACTCCGTGCTCAAGAACCTGCCGCTGGAAAAGCGTCAACGCATTGAGGGCTGGTTCCTGGCCGATGGTCTCTCGCAGCAGGAAGTGCGCGAGCGCATCGCGGCGGAATTGCAGCTCGACGTCGGGAAGACTGCCGTCTCCGAGTACTACCGCGATGAGGTGTGGCCTGTGCGCTACCAGCGCAGTGTCGCCAGCGCGGAGACGGTGCGCGACCTGCTTGCCGCCACGCCTGGGACGTTTGACGAGGCGGCGGTGCGTGCCATCCAGCAGAAAGTTTTTGATTTGTCGCTCGATCCCGAGGCCGCAACGGGCGACATCGCCACGCTGGCCAAGGTGCTCGCCGAGGCGCGGGCGGCGAGGCTCAAGGAGGACGAACTTGCCTTGCGCCGACGGGAAAGCGACCTGCGCGAATCGCAGTTTTCCGAGATGCTTCGTATCAAGACACAGGAGCTGACGCTGAAGGTGGAGAAGGCCGAGCGGGAGAAGGCCGCCATTTTGCAAAAGCTGGCCGAAATCGAAAAGATGGCGGAGGGCGGCAGGCTCACGGGGGACCAAATACGCGCCAGGATCAAGGAGGTGTACGGTGCCTGACGCTCCCAAAATGCTCCTGCTGCCATTCCAGAAGGAATTGGCTGCGGACAAGACCCGGTTCCGCATCGCCCTGTGGGGGCGGCAGAGCGGGAAGGGTTACACCTCGGCATTTATTTCCACTTCCGACGCCGTCTCCTCGCCGAGGAACAACTGGATAATCGCCGCGCCGACGGAACGGCAGGCGATAGAGACCCTCGAAAAGTGCAAAGACTGGGCGGCGGAGTTTTCGGCGACCTTCGCGGAAGGAGAGGTGGAAGCCGGAGACGCCGATGTGTTTGGTGTGAAGCCCAAGGCGAAGATCATCGTCTTTGGCAACGGGAGCAAAATCTATGCCTTGCCCGGACGCCCCGCCTCATTGCGCGGGTTTTCCGGCAACCTCATACTCGACGAGTTTGCGTTTTTTGAGAATGGGGCGGCTGTCTGGAAGGCCATCTACCCCGTCATCACAAATCCGGCCAGCGGCGTGAAGCGCATCCTGATCACGAGCACGCCCGCCGGGAAGGGCAACCAATTCCACAAGCTTGTGGATGAGAACTACCTCAACCCCATCGAAGGGAGGAAGCTGCACTGGAGCGTGCATAAAGTTACGATTCATCAAGTCGCAAAAGACTGGGAAGCCGCCGGGATGCTCGCTGGCATGACTGCCGGGGAATACGTGGAGGAAATCCGCGCCGGGTTCGACACACCGGAAGCGTGGCCGCAGGAGTTCGAGTGTGAATTTGCCGATTCGGACAACTTCCTACTCCCGTATGACATCCTCGCGCTCGCCGAATCGAATCAGGCGGGCAAATTTGCCGCCCCTGCAATCTACGGTGGCACGACCGCGCCATCGCTTTTCCTCGGCATAGACTTTGGTCGTCAGAACGACCCGACGGTCTGCTGGACGCTCCAGCGCGAGGGCGATGTGCTCTGGACCCGGGAGGTGCTCGTGTTGAAGGGCATGTCCACCCCCGACCAGCAAGCCGCCTTGGAGACCCGCCTGCGCGGCTGTGCCCGAGCCTGTTTTGACTACACAGGCCCGGGAATAGGCCTGGGCGACTACCTCGTCCGAGACCCTGCCATCGGCATCTACGCGCCGGACAGGCACCGCTTTGGGCGGCTTGAGCTGTGTGTCTTCACCCCTGCTTTCAAGCGCGAGATTTTCCCGCGCCTGCGCCGTGCCTTCGAGGCCCCGACCCGCCTGCGCATCCCCGTGGATGCCGAAATCCGCGAAGACTTGCACGCCATGCGCCAAATCGTGAACGCAGGGCAATACACCTATTTCGCCGCGCATACGAAGGAGGGGCACAGCGACCGGTGCACGGCCCTTGCCCTGGCATTGCGTGCGGCGGGGCACAAAGGCCCTGCGCCGCAAATCACGCTCTTTAGGCGGGCTGATCGGTGGCGGGAGGGCGGCATTCGCCGCGAGGAAGGGGTGCTGCTGTGAAGCTTGCTTTCCCGGCAAACAGGCTGGCCACCGCGACTCATGGGGAGGTCCATGGATTTTTTGTTTCAGGGGCTTCCAAGGGGTCGGAGGCCACCCCAATGCCTTTTTTGCGTTCGGACGCCGCAAACCCCGTTGCAAAGCTGTGCAAACCGCCATCCCGGGGTGGCCGAAGGAAAGGGAAAGCCATTTGCAAGGGCTGTTTTGGGGAAGGGGGGCGCAAGTGAGTGCCGCGAGCCGTAAAAAGTCGGCCGGCGCCCATGCCGCGCTATCGCTGCAAAAGACGGTGGATGCGCTGAACAAGTTTCGCGATTGGTACAACCCGCAAGTCGGCCTGGATTTTTCGCGGGCGCGCCGCCTGATCGAGAGCTACACGCGCGGGGACTATGCGGATTTGCAGTGGACGATGGCGGCACCGTTCCAAGGCATAGAGACGTGCGACGCGGATTACTCGACCATTATCACGCGGCGGGAATCTGCGTTGCTGGCGATGGATTGGGACATCCGCACGGTGTCGGAGAGGGATTCTCGATACAACGAGGCCCTGGCCGCTTCCCAGCGCGCGGCCCTTCGTGAGGCATATGAGCGCATCTCGAACCTGACGGAGGCCATCTCCCACCTCGGGAAGGCGGCATTCCGGGGCTTTGCCCATTGCGAGAAGATCGCGGGGGCGGATGGCGCAACCACCTCCCTGGCCTGCGTGAAACAATGGAACATCGTGCGGGATGGGAGCGAAGGTGCCTGGAAATACAATCCCGAGGCGGCTCAGGGCACGTTCGAGACGCTTCCCGATGAATACAAGATAGACCCTGACAACTGGGTGATAACGCAGAGCGAACGCCCGCTCTCGCGCATCGCCCTGGTGAAGTGGATACGGCAGAACTTTTGCGAACGCGACTGGGATGCCTTCATCGAACTTTGCCGTGTGGCGGGTGTGATCACCGGCCCGCCGGACATCCCCTCCGACGGCGAGGCCGCGAGGAAATTTGCCGCCGACGCCGAGAAGCTCGCCAGCGGCGCAAACGGCTTCCTCCCATACGGTGCGACTTTCACTCCGCACAAATGGCAGGACCTGCATCCCCTCTTTTCCGGGCGCATCGAGCACCTGCAAAAGCAGCTGATCCTTGCCGGAACGGGCGGGCTGGTGACGAGCCTCGGCGGCAGCGTGGGCTTGAATGGCTCCGGCACGTCCGAGGCCCAGGCGGATGTCTTCGCGGCCATTTCGCGGGCGGATGCGCTGATGGTCTCCGAGGCGATGCAGCGTGGCATAGACCGCGAGGTGCTGGATGCGCGGTTCCCCGGAAAGCCGCGCCTGGCCTATTTCCTGATCGCGCACGAGGACGCGAAGGATGTGGGCAAATACATTGAGAACGTCTCAAGGCTCACGGGCGCGGGATACAAGGTGGCCGCCGCCGAGGTGGCCGAAAAGACGGGCTATGCGGTGGAGGACGCGCCGGATGCCGCG